>NZ_CP071953.1:625820-938730 GCF_020084865.1 Candidatus Kaistella beijingensis | reverse complement strand
AGTATTGGAAGAACTACACAGAAAAACAGATCTGTAGTTACCAATGCTAAAGGTGGACAAAGCAATCATAATTTTGGCTTAGCATGGGACATCGGTATTTTTCAAAATGGCGAGTACATCAAAAAAGACCGGGAGTACAAAGATATTGCACCGTTTGTTTTGCCTTTTTTACCAAACCTGGAGTGGGGCGGGAATTGGAATTCTTTTAAAGATTTTCCTCATTATCAACACAAATCTTTAGAGCCCACTCTCGCTTCTACCAGAAGACATTTCGAAACAGGAGAAGTGTATGTCTAAAAAAATCCGCTTCAATTTTTTGAAGCGGATCTTTATTTTTAACCTTGCTGTTCAGGTTTTTGTCCTTCGTTATTTTGAGGCCTTTCTTCTCTCGGTTTCTGCTCCGGTCTTGGTGGACGCGGCAATAAAACTTTTCTGGAAAGTTTCATTTTCTTGCGGTCATCGTAACCCATGAATTTCACTTCCACTTCATTGCCTTCTGCGTAAGGAACTTTATCTAATCTTCTCCACTCGATTTCAGAAATGTGAAGTAATCCTTCAGTACCTTTTGCAATCGCTACAAACGCACCGAAATCCATCACTTTCACTACTTTTCCTTTGTAAACTTCGCCAACAACAGGAACGAAAGTGATTTCGTTAATCGCAGCAATCGTTGCGTTGATATTTTCTCTGTTTACGCCAGAAATTTCGATTCTTCCGATTTCGCCGATTTCTTCAATCGCAATCACCGTATCGAAATCTTTCTGCATCTGCTGAATGATTTTTCCACCAGGTCCGATCACTGCACCGATGAATTCTTTTGGAATTTCCAAAATTTCCATTTTCGGAGCGTGAGGTTTTACGTCGGCTCTTGGTTTATCGATGGTTTTCAAGATTTCATTTAGAATATGTAATCTTCCGTTTCTTGCTTGGTTTAATGCAGTTGTCATAATATCCATCGTCAATCCTTGAATTTTGATGTCCATTTGACAAGCCGTGATTCCGTCTGCAGTTCCGGTCACTTTAAAGTCCATATCACCTAAATGGTCTTCATCACCTAAAATATCGGAAAGAACGGTGAATTTACCTGATTTTGGATCGGTAATCAATCCCATCGCAATTCCGGAAACCGGTTTTGAAATTTGCACACCTGCATCCATCAAAGCCAAAGTTCCTGCACAAACCGTCGCCATAGAAGACGAGCCGTTTGATTCCAAAATATCGGAAACAATACGAATGGTATAAGGATTTTCGGCAGGAATCATGTTTTGCAGCGCTCTTTGCGCCAAGTTTCCGTGTCCTACTTCTCTTCTGGAAGTTCCTCTCAAAGGTCTTGCTTCACCTGTTGAAAATGGTGGGAAATTATAGTGTAAAAAGAATTTTTCGTCGTGTTGAGAAGCAACAGAATCCACCATGTTTGCATCTTTAATAGAACCTAAAGTTACTGCAGTTAAAGATTGTGTTTCGCCTCTTGTGAAAATTGCGGAACCGTGTGCTCCCGGAAGGTAATCGATTTCGCTCCAAATTGGACGAATAGTTTCCGGATCACGACCATCCAAACGGATTTTTTCGTTCAAAATCATTTGACGCATCGCTTCTTTTTCTACATCATGGTAATAAACTTTTGCGTATGGTTTTACAGTTTCCAATTCTTCTTCAGAATATTGATAAAGGAATTCTTCTAAAACTGCTGCAAAATTATCGTGTCTTTCTTCTTTTGTAGATGGCGTTTTTGCTACTGCGTAAACTTTATCATAAGTTTCTTTCCAAACTTTTTCACGAATTTCTTCGTTGTGATCTTCGTGGGAGTATTCTCTTTTTGGGAAAGCTTTTCCAACTCTTTCAGCCAATCTTTCCTGTGCTTGAATTTGAACTTTAATTTCATCGTGAGCGTACTGAATTGCTTCAATCATTTCCTGCTCAGAAATCTCGTCCATAATTCCTTCTACCATAACGATGGAATCTTTAGTCGCGCCAACCATGATATCGATATCTGCTTTTTTCCAGTTTTCAAAACTTGGATTTACGGAAAGTTGTCCGTCAATTCTCACCACTCTCACTTCAGACATTGGTCCGTTGAAAGGAATATCGGTAATTGCGATGGCTGCGGAAGCGGCTAAACCTGCCAAATCTTCCGGCATTGCTTCTTTATCATAAGAAATCAGGGAAATCATCACCTGAACTTCTGCGTGGAAATCTTCGGGAAAAAGCGGACGAAGAACTCTGTCCACCAATCTCATCGTTAAAATTTCCTCGTCTGAAGGTCTTGCTTCTCTTCTGAAGAAATTTCCAGGAATTTTACCTCCTGCGTAGAATTTTTCTCTGTAATCTACCGTTAATGGAAGGAAATCCACTCCCGGATTTGCGTCTTTGTTGGCTACAACTGTTGCAAGGAGCATTGTTCCGCCACATTTTACTACTACAGAACCGTTCGCTTGTTTTGCGAGACGACCTGTCTCAATGGAGATTTCTCTCCCGTCTTTTAATTGAAATTTTTCAATAATTGCTTCTGGAGCACTCATAAAATAAAAAATTTTGTTGCTTTCTGCCGTTTGCTTTCGGCTTTCAGCGAATCTGCGCAACTTCTTCAGGCAGATTTTCTTGTTAATACTTCGTTTTTAATCGGCGCAAAGATACGCATTTTTGTCGAGTTTGAATCAGTCTGAAGTCAGTTGATTTTGTTTTGAATGAAGTGAATTTAAATTCAAATATGGAATTTCAAATCTCGAAATATTCTATTTGTGGCATAATTTTAGAATTTAAGAAAATACAAATCATTAAAAATTTAAAGTTATGGGAATTTTATGGACACTTATTATCGGCGCAATCGCAGGTTGGCTTGGCGCGCAAATCTTTAAAGGCGGTAGTCTTGGATTAATCGGAAATATCGTAGTAGGAATCGTAGGCGGTTTTATTGGATATTGGTTGTTGGGAACAACTTTCGGTACTGAAATTATCGGACAGATTCTTACAGGAGCAGTGGGATCAATTATTTTACTCGCTATCGTGAATTTACTGACACGAGGAAGGGCGGTTTAAATTGACCCACTTCAATTACTACACCCCGTCTTCAAGAAGTTGAAGACATTCCAATTAAAGAGGAAAAAAAGCAACCCATTTCTGAGTTGCTTTTTTCTTTTTTTTCGGAAAAGATTATTTTCTTAAACCAAGTTCAGCGATAATCGCTCTGTATCTTGCGATGTCTTTGTTTTTCAAGTAATCTAGCAATCTTTTTCTTTTACCTACCAACTTCACCAAAGACTTTTCCGTAGCATAATCTTTGTGGTTTTTCTTAAGGTGTTGAGATAAATGATTGATTCTGAAAGTGAAAAGGGCAACTTGTCCTTCTGCGCTTCCTGTGTCTGCATCAGACTTTCCGTGTTTTGCGAAGATTTCTTTCTTCTTGTCAGTTGTTAAGTACATTCCAATATTATTTTAATGATTATTATGTAACGGGTGCAAAAGTACGACAATTTTTTCTACAGACAAAATATCGTGATTGATTCTGTGTATGGAAAGGCATAGAAAGAATGTTAAAAAAATCTTAAAATTTTCTTTGATAATCCGTTGAATGGCAGTATTTTTGCAACAACGCACATTAATGAGAAATCTTTATTTACTGAGTTTTACTTTTACGGCTTTCATACTTTTGACCGGCTTTCATTCTGTTTCCGCACAAAACAGTGTCTTTAATAGAGATTTAAAAATTCAGAATGTCATCTATTTCAATCCCGAAGTTTTTCCCGATATTGATGAAATAAAGGAGCCTACTTACTCCGCTTTTTACAGCGCAGTTTCCGATCGAATCAGCCATTTTAGAAATTATAAAATGTTGAGAGTGGATGCAAATCTAACCTTTGATTCTGCTGATGTAAAAACCTTGAAAGAATTTTGTGACAACAATAACGCACAATTCGCAGTAGTTCCAAAAGTAAAATATTTTAAGGTTGGACTTGGAAAATATGTGTTTTCAAATCAAGTGATTGTGAGCTTGAAACTGTATGATTCGGAAGGAAATTTCATCACAGAAACCGATTACGATACTTATAAAAAAAACGCGCGACTCCTAGGTTCCGCAGAAAACTCCATTAAAATTGGGACAACAGGCGCAATGAAAAGTTTGGGCAAAAACCTTAGGAAAATCAAAAAAGATTACGTTCTTCCTATTGAAAATTAAAGAACATTAATTTTTAAATCGTTCATTTATTCGGTAATTTTAAGTTTTTAGGCTAATTTTGCAATTCCCTAAAAAATAGAATTGTGGAAACTCAGGAACTTATTTTCAATCCGGCAGATATTGCCGAAAGACTGAGCGAACTGCCCGCAGATGAGCGGCTTTTGGCGTTTCTGAAAGTTCCGAAACAATACAAGGCAGAAGTTTTCTCACACCTTGATCCCGACTTTCAGGAAGAAACCATTCGAAGCATCGGAAGCGAAGAAGTTTCCGAGATTTTGAACGCGATGACTCCCGATGACCGAACCGCGTTGTTCGAGGATTTTCCCGATGAACTTATTAAGTATTCCATCAATCACCTTAATCCGCAAGAACGAAGAATTGCCCTGAAACTTTTAGGTTATCATGAAGATTCCATCGCTCGTTTGATGACGCCCTATTACATCCAAATCCGAAAAGAATGGACGGTGAAAAGATGTTTTGCACATATCAAAAAAGTCGGCAAAAAAGTAGAAACCATGAACCATCTTTACGTGGTGGATGAAAGAAACCGTTTGATAGACGACATTGCGATTGGTTCAATACTTTTGGCAGAAGAAGACACTTTGATTTCAGATATTACCGACAATCATTTTGTGGCGATTACCACAACGACTTCCAAAGAAGATGCAGTTCCTTATTTCGAAAAATATGACCGCGCTGCATTACCAATTGTCACTGAAAATGGCGTTTTGGTAGGGATTGTGACCGTGGATGACATCATTGACCAAATTGAGGAACAAAACACGGAAGACATTCAAAAATTTGGTGGGGTAGAAGCGTTGGACGAACCGTACATTCAAACTCCATGGTTTGAAATGATAAAGAAACGTGGATTGTGGCTGATTGTCCTTTTCTTTTTGCAACTCATAACCGCTTCTGTGATGGGGTTTTATGAAAATGAAATTGAAAAAGCGGTGGTTTTGGCGCTATTCATTCCATTAATTATTTCGAGTGGTGGAAACTCCGGTTCACAAGCTGCAACATTGATAATTCGTGCAATGGCGCTACAGGAAATCACTTTGAAAGATTGGTGGACCGTGATGCGAAAAGAATTGGTGACCGGTTTGTTTTTAGGAAGTTTGCTTGGAATCATCGGTTTTTTCCGAATTATGTTGTGGCACAAAATGGGTTGGTTCGATTACGGGCAATATTGGTTTTTTGTGGGAATAAGCGCAGGAATTTCTTTAGCAATGATCGTACTTTGGGGAACGCTTTCCGGTTCGATGGTTCCATTTATTTTGAAAAAATTCAATCTTGACCCTGCAACTTCTTCTGCGCCCTTTGTCGCAACTTTGGTGGATGTAACCGGTTTGATCATTTACTTTTCGATTGCGGCACTTTTTCTTACAGGGAAAATTTTGTAATAACGGCTTATAACCATTAAGAGATTATGGTTCATTAAGATTGAAGTTAAAAGTCTAAATTTATCTTTTCGGTAGTTGAATTATTAACAAAACTACCTTAACTTCTTAATGGTTTAAAACATAATTCTCATTGATGAAAATAATTTCTCTTGTTCCAAGCATCACCGAAACTCTTTTCGATTTTGGGTTAACTGATACCGAAATTATCGGTCGAACCAAATTCTGCATACATCCAAAAGGTTTAGTAAAAAACGTTGAAACTATCGGTGGAACCAAGAACTTGAATTTAGAGAAAATTAAGAATTTAAATCCTGATCTTATTATCGCCAATAAAGAGGAAAACGAAAAATTACAAGTTGAAGAATTGATGAAAGATTTCAAAGTTTGGGTAACTGCTATTGAAACTTTAGAAGACAATTCAAGATTTTTAACAGAACTCGGAACGCTTTTAAACAAAGAAAATACAGCCAAAAATTTCAATCAAAAAATTTCTGATATTATCAATGGTATTAAAAATCAAGAATCCAAAAAAGTATGTTACCTGATCTGGAAAAATCCGTACATGACGATTGGTTCCGATACTTTTATCCATGAAATTCTCGACAAACTTGGTTTTGAAAATGTTTTTAAAAATGAAAAAAGATATCCCGAAATTTTAGTTGAGGAAATGAAGAAGGCCGATTTTATTTTCCTTTCTTCCGAACCATTTCCTTTTCAGCAAAAGCATATTGATGAACTGCAAAAAGAACTTCTAAATTCAAAAATTGTTTTGGTAGATGGTGAAGCGTTTTCTTGGTATGGAACGCATTTGGCGAAATGTGGTGAATATTTTTTTGAATTGGTAAAATCATTGGACTGAATTTAACGAGAAGTCCCCAAAGTTTTATGACTATGCTGTCTTGCGTAAAACTTTTAAGTTCGCAAATCGAAGGTTAGCCATTCAATAAATATTGTTAAATAAGATGAGGCAAAGGCGTAACACTTAACAAAGTCCGCAAAGAATTCTTTTATTTAAGTCACATAAAAAAGAACTTTTGAAAAAAGTCCTTTTAAATTATGATATTCCCAAACCCGCGACACGAATCTCGTAACTCGAACCTCGTATCAAATCTTCGCCATTTCCGCCTTTATTTTTTCCTGCAAACCTGCGCTTGCTGCAACCAACGGAAGTCTTAAATAATTTTTGATAATTCCTTTTTCCGCCAAAACGGTTTTAATTCCTGCAGGATTTCCTTCAGCGAAAATCAATCGGGTGATTTCCACCAATTTATTGTGGATTTCATAAGCTTCTTTTACTTTTCCGTCAAAAGCCAATTGAACCATCGTTGAGAATTCTTTCGGGTAACCTTGTCCAATCACGGAAATTACACCGTTTCCTCCCGCTAAAGTTACGGGAAGTGTGTATTCATCATCACCGGAAACCAAATTAAAACCATCAGGTTTTTGTCTTAATATGTCGAAATATTGTAAAATATTGGGTGCGGCTTCTTTAATTAAAAATAAATTCGAGAATTCCTTGGCCAAACGCAAAGTGGTGGAAGCTTCAATATTTTGTCCGGTTCTTGAAGGAACGTTGTAAATAATGATTTTCTTTCCTGTTCCGGCCAAAACTTTATAGTGTTGATAAAGCCCTTCCTGATTAGGTTTGTTGTAGTATGGTGAAACAGAAAGAACTGCATCGAAAGCAGAAAGGTCGGCTTGCTCAATCTGTTTTTTAACTTCCATCGTGTTGTTTCCGCCAATTCCAAGAACCAAAGGAAGACGTCCGTTATTCACCTTTACGATATGTTCTGTAACCTGTTTTTTCTCCTCTTCTGAAAGCGTCGCCGCTTCTGCGGTTGTTCCCAAAACCACCAAATAATTAGTACCGTTCTCGATATTGAACTCGACCAATTTGGTCAACGAATCAAAATCTACCGACAAATCTTCATTGAAAGGCGTTACCAAAGCAACACCAACTCCTTTTAAATTGCTCATTCTGAATTAAATTAATGTTTTCAAAAATACGAAAATTTAGATGAGAATTTGTGAAAAAATACTGCATAAAAACAAAAAAATTATGTAAACCACAAAAGTCACAAAAGTTTAATTGTTCCTTAATTGGTGAAATTAGTACACAAAGTGAAAAATCAAAGATTTTTAAAGTTCTGTTTTCTAAAATTGTTGTGTTTTTTCAATTGGACAAATGAGATGACGTAGGAGATTTTTTAGGAAAAATATCCAGTCTTGATTTTTTGGATACTTTTGTATCAAGACAAAAGTATCTGAATTACTGAAAAACCTAACTTTTGATTCTGTATTTTGTATAAAAATATTTTCACCTACCTGGAAAAAATTATCACAACTTTATATTCATATCTTTATATTTGCAACTCAAGATTTTATCTCAATGAAAAACAGATTCCTCGTTCTTGGTTTGGCAATTTTGTCGCTTTCTTCGTGTAGAACCGCGTTGAGTGTGGCGAAAGTAAGTGCCGAGAAAAATATTTCCCTTTCCAAAGATTTACCGGAAGACGCAGCTTTTACAAAAGTCATCGAACCTTATAAAGCTGAGTTGGAAGGAAAAATGAATACTAAAATTTCTTATACAAATGTCGATTTGAACAAACAGGGAGACAACAGTAATTTGGGAAATCTTCTGGCAGACTTTACTTTTGAAGGTGCAGACGATTGGGCGAGAAAAAACGGAATCCCAAACGGAGTAGACGCAGCCGTAATCAATGTGGGCGGAATACGCTCTACTATTGGGAAAGGCGATATTTTGACTAAACATATTTACGAAGTAATGCCGTTTGAAAATGAAGTGATGATCGTGAAAATGAAAGGTTCGGATTTGAAAGGCCTTTTCGATTATTACTTGAAGACACAGAAAAACAATCCTGTTTCTAGACTTTATATTGAAACAGATAACGGAATGTCGGTGAAGGAATTAATCAACGGAAAAGAAGTTGATCCTGCAAAAACTTATTACATTGCAACTTCTGATTATTTGGCTTTAGGTGGCGATAATATGGCGTTTTTTGGCAAAGGTGAAATGATTTCGACCGGAATTAAATTGCGTGATTTGTTCCTTGAAAAATTTAAGGCAAATCCGGAAATTGTGGCACCGAAAGACGTGCGTTTACTTTTTAAAAACAAAAAAAACAAAACTAATGGATAGAAAGCAGTTTTTAAAAACGATTGGTGGCGGAACTTTGGCGATGACTTTAGCCCCGAATTTGCTTTTGGCTGAAAACCTGAACTTTTTAGAAAAAAATTCTGCCAACAAACTCACGATTCTTCATACCAACGATCAACACAGCAGAATCGAGCCGTTTGATTCTAGTTACAGCCGAAATCCGAATCAAGGTGGTTTTGCGAGAAGAGCAGCATTAATCCAAAAAATCAGAAAGGAGGAAAGTAATGTGTTGCTGCTTGATTCGGGAGATATTTTTCAAGGAACGCCATACTTCAACTTTTTCGGTGGTGAATTAGAATTTAAGTTAATGTCGATGATGGGTTATGATGCAGCAACGATGGGAAATCACGATTTCGACAATGGTTTGGAAGGATTTAAAAAAGTTCAGCCGAATGCGAAATTTCCTTTCCTCTGCTCTAATTACGATTTTAAAAATACCATTCTTGAGGGACAAACAATTCCGTACAAAATTTTTAATAAAAACGGAATTAAAGTCGGGATTTTCGGGGTGGGAATTCAGCTTGAAGGTTTGGTTGGGAAGAAACAGTATTTAGAAACGAAATACCTCAATCCAATTGAAATGGCGCAGCAATATTCCGATGTGTTGAGAAATGAGAAAAAATGTGATTTGGTGATTTGTCTTTCACACATTGGTTATGATTATAAAGATGACCCGAAGAAAGTTTCAGATAAAATTTTAGCTGCGCAAACCGAAGGGATTGATTTAATACTTGGTGGTCACACTCATACTTTCTTACCTGAACCACAAAATTTTATCAATAGAAAAGGCAAAAATGTTTTGGTGAATCAAGTGGGTTGGGCAGGACTTCTTTTAGGAAAAATCGATTTTTATTTCGATAAAAACAAAAACGTGAAAAATATTTCATGGAACAATCAAGTTATAGATGACAGTATATTAGTTTAAAAAAATGATGAAAAAAATAATACCTTTTTTACTACTCCTTTTTTCGCTGCAATTTTCCGCGCAGATTATTTCCTCGAGCAGATGGAGCGATTTGTTCTCTTATAATAATGTTTTGGCGATTCGAGAGGACAACGGAAAACTCATTGCTGCTACAGAAAACGGAATCTTCTTTTACACGCCTGCAACTGGCGAAATCACCAAGTTGTCAAAAGCGAACGGACTTCACGAGGTGAAAATTAGTGCATTTGATTACAACCCTGAAACAAAAATAGGTTTGGTTGGTTATAAAAATGGCGCGATGGATATCATCACACCTGAAGGAATCACGTACGTAGTCGACATTCCAATTGCGGCTGGTTATAACGGTGAGAAAAGAATAAATCATATTTCAATCACGGGCAATTTAGCAGTGATTTCGGTAAATTACGGTGTTTCGATCTTCCGTTTGGATAAAAAAGAATTTGGAGATTCGTCCTTTTTTATAAACAACGGTGTTTACGAGGCAGCGAAAGAAGCGGTGATTAAAGATAACTCCGTTTATGTGGCTACTGCAACCGGTTTGAAGTCTCACGAAATGAACGTGACATTTCCAATCTTTTCCTCGTGGAATACCGTAAATGCTGGAAACTTTAGCCAGATTTCTGTGGGAAGTACCATCGCTTATTCCAATCTAAATACGGTTTATTCCGGAAATGGGACAACTTTTACTGCTTTACCAAAAGGTTTCAATTCGATAAGGGACATTACAGTTACCCCACAAAATATTATCGTTGCAGACGCTCTGGAAATTTCAATTTTCACTTCCACCGGTGCTTTTGTGAAAAGCTTTGATTTCGGGGAACAGCTCAATACCGGATTCTTCAGCAATTCTAAAATTTTCGCAGGAACCAAGACTTCCGGGATCAAAAACGAAGCGGGCGACTTTTTGAAACCAGACGGACCGTACAGCAATACTTCCTATAAGATTGATTTGTTGGGAAATCAGGTGTTGATCTCCAGTGGAGGCAGAGATGCCTACGATACGCCGGTCTTCAATAATTTTGGCTACTATCACTTTAATGGAACCAATTGGGTGTACCCTAATTTTTTTAAAACTTTTCCGGGCCCACTAAACGTGATGGATGCAGTGATGAACCCTGCAAAACCTTCTGAAATATTTTTTGTGAACTGGACTCCGATCGACGGGCAAAAAGGTATTTACAGAATGGAAAATGATGAATATAAAAATATTTATGCGAGTACAGGTAACTGGCTTAACCGTGTTGCTGGATTAACTTTTGATGAAAATAACCAGCTTTTTGTCTCTTCTGCGGCCAATTCTGATAAAATTGGATTCTATTATTACATTCCTGCTTCCGACAGCTTTAATTTGGTGAATGTGATTAATTCTGGATCTACCCAAAAACCTTTTACCAAAAACGGAATTTTATACATTCCCGCTCCATTTTTTGGAGGAGGAGGTTTGCTGATTTACGACTACAAAAATACGCCTACACAACTTGGCGATGACCGTTTTAAAATGATTAGGAAAAATAATAATCTTCCTGCAGATGGTGTTGTTTCGGCTGCGATTGACAAAAATGATGATGTTTGGATCGGAACAAGAATTGGCCTCCGTATTTTGCAAAATCCTTCGGCAGCAATCGACGAAGATAATCCACGGACAGAACCGATCATTATAGAAGAAAATGGTGTGGGTGAAGAATTATTCAGGGATTCACCGATTTTACAGATTGAAGTAGATGGTGGGAACCAAAAATGGGTTTCTGTAGATGAAGGCGGCGTGTTTTATTTAAGCTCGGATGGCCAAAAAACGTTCAATCATTTTACCAAGCAGAATTCACCGTTACCAACAAACAGTGTTACAGACATTAAAGTCGATAAACAAACAGGGAAAGTGTATTTTGTGACCTTGGACGGTGTGATGGTTTACCAGGGAGATGTTTTAAATGTGAATGAAAATTTCGGGGAGGTCTTGGTATACCCAAATCCAGTTGTTTATGCTAATTACAAAGGAAATGTACGAATTCGAGGACTGGCTGAAAAAACAAATATAAGGATCACCGATGCGGCAGGAAACCTTGTTCACCAAGCGGTGGCAAAAGGAGGCTATTACGAATGGAATCTCAATAATCAGCGTGGAGTACGTGTTGCTTCGGGAATCTACTTTGTTTTGATGACCAATTCAGACGGAACCGATACTGCAACGGCAAAAATAGCGGTCGTAAATTAATGGTAAACATCAGCGGTTTTCTGCTTTCTTATCTTAAATATGGCGATAATCATGCAGTGCTGCATTGCTTCACCTCCGAAAATGGATATCAAAGTTTTTTTGCGAAAGGCATTTATTCCGCGAAAAGTAAGAAGAAGCCGTATCTTTTCCCATTAAATTTACTTAATATCACTGTTTCCAACAGTAAGGTTAAAACGAACGTGCAGTCGATTTCTAACATAGAGTTGATTTCGGGTTTTTCGGAAATGATGGGGGTGAAGAGCAGCTCACCACTTTTTTTTGTGGCCGAATTTTTAAACAATGTTCTGCGGGAAGAACAAAAAAACCGTGAACTGTTTGATGCTATCCTAAAACTTCAGAACGAGATTTTTCAAAACAACATCACTTCATACGCTTCTTTTCTCTTTCATTTTCTAATCATATCGGGTGTTTCTCCCTTACTAAAGAAAGGAGCTTACCTTAACCCTGAAACTGGAATTTTCGGAGACGAAATCTCTCATCATCTTTTTGATGAGCAAACATCAGCAATTTGGAAAAAGTTTTTAACCGAAGATATTTATCAGATCCAGTTGAAAAGAACTGATAGGAATTTATTCGTAGACTCTTTGATGGTGTACTTCACCTATCACTTTAGTGAATTTCGAGTTCCAAAATCATTGGAAATCCTTCGTCAAGTGTATGAATAGAAAAAAAGACTGCTTTTGATGCAGTCTTTTACGTTTTAAGAAGTCGAAAATTTTTAGTCTTCTGCCGCCGTTCTAGCTTTTGTTTTATATATCTGGACAGCAAAAACAAAAGATCTATTTCTATACGACATTCCGGAGCTATAATGTATATCTCTACCGTAAGCAGCCCTTGAAGGAACAATGATTACACCCTGCAGATTATAGCCCGCTTCATCGGATAAATCGAAGGCTTTAAATTTTTGTATCGCTTCACGGAATCCCTCAATCTCAAAAAAAGAATGGTCGTAACTTGTTTTGTATTTTGTATTGAATGCAGTGATGAAAGAGTTCTTTGTATAAAAATAATAAGGATCCGCTTCCGGAGTTCCTGTTGTGGAGATTGTATTTCGAAAATTTACTGCGCTTTCAAACGTAACCTTGTCATCTGTTTTCGCAGCAACATAAGAATTACTGATGCTCATTAATCTAATTACGTCATTCGTTCCAATAGGATTTCCGGGGGTTGGTTGTGCTCCAGCTCTAATGATATAAATGACCCCCGAAGGTAAAATTACCGGGTTAAGTTTTGATAGTTTTTTGTTTACCGTGTCAGTTTCCACGTAGTCTTTAATCTTACCCTTCTCATCAAGGTAATGTGTTTCTAGAAAATGTTGGGCGGCCTGATCGTCGTAGCTGTTCTGCGTATCGATACTTACTTCAGGAATCTCTTCTACGACACCATCTTTTCGGCAAGAAATGATTGCTAAGGAACAGAACGCCATATATAAAAATATTTTCTTCATTTTAATATAATTGTTAAATTGCTAAAATTTTAATCCAGCAAAAGTATAAATAAAATATGAGAATTGATAAATTTTTGTGGAGTATACGTTTTTATAAAACAAGAAGTATTGCCGCTGACGAAATTAAGAAGAACAAGGTTTCACTTGGGGGAAATGTGGTGAAATCTTCGAAAGAAGTGAAAGAGGGTGATGTGCTGAAAATCAAAAAAAATCAAATCGAATATCAAATCAAAATATTACAGGTGCCTAAAAGTAGAATAGGGCCAAAATTGGTTCCCCTGCACATTGAAGATAAAACTGATAAACAACAGTATGAAGTTTTGCAGCTAAGGAAACTTAATCAGGAATATTACCGCAACCGCGGAGAAGGGAGACCTACAAAAAAAGACCGCCGTGATCTGGAGGATTTTACCGGTGGCGTAGATGCTTCGCAAATGGATAAGGACGACTGGGAACTATTTTTCCGTGAGGTCGATGACAGCAATGAAGATTAAAGTAAGTCGCACAATTCTTCAACGACCATTTCCGGGGTTTTGTCGTCAGTATTTACGGTATATTTTGCTTTATTGTAGAAAATATTTCTTTCAAAAAGGTGCTTAGCGATAAATTCAGGCAGATCTTGGTCTGAAATATTTGCAATCAACGGTCTTTTGTGCTTTTGTTTCAATAGCCTTTCTGTAAGATTTTTTACAGACGTCCTCAAGAATATGCTTTCGGAATTTTGATTGATTAACTCCATATTGTTATAGTACGCAGGAGTACCACCACCCAGACTTAAAATGCAGCTGTCCTCGGTGGCAACAATCTCTTCCAAAAGTGCTCTTTCTTGCCTTCTGAAGAAAATCTCCCCTTTTTTTTGGAACATTTCAGCGATGGTCATTTTATTTTTTTTAGAAATTTCTTTATCTAGATCAATTAATTTGATCCCAAGTCTGTCGCTCAAAAGTTTGGCAATGTGCGATTTACCGCTGCCCATGTAACCGATAAGAGAAATTATCATTTTTGAATTTTTCACAAATTACTAAAAAAATTTTGAGATTTTAAAAAAAGCCTTATCTTTGCACCACTTTAAAAACAAAATGATGTTGAATTTAGTTTTAACAAATTGTTTAATGAAGTGGCCGACCTGGTAGCTCAGCTGGTAGAGCAATACACTTTTAATGTATGGGTCCTGGGTTCGAATCCCAGCCAGGTCACAAGCAAAAATTACCCGTAAATTTTACGGTTTTTTTTTGCCTGCGTGGTGAAATTGGTAGACACGCCATCTTGAGGGGGTGGTTTCCTATGGATGTGCTGGTTCGAGTCCAGTCGCAGGCACCAAAACCATAAATCATGGATGATAATTAATAAATGATGGCCGAAATTTGTCAATCATCGATTATCAATCATTATTTATAAAAAAAGACCGACCTGGTAGCTCAGCTGGTAGAGCAATACACTTTTAATGTATGGGTCCTGGGTTCGAATCCCAGCCAGGTCACAGATTTACTTTTTAGGAGTAAATTTTTTTCATATTAATATTTTGTGATTTGGTGTCCAAAAGCCTTCTTCTTGAAGGCTTTTGGCGTTTTTCTTAATCAAGATGCATATTGTCGATCAACCTTACTTCACCCACAAAAACCACAATAAAAGCCCTGTAATTTTTGTCCTTGTAGAAAAAATCGGTCTCTTTTAAAGTAGATTCTTCCGCAATCTCAAAGTATTCCAGGACCATTCCTCTTTGATCTTCAAATATTTCTTTTACTCGGTCATAGATTTCTGAAACTGTGATTACCCGAAACCAGTCGTTAACTTTTACTAAAGTCTCATGGATTATTTTGGCAGCATCTCTTTGGCTGGAGCTCAACCTTTGATTTCTGGAGCTCATGGCAAGTCCGTTATCTTCTCTATAAATTGGGACGCCATGGATTTGGATGGGCAATTTCAACTTTTCAACCAATTTTCTAATAATGGCTAATTGCTGATAATCCTTTTCTCCAAAATACGCATTGTCGGGATGTACTTGTCGTAATAATTCTTCCACTACCGTACCCACTCCGTTGAAATGTCCTGGGCGAAATTTCCCTTCCATCTCATTTTCCAATCCGTCGAAATCATATTCTTTGCTTTCTACTATTTCCGGATAGAGATCTGCAACTTCCGGGATATATACCGCATCTACAAATCCTGACTCCTTCAGTATCCTAATGTCATTTTCAATATTTCTGGGATATTTTTCCAGATCTTCAGGATTGTTGAACTGTGTAGGGTTGACGAAAATAGAGGAGATCACAAGATCGTTTTGCTTTCTGGCGGTTTCATAAAGTGAAATGTGGCCTTTGTGCAGCGCACCCATTGTAGGAGCAAATCCGATTTTTTTTCCCATTTCCTTCTGCCTTTCAATGTAATCCTGTAGTGTTTTACGGGTTCTGAAAATTTCCATAGTTTATCATTAATGTATGTAAAAATAATAAATTCAATTAAAAAAAATGCGATATGAAAAAAATATTTTGTCGATGAATCAAGCTTTTCAAATTATAATTATTAAAATGTGTTAATTAAAAAATATTAGCTTAAAATTTTGTAATTTTGCACCGTAGAATATTCTGCTTACAACTTAAGAAGAAGATAGAATTTATGGCGAACCAAAAAATATTATATGTTACCACAGAGATGTTTCCTTACCAAGAAGACAGCAATATGGCAACATTGGTGAGCAATATGGCGCTCAAAATGCACCAGCAAGGAAATGATGTGCGGGTTTTTATGCCAAGATTTGGGCAAATAAGCGAAAGAAAATTCCAGCTCCACGAGGTGATTAGACTTTCTGGAATGAACATTATTATTAATGATCTGGATCAGCCTTTAATAATCAAAGTAGCATCTTTGCCTGGTGAAAGACTTCAGGTTTATTTCATCGATAACGAAGAGTACTTCAAGAGAAAGCAGTATTACTTTGATGAGGATGGAAAACCTTTTGAGGATAATGATGAAAGAGCGATTTTCTTTGCTAGAGGGGTCATAGAAACCATTAAGAAATTAAACTGGGTTCCTGATGTGATTCACTTGAACGGATGGATGGCCTCATTCATTCCGATTTACCTTAAATCTTTCTACAAAAACGATTCGTACTTCAAAGATTCTAAATTGGTTCTTTCTGTTTATAACGAGGAAGAGGGCGATTTGCCTGCGACAACCGAAGAAAAAATGAAGTTCGACAATATCAATTCACTTAATGCGTTTAAAAAACCTAGCTTCCAAGGCTTTGTAATAGAAAGTATGGATCTGGTTGATATCGTTGTTAAAGGTGACGAATTCTTGGAGGAGCCGCTTGAAAATGCTTTCAATAAAACCAAGACCTCAAAAAGCGAGTATCTGGACGCAGATTCAATCAATCAATTGTATTAATCAATTTAAATTTTAATGATAAAAAATATAACGAAAGTATTTAATATTACTGCAGTTTTAGTATTAGGTAGTTTAGCGGTGTTAAGTTGTGAATCGGATGCTGATCAGTTGGGTTCACAGTTTTTTCAGAATGGTGCGCAAGGAAATGAAACTACATTCCCTGTTATTGCCTACAATGCTAATAATAACGACTCTATAAGAATTAGAACAGATAATTTACAGACCGATAGTGCCACTTTAGGCGCATTTGCGGAACCACAATTTGGTATGCAGAAATCTGCTTATGTAACTCAGGTTCGTCTTTCTTCTTATGCACCTGACTTTGGTACAAATCCCGTGTTGGATTCTGCGGTGATGTTGATTAAGCCTAGCTATAGTGCTGATTCAATAACTACCATTACAAAGGAAGATTATATTTATCCTGAAGGTGCAGTTGCTGCAAAAAGTGTAGTTAATAGATACCCAGTGAAAAAATATGGCAAAGCCAAAATCAACGGGAAAACGATTTTCAATATCAAAGTTCATGAAGTGAACGAATTCCTTTTCAGCCGTGCAGAGAAATTTTACTCCAATAAAAACGTTGCGACAAGCAACTTACTGGGTTCGAAAGTGTTTGATGGCAATATTTCTTCAGTAAAGCTTACAAAAGACTCCGATAATTCGGTGCTGTATGAATCAGATCCGTCCATCAGGATTCATTTGGACAGCCTATTCTTCCAGAATAATATCATGAAAAAGGCTTCTTCTGCCGAATTGGCTGATGCAGCAACTTTTATAAGATATTTCAAAGGGATGAAAATTTCTATTGAAGAAAATGACGGTTACATTTTTAAGTTTGCTCCAGGTGCACTAGCTTTGAGGCTTTACTACAAGAAAGATAAAACGGTTAGTGGAACCACAACTCGTGAAACTGCTACATTTGACCTTGATTTGGGGGCGAACAACGTGCATTTTAACCAAATTACTTTCGACCGTTCAGGTACGCCATCACAATTAGCACTTGCCAATGTGGACAAAATTAACGGGGATCCTAAAATTTTTGCGCAGGGAATGGGTGGACCAGGTATTGGTTTGAGAGTTCCTAAAGCAACTGTTGATTTAATCAAGAATATGTACAAAAATGAGAAGATAGGGATTACCACTGCCAAATTGCGTATTTATACCGACAAATCAACTTGGGACAATACTTACAAGAAACCAGGAAGCTTTGTGGTGAATGAAAGAATTATCAATACGGATAACTCCTACACCAATTTGTACACCTTCCTAACGGATATGAATACGTTGGCAAATTCCGGAAATTATTATCTCGTGAAACCTTATAACCTGAACAGCAATCCGGCTTATTATGATATCGGAATCACACAGACATTTAAAAATATCATAGAAGCTGATGCGGCGAACAATGACATTATATTAAATGTGGGCAGCTATTCTGTGGATGCTAAAGGAACGCTCATCGGATTACAGTATCCCGATTTTGGTGCCCAAAACTTTAACAATCGTTATTATACGCCAAATAGGGCAGTATTCGTGGGATCGGATCCAACTAATGAGCAGCAGCGAGCAAAATTAATTTTAACTTACGGAAAAAAATAAAGATTTAATAAAAACGAATATATATGTGTGGAATTGTCGGATATACAGGATTTCAAGACGCTTACGAAGTTGTAATCAATGGTCTTCGCAGGTTAGAATATAGAGGTTATGACAGTGCAGGAATTGTGCTGGAGCAGCCTTCACATTTCGATGTTGCCAAAACAAAGGGCAAAGTGGATGATTTGGTTAGAATCTCCAAAAATTTGCAAGGAAAATCCCATGTCGGTATGGGGCATACTAGATGGGCAACTCACGGTGTTCCAAGTGATAAAAATTCGCACCCACATATTTCAAATAATGGTAAAATTGCCTTGGTACATAACGGGATTATTGAGAATTACGATACCATCAAGATCATGCTTACTGAAAAGGGATTTACCTTCCATTCGGAAACAGATACTGAAGTTCTGGTCAATCTTATCCAGTTTTTTATGGACACTAATCCAGACATTGATTTTCCAACGGCTGTACGATACTCGCTAAATGAGGTTTATGGCGCTTATGCAATTACAGTACTGCATGATGATTATCCGGGTGTTTTGGTGGTTGCAAGGCTTGGTTCCCCTTTAGCTATTGGATTGGGTAACAATGAATATTTCATCGCTTCCGATGCATCACCTTTTGTTGAATTTACAAAGGAGGCAGTTTATCTGGAAGAAGGTCATATGGCAACCATCTCTCTTGAAAAAGGGGTTGACATCAGAAATATTAAGGATAACGAAAAAATAACTCCTCAAGTACAGGAACTTAAATTAAGTCTTGAGCAGATCGAAAAGGGCGGTTATGAGCACTTCATGCTCAAAGAAATTTTCGAACAGCCCAAATCAATTCACGATACATTAAGAGGAAGATTGCTGGTCGAAGAAGGCATTATTAAAATGGCCGGAATCTGGGATCACCTGGAAAGAATCAATCAGGCGCAAAAAATCACCATTATTGCTTGCGGAACTTCTTGGCACGCAGGTCTGATTGGTGAATATCTAATAGAAGAATTTGCAAGAATTCCGGTAGAAGTTGAATATGCCTCAGAATTCAGATACAGAAATCCCATTATTACTGAAAAAGACATCGTGATTGCAATTTCGCAATCAGGCGAAACTGCAGATACCATGGCTGCGATTAAAATGGCCAAAGAAAAAGGTGCTTTCATCTACGGAATTTGTAACGTAGTAGATTCATCAATTGCGAGAATTACCGACGCAGGTTCTTACACGCACGCAGGTCCGGAAATCGGAGTTGCTTCTACAAAAGCATTTACAGCACAGTTGACCATCCTTTCATTGATTGCCTTGAAATTAGGTAAACATAATGGTAATTTGAGCAATCAGGAATTCATGAGATTGATTTCAGAACTTGATGCCATTCCTAAAAAAGTAGAAGAGGTGTTGGAAAGTACCCACGAAATCACAAAAGAGATTGCAAAAAATTTCGTTGATTCCCAAAATTTCCTTTATTTGGGAAGAGGTTACAATTTCCCAGCTGCTTTGGAAGGAGCTCTTAAATTGAAAGAAATTTCCTATATCCATGCAGAAGGTTATCCAGCTGCTGAAATGAAGCATGGCCCTATTGCTTTGATTGACGAAAATATGCCTATTGTAATCATTGCTCCAAAACAAGGGCATTACGATAAGATTGTCAGCAATGTTCAGGAGATTAAAGCAAGAAAAGGAAAAGTAATTGCCGTAGTGAACAAAGGGGATACACAGGTTTCACAAATGGCAGATTACGTAATTGAATTTCCGGAAACGTCCGAATGTTTTTCCCCAATTATAGCATCGGTTCCCCTGCAGCTACTCGCATATTACATCGCTGTTTACAGAGGTGCAAATGTGGATCAGCCGAGAAACCTTGCAAAATCAGTTACCGTAGAATAAAATAAATGTTAAATCAGATAAAATAATCTAAACATTTTCACGTTTTGCAAAAAAAATCGTAATTGTTTTTTTAAAAAATTATATATTTACCGCTTAATTTCAAAAAATAGCATGAAAAGAATATTTCTTGTATTATTATCAGCATCTGTAGTAGCCTCATGTTCCAAGCGTGGAAGCTCTTCTGCGGGTAAACCAGGTATGAAGGGAGAGCTAGTTCCTAAAGGAAAAGCGAAATCATTTGTCGCCGAAAGACCTTATGGAATGGTTGCTATTCCTGCAGGCTCTTATGTAATGGGTATGGCTGATCAGGATTTCACCAATACACCAGAAAAAGCAAACCTGAAAACAGTAACTGTTTCTTCATTTTTTATGGACGAAACCGAAATTACCAATGCAGAATACAGGGTGTTTATTAATTATGTAAGAGATTCTATCGCTCGCACATTGCTTGCAGAAGCAGCTGGTGAAGGTGGTTCAACCGGAAATGGGACTGGAATTGGCGATTATGCTTATGCCTCAAAAAAAGCAGGCGATACCAAAACTGCTTACCAGGAGTTCATGGACTCACAAGGAGGTAGAGATGGTTACGATGAATCAAAAAAATTGGATTGGAATGTACCTTTAAGGTGGAAAACTTCCGATTATCCAGATGTGCAATATGCTGAAGTTTTGGAATCAATGTATATTCCGCCTGCCGAAAGAATTAATAACGAGAGAATTGTTGACAGCAGAAAACTAAAATATGCTTACAATTGGGAAGATATTGAGTCTGCAGTTAAAGATAAATCGAGAGGAACAAAATATTTGAAAAAGGAAAGTATTGCTGTTTATCCCGATACCACCGTTTGGATTAAGGATTTTAATTATGCTTATAACGAACCGCTTTATGATGGATATTTTTGGCACAGTGCTTATAAAAATTATCCAGTTGTAGGGGTAACCTGGGATCAGGCAAGAGCTTACTGTAATTTTAAATCAAAATTGAAGTCAGACTATAATGAATCTTTGAAGAAGAAGAAACAAAAACCAATGGCCTTCAGACTTCCGACAGAAGCAGAATGGGAATATGCAGCAAGAGGTGGTAGAGAAAATGCTACCTATCCTTGGGGAGGACCATATTTACAGGATGATCGAGGATGTTATTTAGCCAACTTCAAACCGAAAAGAGGTAACTATATCGAAGACGAGAAAAAAGGAACTTATACCTATACTGCGCCGGTGAAGCAGTTTCAAAAAAATGGATATGGACTTTACGATATGGCAGGAAATGTCGCTGAGTGGACAGAATCTCCGTACAACAACTCAACTTATCAGTTCGCATCAACTTTAAATCCATACTTGTCAAACCAAGCATACAGAGAGCCTAGAAAAACGGTACGTGGCGGTTCTTGGAAAGATGTTGGTTACCTATTAATGACAGGAGCAAGAGATTATGAAAGAAAAGACTCTGCAAGAAGTTATATTGGTTTCCGAACGGTACAAGATATTCCTGAAGGTACAGCTAAATTCAGAAAAAGAACCAACTAATTAAGGACAAACAAAAACAAATAATAATTTTTAACTATTAAAAAAATTCAAAAACATGTTCAAAACTAAAGAAGCAACGTACAATTTTATCTACTCAATTGGAGCAGCCATCGTAATCTTAGGAGCTCTTTTCAAGTTGACTCACTGGAGTTTGGGTCCAATTTCTGGTAATATGGTTTTAGCAATTGGATTGATTACAGAAGCAATTATCTTCACCATTTTTGCATTTGATGCACCAAAAACAGAAGAATCTTATGCATGGGAAAATGTATATCCAGAATTATTAGATAAAGATGCTAAACCAAATCCTAAACATTCTACTTTAGGTTTCCAATCAGCTGAAGTAAAAGAATTAGAAACTTCACTATCAGATAAGTTAGACAAAATGCTTGCAGACGCTAAATTGGATGTGGATTTATTCGAAAGATTAAGAACAGGAATTGACAAATTCTCTAGCTCAGTTGACCAAATTAACCAAACAGTTGATGTATCTTCTGCTACAAGCAAATACAACGATCAGTTGATGTTGGCTGCGAGTCATTTGGAAAGTATGAATGCTCTTTACGCTTTACAATTGGCACACGGAAAAGAACAAACCGAGTACAGTAAAAAATATGTGGAAGATATGCAGAAGTCTGCAGCTCACTCAGAAAAATTCAACGAGGAATTATCAGGATTAACTTCTAACTTAAATAATCTTAACAGAGTTTACGGCGGAATGCTTAGTGCAATGAAATCATAGTTTTCTAACCATTTATATTTAAAATTTAAAATTATTAACAAAATTTACTAGAAATGGCACAAGGAAAACAGACCCCTCGTCAGAAGATGATTAACCTGATGTATCTGGTCTTCATCGCGATGCTTGCAATGCAGATCGACCAGGAAATCATCAGATCATATAACGATACCAATCAAACTCTTACCGATACAAGAGGTTTGGTAGAACAAAAAAATGATAAAATTTTTGAAAAAACATTAGAAGCAAAAGCAGCTAATACTCCCGATACCTATGCGCAACCTCTCGAACAGTATAGAGGATTAAAAGCAAAAACAAACGACCTGGTTTCGTTTATTGAGGGAATTAAAGCAGATTTGAAAAAAGACGCCGGTTTTACAGAAGGTGTAGATGTTACGGATAACTTCGCAACTTTGAATAATACTGAACCTTCATCTAAAAAGTTTTTTGATGGTGCAGATGAAACCAAACCTTCAAAAACTTCTGCAGATCTTAAAGCAAAAATGGCAGATTTAAAGGATTTTATTAGTGCTA
Source organism: Candidatus Kaistella beijingensis (assembly GCF_020084865.1). Classification (NCBI taxonomy): domain Bacteria; kingdom Pseudomonadati; phylum Bacteroidota; class Flavobacteriia; order Flavobacteriales; family Weeksellaceae; genus Kaistella; species Candidatus Kaistella beijingensis. The sequence continues at coordinate 915,689 of NZ_CP071953.1, read as the reverse complement.
CTTTCGGTTCGAACGCTGAAATGAGTAAGACACTGGTTCCTAGAGCTACAAAAAACTTAGCAACAGAATTTGAAAAAGGAAAAACCATCAAAAACAAAAATTGGCTTCAATACAAATTCTATGGTCAACCATTGATCGCTGCACTATCTAATCTAGAAGTTATACAGTCCGAAGCAAGAAATTTGCAATCTGATGCTTTAATGGCGATGCTTCAAGAAAAAGTTGATGCAGATATTAAGTTCGATTCATACAAAGCTATTGTCTCCGCTCCTTCAACCATTATACAAGGTGAAGCTGCTCCTGCAACTGTTGCTATTGGGAACTACTCAAGCAATGTTCCGGGATTATCCATGCCTGGATTGAGTGTTCAGAATGGTTTAGGTTCTACTAATTTAAACACAAGTGCTTTAGGAGACCATAAATTTAGTGGAACAATTTCGTTCACAGATGTTAATGGAAAATCAATATCTCTTCCGTACGACCACACGTACAAAGTTATCGCAGGAGCTCAAGAGTTGAAAGCTCAAAAGGGAGCAATTGTAACAGCAGACAAGATGAACGTACTTTACCGTGGTTTACCGAATCCAGTTTCAGGTTCAATACTTGGTGCAGATATGGCAGGGATTTCTCTGTCAGCTTCGGGAGCTTCAGTTAGCGGAAGCGGTGGAAAATGGATCGTTTCTCCAGGAGCTGGAAATGTAGTAAAACTTACAATTTCTGGTCGTGATCCCAAGGGAGGTACCATTTCACAATCTTTCGATTTCAGAGTTAAAAATGTTCCACCACCACAAGGTCAAGTTCAGGGTAAAAATGTTGTTTCAATGCCTGCAAGCTCAATACCTAATCAAAAAGTGGCTGTAGCAATGCCGGATTTCGATTTCCCGGTTAGCTTTACAGTTAACAGCTTTATGTTTAAAGTTCCAGGTAGGGCTGCAATGATGGTTACAGGAAATTCTATGGCTTCTGTAGCTGCTTTAACTAAAAACTTAAGGTCTGGTGATATTGCTGCCGTATTTAATATTTCCGCAACTGCAACAGGTCTAGGTGGACAAGCTCTGAAACAAATTCCGCCGGTGATAATAAACGTACAATAATTACGTTATTGATTTGATATTTTATCTGTCATTAGTATAAAAAAATTGCAATGAAAAAATTCATATTATTAATTATGGCTTTGAGCTTTTTTTCAGCACAAGCTCAAACCAAAAGGAAACCGAAAAGAAAAGCAAAAGCAAAAACAACTGCTGTAGCTCCAAAACCTGAAGCTCCTGTTGTTGAAGCTCCCGTGGTTGAAACTCCTGCACAAGGTGCGGCAGTAGATGACACCCCAATTACCTCTATGTCGATTTTGAATGCGAAATCACCAGAATCCTTTAGAAAATATAGAGAAATGGGAATGATGAAACAGGGCGATTCGATGGTTTCTACCAAAGTTACTCCGCTTAAATATGGTTTCATCGAAGATCATGATATCTTAAAAAGTACAGTGGTTTGGGAGATTATTGATATGAATGATAAAATTAATCAACCTTTTTATCATAACGAGGATGGTTTAGTTTCTCAAAATAAATCTTTATATCAAATTCTTTTCGATGCAATTAACGATGGAAGAATTAAGGAAGTTTATGATGATGAACTTTTTACTACAAGATTAAGTCCAGACGCAATTCAGGCAAGAATCAAGAATGAAGTAATGAGCGACGCCGGAATCGATCGGTTGAATGAAGCGGGAAAATTGACAGATGAAGAAAAGAAAGAATTTACCAACGTGTACGAAACCAAAACTGAAAACGTAAAGGTTTTGAAAATCAAAGGAATGTGGTATATCGATAGAAGAGACAGCCAAATGAAATACAGACTTTTGGGAATTGCAGCAATGGGGCAAGATCCTTCTACAATGGGACAATACGGACCAGATGGACAACCTTTGGCAGCTAAAGATGAATTAATCGATTTGTTCTGGGTGTATTATCCAGATGCTCGTGAAGTTCTTGCAAACTCTGTAGCTTTCAACAATAAAAACTTGTCCTCTGATATTACTTTTGATGATTTATTGAATGCAAGAAGATTTTCTACTGTCATCTACAAAACAGATAATGGTTTAGGAAACGGGGTAATAAAGGATTATATTCCTCGTGACGCAGATTCACAGTTGGAGGAAAGCGAAAGGCTGAAAGCGCAAATCCTGCAAATGGAAAACGATATGTGGAATTACTAAAATTTCATTTGAAAATTATAGAAAACCTGAGTACCTTTACTCAGGTTTTTTTTGATTAAATTATGCGATGAGAAATGTAGATTACATTATTGTTGGTGGCGGTTATGCGGGGTTTTTCTTTGCACACCAACTTATTATGAATAATAAATCATTTGTGATTTTTTCCGATGATAGAAAAAGTGCTTCTCAAGTTTCGGCAGGAATCATTAATCCAGTCGTTTTGAAGAAGTTCACTACTTTTTGGTTGGCAGAAGAGCAAATAGATCTATTAAAAAAAACATTGAGTGAAATTGAAAACTACACTGGTCAAAACTATTTAATCCAAGAAAATATCCATCGCATATTTCATGACGAAAAAGAGAAAGAACTTTGGTTAAAGAAAGCCGAACACCAGGACTTAAAGTTGTTTCTAAATAAGTATTTTAAAGATTTAGATACCGTAAAAAACAGGTTTCAAAGTGGTGTCGTCAATGAATCTGCACGTTTAAATGTAGCTGATTTTTTTAGCGACTTTAATGAATATTTGACAGAAAATAAGCTTCTTATTCAAGAAAGGTTCCATTATTCAAAACTTCAGGAACATTTATACAAAGATTTTCAGTTTAAAAACATTGTATTCTGTGAAGGAATGGGTGTGAAGGAAAATCCTTATTTTTCCGAAATTCCAGTTGTTCCCAATAAAGGGCATCATCTGAAAGTTAAACTTTCAAGACCACTTCCGTTTCAATTAACACTAAAGAAAAAGCACTTTTTATTTCCACTAAAAAATAATTCTTACTATTACGGCGGAACTTACGACCGTGACCAACTTCACCATAAGATTGACGATTCTGCAAAAGAGCAGCTCATTAACGGACTGTGCGAATTCTATCCCCACGATTTTGAAGTGGAAGAAATAGAATTTGGCTTTCGGCCAACCGTAAAAGATCGAAGACCAATTATAGGAAGACATCCAAAGCATGAAAATTTCTACGTTTTCAACGGTTTGGGCGCAAGAGGGATTTTGAATGGATGCTATTTTTCTCGCGAACTTTATGAGCATATTGAAAATGGAAAACCGCTGCATCCGGAAGTGGACTTGAAAAGGTTTCAGAAATACAAAAAGATTTCAAATAAAGTTATTATATTTGCGATGTCATCAAGACGAATCAAATGATTCACCAACCGAGATTTAACATTCCACGGTGGTTTACGATGGGCTTATTAAACTTAAAATAAGAAAATTATGTTATCCAAACTTTATCAAAAATTCTTTTGCACATTACCGTTAAATAACACTTCTGACAAAATTTTTAAGATTTTGTATCATCCTCATTTGGATTATTGCAGGATTGATTACAAAGAATTTACTGTTTGTGAAGTTGAAGATTTGAAAAACCTATTGGAAGTTGACAAAGTTGAAGTTCCAGCATTTCTGAGATTTACATTTACAACCAGGCAAAACAGCCATTACTTATCAGAGTTTCCCTACCAAAAGTTGAAACACAATCAACTTTATGCAGATATAATAATCAAAAGTTATCGCAGCGAATTCTTAACAGAAGCGGAAGAATCTAAATTTCTTTCCTATTATCATGTTGAGAGAATTATCATCAATAAGTATAATTGGTTTCTAAAAATAGGAATTCCACAAGACATTATCACATCAAAGAACAAAGAAAATTTTTATAACAAAATAAAAGATTCGGAAGTTCAAAAATCCATTTATTCCACACCTGCTTTAGCACAAATAAACAAACACATGAAACACGTATACACGCAAAGACAAGGCGACAAAGCCGAAATCATAAATTATATTGAAAGATTTGAAAATTACACGAATTTGGAGCTTGTGAATGCCTATAACAGCCAAAAAGCAATCTACGGGGTGCATCGTCAAGGATTATATTTATATGCCCTTGATATAGTGTTTAAAAAGCGGTTTAACAAGTCTCCAATAAGTAATGAGGAAAATATAATTTTCGGTTTAACTGGGCGAATTACATATGTAAATGAATTAAAAACCTTTGTAAGAATTGATGAAAATTAGAGAAATAGGCATAAAATTTTTCAATTTTGATTTTTATTAAAAGGCTTGAAATGAGTCTAAAGAATTTGTCTCAAAACAATTAACATGTAGAAACACAATTATCAGAGATTAAAAGTATTTTTAAGATTGTTAATGATTACTTATGGGAAAAAATGGGAATTGGTGGGGTAAGCGAACCTGTTTAAATAAATAATCCACTGAAAAACAGTGGATTACAGTCAATAATAGCAGAGAGGAAGGGATTCGAACCCTCGATACAGTTACCCGTATACCAACTTTCCAGGCTGGCTCCTTCAACCACTCGGACACCTCTCTAATTGAAGACTGCAAAAATAGTCTTTTTTGGTGAATAACAAAAGTGTTTTCTTGGAGTTATGTACGTTTATATATTTTTAACGACAATTATTTTAAATCAAGATTTTCAGGATTATATTCCCACCCTCAAAACCTCAAACAAAAGTTCTCATTCTGTTACTTCCCCGCAAAGACTTTTAGAAAAATTCTCTGAAAAACTTCCTTCGTAATTAGGATTTTCCAAAAGATGCATCGCTTTGGTTATCGCACTTTCAGCCGTGATATCATGTCCGCTAATTGCACCGATTGTGTTGAAAATATTGGAATTGGAGTATTTTCCAAAAGAGATTCCACCCGAAACACATTGCGAAACCACCACTATTTCAGTACCTCTTTCACGCAGAAACTTTAAAATTTGCTGTGTCTTTTCAGTATTAAAAATAGTTCCAGAACCAAAAACCTGCAAAATCAAAACCTTCATATTCGGAATTTCTGAAAAATGATCCAAATGCATTCCCGGGAAAATTCGCCAAAACAAAACATCCCGCGAAATATGGTCGTCTACCGTAAATTCAGCGTCAGTTTTCGGTCTTAACAACAAATCCTTTTCCACTTTCAGATGAACTCCCGATTGTCCTAAAACCGGATAATTTGGCGATCGATATGCATCAAAATATTCCGCGGAATACTTCAAAGTTCTATTCCCACGCAACAATTTATATTCAAAATAAACCGCAACTTCTTGAATGACCGCTTCATCATTTTCGTACAAACTTGCATAATAAAGACTTGTCAAAAGATTTTCCTTTGCATCCGTCCTCAAATCTCCAATCGGCAATTGCGAACCTGTAAGAATCACGGGTTTTCTCAAATTTTTTAACATGAAACTCAATGCAGATGCGGTGTAAGACATCGTATCAGTTCCGTGAAGAATCAGGAATCCGTCATATTTCTCATAATTTTTGCCGATGTAGTTGGCGATAATTTTCCACTCATTTGGACCCATATCCGAAGAATCGAGCGGCTTTTTGAAGGGATGAACCGAAACTTCACACTCAATCAATTTCATTTCCGGAATTTTCTTGAAGATATTCGAGAAATCAAAAGGAACCAAACTTCCTGATTCATAATCTTTTTCCATCCCGATTGTTCCGCCGGTGTAGATGAGGAGTACTTTTCGTTTCATTTGAAGATTTTCATTTTACTTTTTGGTCCAATGCAATTGCTTGATTAGGAATATTCGAGTTCTGGTTGGCAATTTCATGCCTTAAAATTAAACTTTTTAATAGAAACTTGAAAATCATAATTATTGGGCGATTTTTTTAAATTTCCCCACGCTTTTGCCACAGCAAAAAATTTAAAAAAGCGGGCTTTCCGCTGCAATTCCTCGTGCAGCCGCTTACTACCAACACTCAAAATTTTCCGACGCTTACTGTGGGATTTCCGCTGCAATCCCTATCGCGGGTTTCGTTATGAAACTGAAGTTATTGTCTTCTAAACACAAAAATTTTACACTTTTCGGCGCTCGCTTCGCTCGCGCCACCAAAAATCTTTAATTGTTCCTTTGTTTACTTCTCAAGTTTTTTTAAAAAAAAATTATGGAAAAACACACAGAACTTTTGTGACTTTTGCGGTTTTAGAGTTTGATTTTTGCAGCAGCTTAATTTCCCTTATTTTTGGGCCATGAAAAATCGCGAAACCTTCGAATACCTCAAACAGTTCCTAACCGACGAACGTTTGCGAAAAATTGAACATTTCGCGGCAGAAAGTTCCGATTTCGTTTTACCGGTGATGGAAGATGTGTATCAGTTCCGGAATGCGGCTGCAATTGTGCGTTCCGTTGAAGCATGCGGTTTCCACAAAATTGTGGCGATGGAAAGCGATAATGTTTTCAACCCAAATTTGCGCGTGACAAAAGGTGCAGAAAATTGGGTGGAAGTAGAAAAACTTCCCCATCATTTAGATTCTTTGAAGGAAATCAAAAACCGAGGCTACAAGATTCTAGCAGTTTCACCTGAAAACAACGCAACGATGCTTCCCGATTATCAAATGAATGAACCCGTCGCTTTGGTTTTCGGAACCGAACTGGAAGGAGTTACCGATGAAATTTTAGATTTTGCGGATGAAACTTTAGCCATTCCGATGTATGGATTTACAAAAAGTTTTAATGTTTCGGTTGCAGCTGCGATTTGTGTTTATGAACTCAAACAGAAACTTATCAAATCTAATATCGACTACAAACTTTCGGAAGAAAAATTGTGGAAAATGAAGGTTCGATGGGCGGTAAATTCCATCAGAAGCGGGGAAGAGATTTTGGAAAAATATCTGCGGGAACGGAAAAAATTTGACTAGAATTTGTAGTGCCGCGAATGCACGAATAAATACATTGGTGTATTCGTGGCAAAAAAATTAGCTAATTGTTTGAAAGTAATTCCAAGCCGCCACAAAAATTCCCGCAGTTTCCGTTCGCAATCGCTGGTTCCCAAGCGAGACTGCTTTAATTCCTTTATCCGCCAAAAGTTGGATTTCTTTATCCGAAAAATCTCCTTCAGGACCGATTAAAAATGTGATTTCGTTTGGATTTTTAGTTTTGTCATGCTGAGGTTCTCGAAGCATCATTACAGCATCATTTCCAAAACCTTTTTCTTGATTTAAAATTTTATTGGGAAAGTTTCGAAGCGTTTTTAAATCAATCCTTTCCAAATTTTCATTGCAATGTGCCACAAAACTCGTTTCAGGATCTAAAGTTTTAATGAAATCTGAAAACTTCGTCAAGTCATGAATAATGGGAAAATAAAAACGCAAACTCTGTTTAGAAGCTGCAACACTCTGTTTCCGAAGTTTTTCAATATTAAGATTTTTTCTTTCTGTTTTTTCGGTTTGAATTAAAGTGATTTCCGAAATGCCCATTTCTGTAGCTTTTTCTACAAAAAATTCAATTCGGTCGATGTTTTTTGTCGGAGCGATTGCAATATGAAGTTTGGTCGGAAAATCAGGAAGATTTTCTTGGATTTCCGAAACATCTAAAGAAACTTTTTTCCCTTCAAAAACGAGATTTCCTTTTGTCAGATTTCCCTTACCATCAGTGACGAAAATTTCTTCACCTTCACGCATACGAAGCACTTTCACGATGTGTTGCTGTTCTTCATCGTTGATTTCAACTTTCCCGTTTTCAATATTTCCAAAAAATAATTTCATGCAAAGAATTCAATATTCAACATTCAAAATTCAAAATCTTATCAAAAACCCCTGATCAATCCAGTTCATATCTCGCCGTTGCAGAAATCGATAATTCTGCAAATTCTCCCCGTTCATATTTCAGTTGTGCAACCATTGCAATCATTGCGGCGTTATCTGTCGTGTATTCAAATTTCGGGATGTAGATATTCCAACCTAATTTTTCTTCATTTTTCTTCATCGCCTCCCTCAAACCTGAATTGGCAGAAACTCCACCTGCAATGGCAACGTCTTTAATTTCAAAATCTTTGGCTGCTTTTTCTAACTTTTCCATTAAAATTTCAACAATGGATTTCTGAACGGAAGCACAAAGATTTTCAAGATTTTCTTTAATGAAATCAGGATTTTTTTTCAATTCCTTTTGAATGAAATAAAGCACCGAAGTTTTAATTCCACTGAAAGAATAATCGTAATTTTCTAATCGCGGTTTATTAAATTTAAATGAATTTTCGTCGCCGTTTTTTGCTAATCTGTCAACAATTGGACCTGCAGGATAATCGAGCTCGAAAATTTTTCCAATCTTGTCGAACGCTTCTCCTGCCGCATCATCAGTAGTTTTTCCGATGATTTCCATATCGAAATAATCCTTAACCAGGACAATCATCGTATGTCCGCCGGAAACGGTTAAACACAAAAAAGGGAATTTTGGGGGCATAATATTTGCATCCTCGATGAAGTGTGCTAAAATGTGTGCTTGCAGGTGGTTTACTTCAATTAAAGGGACATTCAGACTCATCGATAAAGATTTTGCGAAGGAAGTTCCCACAAGTAACGAACCCAAAAGTCCCGGACCACGCGTAAATCCAATGGCAGAAATATCTTTTTGTTGTATATTTGCTTTATTGACTGCTTTTTCTACAACAGGAATAATATTTTGCTGATGCGCTCTTGAAGCCAACTCTGGAACAACTCCACCATATTCGTTGTGGATTTCTTGATTGGCTGCAATGTTGGAGAGGATTTTGTTCCCGCGGATGACCGCTGCAGAAGTATCGTCGCACGAGGATTCGATCCCTAAAATTATTGACTCGTTCATAAATGGCAAATTTAAAGAATAATAACGATAACGAAAACAAAAAATCTGTTGCAGAAAACATCGGCGATTCCGTGCAGAAAGGCGTAGAGAATGTGCAGCAAACGGTGAAAGAAACCGTGAAGGATGCTGCAAATCTTGCTTCTGATGCCATTACACATCCCGTAGAAACTGCAGGTGAATTTGTAGAACAGGCTGCAAAAGACGTCACCAACTACAAATGGTGGGCAAAACTTCTATTGGTGGTTTTTTGGACAGGGTTGGTTCTTTTTCTTGCATTTGTAGTTATCATTAATCTTCCTGCGACCAAAAATTGGGCTGCACAAAAAGTCATCACTAAACTGAACGAGAACTTAAAATCACAGATGTCTTTTGATCGCGTAGATGTGAATTATTTCGGTGACGTATATATTCACAATGTATCTATTAAGGATTATAAAGGTTTAAAGTTTATTAAGGCACGACAGTTATACGCAGATTCAGATTGGTTTTCTATTATCAGTGATTCCCGAAATATGCAGTTTCAGTCCTTGGCGCTCAAAAATTTGGATTTAAAAGTGGTCACTTATAAAGGAGATTCCATTTCAAATTTTGTCCGTTTTATCGAGTTGTTTGAAGGTGGTCCTTCCGATCCAAAGAAGCCGCCGTTTGAATTGAAATCAAGAATTTTCATCAACGACTCCAAAGTTTCCATTATCAACCAAAACCATGAAGGTGACGAGGGAAAATGGTTAATGGCAAATAACGTAAATCTTATCGTTCCTGAGTTGAAAGTGAACGGTTCCAACGTTTTTGCACAAATCAACAATTTTAGATTTACCACCGAAAGATGGGGCAAAAAACACAATGTCGATACATTTTCGGGAGATCTGGCTTTAACAAAAGAATTTCTATCATTAAAAGATTTGACGTTTAATACCGACCATTCTTTACTTCAAGGCGATATCAAATTTAATCTCAACAATGGTTCTTGGGCGGAATTCGAAGACAAAGTTCGATGGGATCTAAAAATGTTGCAGGGAAGCCAAATTAGCGGGTACGACATCAGTTATTTTGTAACCAATTGGGATAATTACAAGCCAATCAATATTTCGGGAAAAATGACGGGGCCGCTGAATAAATTTTATTTGGACGATTTCCTCATTAGAAATCCAAACCTCAATATCAGAACCAATACGATGAAAGTTTCCAACATTTTGAAAGGAAATTTTCAGATTGAATCCAATACCATTTCCACCGATTTTACCTATAAAGATTTAAAGGCGATGATGCCGACTTTCATCTCCTCGAAAATGAAAAATTTTGCTGATGATTTTGGCAGAATGAAATTTAACGGTGCAGCAAGAGTAAATCCTGAACAGGTTTATGTACCGAATGCAAGATTGATTACAGGAATTGGTCAGGCAAAAATTTCGCAGTTTTATTTGGATGACTACAGTTCGAATCTACCAAAATATCGTGGTTATGCAGAAGTGAACGATTTGAATACTTCTGTGATTACCAAAAGCAAAGCGGTGGGTTTAATATCGGGTAAATTCAATTTACAGGGCGAAAGTTTTGATGTGAATACGATGCGTTTAAGAACCAAATCTCAAATCGCAAAAATTGAGATTATGGATAAAGTCATCAACAATCTTTATCTCGACGGATTTTTGGACCATAAAAAATACAACGGAATCATCAACGTAAATGATGAACAGGCGAAAGCCAATGTAAAAGGCCTCATCGATTTCAGTAAGCCGAGGATTCTTGCAGATGTAATTGCGGACGTAAAACATTTAAACATCAATTATTTCACGGGTGGAAAAGGAACTCAAATTGTTTCCGGTTTGGTGGATGGAAAAATTTCGATGACCAATATCAATGACCTGAATTTGGATGCTGATTTACGAAATGTAAACTTCACTAATGCAACCAACAAATACATCATTCCAAACGCAAAAGTGAAAGCTTTCTTTGAAAACGGAAACCGAATCGTTTCTGTGGACGCGCCAGGAGCGGTTAACGGAAAAATTGCAGGGAAATTTAATCTTGGTGATTTGGGCGGAATGATTCAGAACGGAATCGGGAAAATTTTAGTGGGACCACCTCCAAGAAAAGTGTATCGCGGACAAAGTTTTACGATGGATTTTGATGTGAAACAGGGATTGGTAAGCTATTTTGAGCCGAATCTGCATCTTCCGAAAGGTGCAACTGTAAACGGATCTTATGATGGTAATTCCAACAATTTGATTTTAAATATTGATGCAGAAACTTTGAAATATGTGATGACCAAAAAAGAGGAAATCACAGAAGCCGACAAAGCTTTGGCAAAAGCAAATCCTGCCTACAAAATCACCGAACGCGACAAAATCACCAAAGACAGCGCGATGGTGGATCAATTGATGGTTCGGATTAATACGGCGAATCTGCAAGAGCAAATCTTCGCAAAAGTTGATCGGGTAGAGTACAACAAAAATATTCTGAAAGATATTACTTTAAGAGGTCATAACGAAAACAACCGAATTCTGCATATTGCAGCAAATTTCAAACATGGGACTCCTGAAGAAGAAATAAAGCAGGAACTGAAAGAATATGCGGTAAATCTTAATCAAACCACCAATTCTGCGGGTGATTACGTATTCCGATTTGAGCCTACTTCCGTGAAATTTAACGATGTGGAATGGACGGTTGATACCAATCCGGAACTCAATCATTCGATAACCTATCTTAAAAAAACGGGCGATTTCTTTATTCAAAACCTGCGGCTTTATTCGGATGAGAGTGAACTTCTCGTGAAAGAATCTGTTTTTAAATCGGCAAAAGATTTCTCTGTTGAAGGCGAGGTGAAAAATCTTGCTCTTGCGAAAGTTTTAGCGTTAACTAAAACCGAAAACAGCATGGATATTAAAGGAACTGCAAACGGAACCTTCAATATCAAAATGGACAAAAATAATTTGGAACCACTCGTTGATTTAGATATTACCGATATTTTCATGAACGGAAAAGATATGGGAAATGTCGTGATCAATGTTCAGAAAAGCGCTGTACCAAATGTTTTTGATGTGGATGCAAAAGTAACTTCTTCCGGAATTATTGGTGATAACAATCTTCATTTAACGGGAACAATCAACAACAATACTTCTTCACCAACTTTGAATTTGGTTGCGGAAATGAAAGATTTCGACCTCGCTTTTGCACAAGAATTTGTGAAAGGTGTTTTCGGGAATCTGCGTGGAAAAGCGTCGGGTGATTTGAAAATTTCGGGACCGTTGAGCGACATCGATTACAGTGGAGACATTGCGATGAAACAGCTTGGTTTGAAATTGAATTTCACGGGAGTTGATTATTCTTTTGACGATACCGTCATTTCACTTTCCAAAGGTTTGGCGATTTTAAACGACATCGGTGTGAAAGATGGTAGAACCAATTCCAAAGGTTCCATTTCGGGTGCGATTCAGTTTGAGACGATTTCTTCAATGGGTGTCAACTTGGTAATGAGAGCAGATAACTTAATGTTGCTGAATACCACTCAAAAAGATTTCGACTTATTTTGGGGAAGAATCTACGGAAACGGAACTTTGTATGTAGATGGACCTGTTTCTGCACTTAATATTTCCACTCCGGAAATGAAGGCATTGAATAATTCAGTTTTCACTTTTAATTCGAATTCAACTTCCAATGTGGAAGAATTTAAAATGTTGAGATTCCTGAAAAGAGATGATGCAGGAATTATCACCGTGGAAGACAAGAAAAAATCGAGCGCAAATATGAACATCGATTTCACGCTTTCTGTGGATAAAGGAACCACCGTAAACGTTTTGGTAGGCGACGATATCGGAGATATTACCGTTCGTGGTAACGCAGATCGGTTGCGTTTTGTGATGAGCAGAAGCGGCGCAATTTCAATGAACGGAAATTATTTTGTGGACAACGGAACTTTCGTTTCTAAGGCGATTTTGAACAGAACTTTCCAAATTACGAAAGGCAGCTCGATTCGCTGGGATGGCGATGCGATGTCGCCCGATTTGGATATTAATGCAACTTATTTAAGGACAGTAACCAACGCCGGACAATATCTAAACATGGGAAGTCTGCAGCCAATTAATGTTCTACTTTCAACCAGAATTACGCAAACTTTAACCAATCCAAAAATTGAATTAGGTGTTTCTGCACAAGATGTTTCGAGTAGTTTACGGGAAACTTTAGATCAGAAAATGTCAAATGAAGACGAAAAAGTGATTCAGTTTGGTTCAGTTTTGGTGATGAACAGTTTTAATGTAGGTAATTCGGCATTTGATATTAACCTTGGAAATACGCTTGAAACTTCAGGATACAACATGCTTTTCAAACAGCTTGGTTCGGTTTTAAATACGATTAGTAATGAATTTCAGGTCGATTTAAATTATCTGAAAGGAGATACCGGTTCCAATTCTGGAGACCGTGCAAATGCAAGTGTAAGTTTTGCGCTTTCGCCAAGAGTGAAGGTGAAAACCGGACTTGGTGTACCGATTTCTAAAACAGAAAATACCGATGCAAATTATCTTTCGGGTGAAGGAATTATTGAATACGACTGGTCTAAAAAGAATGACGGGACTCGTTTGTTAAGAGCCTATTCAAAACCATCAAATATTGGAATTACCGGTGCGACCGGGGGAAATGTAGCAGCAAATCAAAGCTACGGAGTCGGTGTTGTGTACACTAAAAGTTTTAATACCATCTTTAAAAGAAAGAAAAAAGATAAAACTACGCAAACCGCTGATTCTGAAATTAAAAGAGATTCCATCAAAAAATAATCAATAAAATAACGATTTTAATGCAAAACATAAAGTTTGCGTTAAAAGTTGTTAATATTTAACTAAAATTTTTAATTTTAATATTTTTTCGTAAATTTGCAAAAATTTGTGAATATCAATATTAAAATTGTAAAATATATAAAATGAACTATCAACTTGATGAAATAGACAAAAAAATCCTAGATTTTTTAGTAGAAAATACAAGAATGCCTTTCACGGAAATCGCTAAACAGATGGACGTTTCCGCTGGTACAATCCACGTGAGAGTAAAGAAAATGGAAGATGCAGGAATTATTCTGGGTTCATCTCTAAATATCGATTATGGTAAACTGGATTACCATTTCACTGCTTTCATCGGAATTCTTTTGACTAAATCAAACAGAACCCAGGAAGTTTTGAAGGAGTTAACTACCATTCCAAACGTAATCGAAGCAAGCGTGATTTCTGGTAAATACAATATCTTCTGCAAAGTAAGAGCGAAAAATACCGAAGACGCAAAAAGAATCATCTACCAAATTGATGATATCCAGGATGTTATGAGAACGGAAAGTATGATTTCTATGGAAGAATTCCTTTCTGACAAAAACAGGTTGATCAACGCGGTTTCTATCTAAAAACCTACTTTTATCAACAATAATTAAAACTTTTGAATTTTGTTCAAAAGTTTTTTTACTTTTACCATTATGAATGAATTTGCCAACGAAAGTCCGAAAAAAGATCTAGGATTTATTCTCTCGCTTTGTGCGCTGTTGTTTTTTACTTTAATGGGAATCGGCATTGATGCGGATGAATTCGCCCAACATGCAGAACTCGAAATTCCGGTATGGTATTTCTATCTGATTTTTGCAGTTGATTTTCTAATGGTTTTAGGAATTGTGCTGATTTTTTTCTACCGAAAAATTGGAGTCTATTTATTTCCAATCGCTTTAATAATGCACTTTTTGTTTCATAATTATTACCTTTCAACATTTCTGTACACCGATGTAACCAATATGTTCCTGTACATTGGATTGGGTTTACTTGCCATCATTCCTAAATTTCAGTTTTTTAAGTAAGATGTTTTCCAAAGCTTGTGAATATGCGATTAAAGCCACTATTTATATCGCAAAACAAAGTCAGCACGACCAACGTGTGAATGTAAAAGAAGTTGCAGAAGCAGTAAATGCTCCAGTTGCATTCACAGCGAAAATTTTGCAGCAGCTTTGTCGGGCAAATATTTTAGAATCTGTTCGTGGAAAGCAGGGCGGATTTATATTTACCGAAAGTCACCAAAAGAAGGTGAAGATTTTTGACGTGGTTCATTTAATCGATGGAAACGGTATTTTCACCAATTGCGGATTGGGTTTACATCAATGTTCTTCCGAAAATCCTTGTCCCGTGCACGACGATTTTAAACTTGTGCGCGAAAACTTGGCGATGATGACGCAGAAATATTCATTTTTCGACCTTGCTCAAAGAACGGAACACGGCTTAGCTTGGCTGAAATAATTTTTTTTATTTTTAATTAAGATAAATTTGTCCGAATTAAAAATTAAACCTAACTTTGGGGTATAATTTTAAAACAAGTATTAAATGTTGACTCAAGAAAAAACAATCGGAGATTTTGTAGCAGAAGATTTTAGAACTGCAGAAGTTTTTAAAAAATACCATATCGATTTCTGTTGTAAAGGCGGCAGAACCATTGAAGAAGCCTGCGAAAAGAAAAACATCAATCCTGAAGATTTATATAAAGATTTGGAAACTGTGGCAAATCGTTCCACAAATTCCGACATAGATTTCAATTCTTGGCCTTTAGATTTATTGGCGGATTATGTGGAGAAAACGCATCACCGTTATGTGGAAGAAAAAACGCAGATGATTATTCCGTACTTGAATAAACTTTGCAAAGTTCACGGCGACAGACATCCTGAATTATTTGAAATCAACACTCTTTTCATCGAAAGCGCGCGAGATTTGGCAGCGCACATGAAGAAAGAAGAACTGATTCTTTTCCCGTTCATCAAAAGAATGGTTGAAGCTGAAAGAAAAGGGGAGAAGCTTGAAACTCCACGTTTCGGAACCGTTGAGAATCCTGTAGATTCCATGAAACACGAACATACGGTGGAAGGTGAACGCTTTGAAAAAATGGCGAAATTAACCAACAGTTATCAATTTCCTGCCGATGCTTGCGGAACTTACCAAGTCACTTATAAAATGTTGGAAGATTTTGAAAGTAATCTGCATAAACACATTCATTTAGAGAATAATATTCTTTTCCCGAAAGCAATCGCCTTGGAGAAAACCCTGAACTAAATTTTTCACTGTTTTTTTTCAGAATCCGTTTCAGAATTTTTGAGGCGGATTTTGTTTTTTGCCTATTTTTGGGGAAAATTTATAAATCATGAGCAAAGCCATATTCACGATTTTATTTCTCGTGATTTCCAACGTTTTCATGACACTCGCTTGGTACGGACATTTAAAATTCGAGGAGATGGGTTGGCTGAAAAAGGCAGGAATTTTTTCCATCATCTTTTTAAGTTGGGGACTGGCTTTATTTGAGTACATGTTCCAAGTTCCCGCAAACAGAATTGGTTTTGAGGGGAATGGCGGTCCTTTCAGTTTGTTTCAGCTGAAAGTGATCCAGGAAGTGATAACGTTGGTCGTTTTCATGATTTTTGCAGTGGTTGCGTTTAAGAATATCAAACTTAGTATGAATCATCTTTATGCCTGTATTTGTTTGGTTTTGGCGGTGTATTTTGTTTTTAAAAAATAATTGATGAAGAAATCTCAAGGCATTTTTACGTTATTGGTTTTGATTTTCGGGTGGAGTATTTGTAAAAATTATGAAAACCGAAACTACGATTGGGATTTACCGGGCTATGTCGGAAGTGTTTTGGCGGCTGAATTTCCCGGGAATTTCGATAAAGTTCATCAACTCACGTTCCAGTCAATAAAACAGGAAGCTCCAGAAAGTGAATTCACCAATATCATCAAAGGAAATAATGCGAGGCAATCCTATTATGAAAATGCGCAGTCATTCTCTGAACAGTTGCCGTATTATCGGGTTAAAGTTTTATTTGTTGCCGCAATTGATTTCTTCTACAAGTTGGGATTTTCTTTGCCAAAATCGGTTTTGATAACCAATTTACTAAGCTGTTTTCTTGCAGGAAT
The DNA here is from genome assembly GCF_020084865.1 of Candidatus Kaistella beijingensis. Classification (NCBI taxonomy): domain Bacteria; kingdom Pseudomonadati; phylum Bacteroidota; class Flavobacteriia; order Flavobacteriales; family Weeksellaceae; genus Kaistella; species Candidatus Kaistella beijingensis. Next base: position 898,953 of record NZ_CP071953.1, on the reverse strand, counting down.
TTTTGTTTTCTTAATTCTGGGACATATTTTTCCGCAGAGAGTTTGGTTGGTTTTTTCGCTTTCGCTCGTCATCTTTTTACTTCCACTCTTTTCAGATTTAGCCATCGCACCAAATCCCGATATGTTTGGTTTTATGGTTTTGCTGGCTTTTTTCTATGCTTATTTAAAGAAGTATCCGTTATTGTTGAGGTTTCTTTTGATGGTCTGTCTAGTTTTAATCAGAACAGATTATTTGATTTTCGGGTTAAGTTATCTCTTCTTTGAATTGTTAGTTAATTATTCAAAATCTAAGAAAGTTGATTTGAAAATTATTGGGTATTCATTGATATTGTTCGCGATGTATTTTTCCCTCATCAAATTTTACCATTATCCAGGTTGGAAAGATTTGTTTTACGATTCCTTCATCAGCAGAAGGAATTTTATTTCTAAACAGAACCCCGACTTTACTTGGAGAGACTACATCAATGTTGCTTTCGGAAACTTGCTGAACATGAAAAAAGTAATTCTGTCCTCATCAATTTTAATGATTGCTTCGCTTTATCTAGGAAAAAAGAAAGAAGAAAAGCTGTTTGCCATTCTCCTTTTTGTGAATATTTATATGAAGTTCTTTTTATTTCCTGCGGCGGGACAGTTCCGTTTTTTCTTTCCGTTCATTATTTTGCAACTGTTTTGGATGTTTATTTTGATGCAAAAAAATCTTAATAACAAATCCCTGAAAACAGTTTTTGGTTAATAATTATGGTCTTAAAATCTTTTCCATCACTTTTCCTTTTGCCAATTCATCCACCAATTTATCCAAATATCTAATTTTCTGCATTAAAGGATTTTCAATTTCCTCCACACGGCAACCACAGATGACGCCCGTAATTTTGGAAACATTAGGATGGAGTTGCGGAGCATTCTTAAAGAAATCCTCAAAATTGGTTTTGTCTGCAATGATTTTATGTAAAGTCGCTTCATCATATCCCGTTAACCAAACAATAACTTCGTGAAGTTCGGCAATGGTTCGTCCTTTTTTCTCCACTTTTGTCACGTAATGCGGATAAACTGAGGCGAAGGACATTTTGAAAATGCGGTTATAATTTTTCTCATTCATAAACCAAATTTAACAAAAAAAAAACACGCCTTAAAAAAAGCGTGTTTTAAAATTTAGGAGACCTAAAAAGTTTTTAAAAGCTTGTTAGGTCTTATTTTTTACGATTATCTTTCCAAAATCCTCATCACCGCCTCTTTTACAGCAGCAGCATCGATTTTATATTTCTTCATTAATTCGGCCGGAGTTGCAGATTCCCCGAAAGTGTCGTTCACCGCAACAAATTCCTGGATTGTAGGTCTTTTTCTGGCAAGCATACCTGCAACAGATTCGCCTAAACCTCCGATGTAATTGTGTTCTTCGGCAGTAACAATTCTTCCTGTTTTTTCCACAGATTTAAGAATAATTTCTTCGTCCAAAGGTTTAATGGTGTGAATATTAATTACTTCGCAAGAAATTCCTTCTTTTTCCAGTTCATCTGCAGCAACCAAAGATTCCCAAACCAAATGTCCGGTTGCAACGATGGTTACGTCTTTTCCTTCTTGAAGTAAAATTCCTTTCCCAATTTCGAACTTCATATCTTCCGGAATAAAAACCGGAACGACGGGACGACCAAATCTCAAATAAACAGGACCTTCAAAATCGGCAATCGCCAAAGTTGCGGCTTTTGTTTGGTTGTAGTCGCAAGTGTTGATAACCGTCATTCCCGGAAGCATTTTCATCATTCCGATGTCTTCCAAAACTTGGTGAGTTGCACCGTCTTCTCCCAAAGTCAAACCGGCGTGAGAAGCGCAAATCTTTACATTTTTATTTGAATACGCAATCGACTGACGAATTTGGTCATAAACTCTTGACGTAGAAAAATTGGCAAAAGTTCCCGTGAAAGGAATTTTTCCGTTAATCGTTAAACCGGCTGCAATTCCCATCATGTTGGCTTCTGCAATTCCGATTTGGAAAAAGCGTTCCGGTGCTTTTTCGATGAATTTTTCCATCTTCAAAGAACCGATTAAGTCGGCGCAAAGTGCGACCACGTTTGGATTTTTATCGGCAAGTTCCGCCAATCCTGCTCCGAAACCGCTTCTTGTATCTTTTTTTTCTGTGTATGTATATTTCATTTTTATTTTTTTGATGTTTGTGAATTAATTTAAACTTCACAAATTTTAGTAATCAGCCGGAGCTTCTAAATATAATTGTTTGAAGGCGGTATCAAGCTGCTCATCGTTAGGCGCTTTTCCGTGCCATGCGTGAGTTCCGGTCATGAAATCAACCCCGTAACCCATTTCGGTATGAAGAATAATTGCGACAGGTTTTCCGTTTCCGGTTTCTGCTTTTGCTCTTTCAAGGATTGAAATTACTGCTTCCAGATCGTTTCCGTTTTTTTCATTCAACACTTTCCATCCAAAAGCTTCCAGTTTCGCGTGTAAATCTCCTAAACTTAAGACATCATCGGTATCTCCGTCGATCTGTCTTCCGTTGTAATCGATGGTTGCGATTACATTATCTACTTTTTTAGCAGCGGCAAACATCAAAGCTTCCCAGATTTGTCCTTCCTGTAATTCCCCGTCACCGTGAAGCGAGTAAACTAACGATTGATCTCCGTCCAATTTTTTTCCTAAAGCAGCTCCAATCGCAACAGAAAGTCCTTGTCCAAGCGAGCCCGAAGCGATTCTAACTCCCGGCAAACCTTCATGAGTTGTTGGGTGACCTTGAAGTCTGGAATCTAATTTTCTGAAAGTGGCCAATTCCGCAACCGGGAAAAATCCGAATCTTGCCAAAGTAGAGTAGAAAACGGGTGAAATGTGACCGTTGGAAAGAAAGAAAAGATCCTCATTTCTACCTTCCATACTGAAAGGTAACTTGTAGTTCATCACTTTTCCATAAAGTGCAGCGAAAAATTCGGTACAGCCCAAACTTCCGCCTGGATGGCCGGAATTCACTGCGTGAACCATTCTTAAAATGTCTCTTCTAATCTGCGTTGCAAGAGATTTTAACTCCTCAATAGATTTACTCATTATGTTGATTTATTTGCCTGCGAATTTACAAAATTTCGGTGGGTTTTAGAAATGAAATAGCAACGGGTTTTCGTGAAAGAATTTGAAATAATTAGCGTTGAATTATTACTAAAATTTCAATCCCAAATCTTCCAAATCCTTTTCCAAATCAGTTTCAGGTGTAATGTGAACCGTAATGAAACCTAAAGATTTCGCCACTTCAATGTTTTTAGCATTGTCATCAATAAATACAGATTCGTCAGCTTTAATGTGGTACCGCTCCAACAAAACTTCCCAAATTTTCGGGTTTGGTTTAATCAGTTTCTCCGTGCCTGAAACCACGATTTTCCCATCCAATATTTTGAAGAAATCGTAATTTTCCAAAGCATAGGGAAAAGTTTCTGCAGACCAGTTCGTCAATCCGAAAAGCTCATAATTTGAATGTTCCAGTTTTCGCAAAACCTCCACATTTTTAGGAATATCGGAGCGAAGCATTGTGGTCCAATTGTCGTAATAAGCACGCAATTCCTTTTCCCATTGAGGAAATTTTGCGACCTGTATTTCAGTTCCTTCCGCTAAAGTTCTACCCCGGTCTTGCTCGGCATTCCATTCGTCGGTTGCGATGTTTTTCAGGAAAAACTCCATCTTTTCATCATCATTAAAATAGTCTTTGAAGAAATACCGCGGATTCCAGTCCATCAAGACGCCACCAAAATCGAAAATGATATTTTTTATCTGTGAATTTTGCTGCATTTTTTATTGAGTTATTTTTTGCCGAACAGAATACTGGTCAGTGTGAACAGTAAAAGAATATGGAGGTAAAATGAATATTGCACGAGCTCGACATAATCCATCTTAAAACTGCTGAGTGAAATGAGAATCAGGATCTGTGCGCCGTAAGGAATTAAACCCTGTACATAACAGGAAAATATATCAAGCACTGAAGCACTTTGCTGTGGTTCCAGTCCGTATTTATCATTAATTTCTTTGGCTACTTTGCCCGAAATAATAATCGAAATGGTGTTGTTGGCAACGCAAAGATTGGCAACCGAAACCAAACCGCCAATTCCCAAAAGTGCTGTTTTTTTGGAATTGATGATTTTGCTGATGTTTTTAATAACGAAAGAAATTCCGCCGGCTTTTTCTACCATTGCTGCCAAACCTCCTGTGAGAAGTGAAAGAAGAAAAATCTCCGTCATGCTGGTAAATCCTTCATAGGTTTTTTTGGCAAAACCGATAAAATCGAAACTGCCATAACCAAATCCCAGTAATCCGGCGAAAATTAGTCCGGCGAATAATACAACGAAAACATTTAAACCAACTAATGATAGCGCAATAACCAGCAGATAAGGTAAAATTAAAACCAAATTGAATTCTTTGTTTCCGCTAATGACTGCTGTACCTTCCTGGTTGAATCCCAATACAATTAAAATTAAAATCGTTACCAACGCAGCGGGAAATGCTAACTTGGAATTGAAACGAAACTTATCTTTCATCTGGCAGCCTAAACTTTGGGTCGCAGCAATGGTAGTGTCCGAAATAATCGAAAGATTATCTCCAAACATCGCTCCGGAAAGCAACGATGCGCCTATTAATCCCAGCGGAGACTCACTTTTTTCAGCCAATGCAATCACAATCGGACCCAGCGTAACGATAGATCCCACCGATGTTCCGGAGGCGAAGGAAAGAAATGATGAGATCACGAAAACCCCCACGGGAAAATAGGCTGGAGAAATATAATTTAATCCCAGATTTACGATGGATTCTACACTACCTGTCGCTTTGGTTACCGTTGCGAAAGCACCTGCCAAAAGGTAAATAATACACATCGTGAGGATTTTTCCGTCGCCGCAACCTTTCAAGAAAGTATCAATTTTTTCGTTGATTTTTCCTTTTAGAAGGATAAAAGCAGCGGTAATTCCGATCAAAGCAGCGATAGGAGAGGGTAGCGCGTAAAAATCATCATTGTAAATTCCGAATCCCAAAAATACCAGCACAAAAATTAGCAAAGGAGATATGGAAATAAGTGGGTGGTTGAGTTTTAACATTTTGCAAAATTAATATGCAAAAGGCGAAAAAACGTAATGATTTTCAGAAAATTTAGCAAAAATGTGCTGCAGACCATTGCTCAAAATAATTTCTTCCGCCCCGATTACCGAGTTGTATCTTGCGATTTGCTCAAAAGTTTTTTCGGTGAGTTTGATGTTTGGAGCTTTACATTCGACCAAAATTTTCGGGAAGGTTTTTTCCGTGACCAATAAATCAATTCTCTTTGTTGTTTCGTTCAGTTCTATTTTTTTTTCTAGAATTAATGACGACAAATTCTTCCCCTTTTTATGGTGGAAATAATGAACCCAATGTTGTCGCACCCATTCTTCGGGAGTGAGTTGGAGCCACGTTTTTCGCACCAAATCATAAATAAAAAACCTATCTTTGTCTGTCTTGATCTTAAAATCAAAGTTATCCTCAAAGTTCAGTTTTGGAAGTTGCATTTATGAAAGAGTTAGATTTAATCCTCAAAAATATTAAAAATAAGGAGTTATTGCCGATTTATTTTTTCCACGGTGAAGAACCCTATTTCATGGATGTGGCGGTGAAATCCTTTGAAAATGATGTATTGGAGGAAAGCGAAAAAGATTTTGGGCAAACAGTGGTTTATGGAAAAGACACGAACTTGGAGGAAATCATTTCATTGGCTCGACAGTTTCCAATGTTTGGTGAGTTAAATTTAATTATAATTAAAGAAGCTCAGGATTTAGTTTTTAGCGTCACGAAGAAACAGGAAGAAGCAGGAAAAGAAAATCCAGGAGTAAAAGCACTTTTGAATTATATTCAGAATCCAACTCCCACAACAGTTTTGGTTTTTGCTCATAAGTACAAAAAAATTGATACCAGACAAAGCTTAGCAAAAAGTTTGTCTAAAAATAAAATGCTTTTTCTTAGCGAAAAAATGAAGGATTGGGATGTCCCGAAATGGATTGATAATGAAATCAGAAATCTCGGCATCAAAGCAAAACCTAATATTCCTACGTTGCTTTCAGAATATTTGGGAACCGACCTTTCAAGGATTTCCAACGAGTTGAACAAGCTCAAAATTATTTTGAAGGAGGGTGAAGTTCTTGACGAAAAAATTATTGAAACCAATATCGGAATCAGCAAGGATTTTAATGTGTTTGAACTGATCAAAGCACTGGGAAAAAAGGATGAGGCAAAAGCATTCAAAATCGCTCATTTTATCGGAAAAACTCCGAAGCAGAATCCGTTTGTGATGATGATTGGGAATCTTTATAACTTCTTTTCGAACTTGGTTATTTACCATACGATGAATGGTCAAAATGCGCAAACCATCGCTTCAACAATGGGAATAAATCCTTATTTCATCAAAGATTTTGCGGAAGCGGCGCGATATTACAATTTGAAACATTGCACCCGAATTATCTCGATTTTACGTGAAATCGATTTGAAAAACAAAGGTTTAGGCGCCATCAACATGGATGAAAGCGAACTGTTGAAGGAAATGGTATACAAAATTTTGAATGTGGATCAATTTAAGGTGAAGCTTTGATTATTTAAGTTTTGTAATTTTTCAAACAATTTTAATCAAACACCCATCTTCCAACATCCAACATCACAATTGACAAAATTCATCGCAAAATAATTCCACAACCGAAAATAATTCACGATTTTTGAAATCTCTTAAACTTAATCTCAACCTTAATCTTTTTTAATGGAACAAAATATTTTAGACTGCGTCATTATTGGTTCCGGACCTTCCGGATTTACAGCGGCTATTTATGCAGCAAGAGCAGATTTAAAGCCAGAGCTTTACACAGGTCTTGAACCTGGAGGACAATTAACTACAACAACCGAAGTGGATAATTTCCCTGGTTATCCCGACGGAATTACAGGCCCTCAAATGATGCTGGATTTGCAAAAGCAAGCCGAAAGATTCGAAACCAAAGTTCATTACGAAATGATTACCAAAGCCGAATTTTCTACTGAAGTTGGTGGAATTCATAAACTTTGGGCAGGAAATAAAGAAATTTTGGCAAAGTCTGTAATCATTTCAACCGGTGCGACTGCAAAATATTTAGGTTTGGATGACGAGAAAAAATATGCTGGAGGTGGGGTTTCTGCGTGTGCAACTTGCGACGGGTTTTTCTACAAAGGAAAAGATGTGGTTGTAGTTGGAGCCGGAGACACTGCTGCCGAAGAAGCAACTTATTTGGCAAAACTTTGTAATAAAGTAACAATGTTGGTTAGAAAAGACCATTTCAGAGCTTCTAAAGCCATGATTCATAGAGTGAACAATACACCGAATATCGAAGTGAAATTCAACCACGAACTTATCGGGATTGAAGGGGAGAATTCTTTAGTAGAAAGAGCGGTTGTCATCAATAATCAAACCCAGGAAACTGCTAAAATAGACGTTCATGGAATTTTCATCGCAATCGGACACAAACCCAATACGGACATCTTCAAAGGTCAAATTAATTTGGATGAAAACGGCTATATCAAAACTGTTCCTGGCTCAACCAAAACCAATTTACCGGGTGTTTTTGCAGCGGGTGATGTTCAGGACCATATTTATCGACAAGCAATTACCGCAGCAGGAAGCGGTTGTATGTCGGCAATGGATGCAGAAAAATATTTGGCAGAATTAGAGTAAAAGTTGGTGAGTTTGAGGGTAAGAGCGTTTGAGTGATTTCTGTGTAATTTCTGTGCGCTTTTCTATTCTAACCATTGTACTCTCAAACTCTCAAACCCTCAAACTATGACAAAACAATTATTATACATATTCCTGGGTGGCGGTTTTGGGAGCGTTTTGCGTTTTCTGGTTTCTAATTTTACCCAAAAATTATGGAACGTTAATTCATTTCCCATGGGAACATTCATTGTAAATATGGTCGGTTGTTTTCTGATCGGAATTTTTAGTACATATTTTCTGAAGATTGACAATTACTTAAAATTTCTTTTAATCACAGGATTTTGTGGAGGGTTTACAACATTCTCAACCTTTTCTGCGGAGAATATTTCACTTTGGCAGAACGGAAACTATGGTATCTTAATTTCTTACATTTTATTGAGTGTTGTTCTAGGTTTTTTCTTGGTTTATTTGGGCATAAACATCTCGAAAAATTAATTTTTTCCTTTTGACTATGAACGATTTGACAGTTTTTCTTAAAAATAATTTGGTCAATTTATAAAAGCGTTTTATATTTGCACCACTGAAAATGAGAAATCATTTTTCTGGAGAAATGGCAGAGTGGTCGATTGCGGCAGTCTTGAAAACTGTTGACTGTAACAGGTCCCGGGGTTCGAATCCCTGTTTCTCCGCCAAAATAAAAGTCTTGAACATTGTTTAAGACTTTTTTTGTTGAAATATTTAATGAATTATTTTTGCTTCATGAAACTTGTTCACACTAAAGAAATTGTTGTTTCGGATGAACATCTGGATGAACTTAACCACGTAAACAATGTGCAGTTTGTGCATTGGGTGGAAGAAATGGCAAAAGAACATTGGGAATTGTTGAAGCATCAAACCAATTATTCAGAAGACTTTTGGGTAATGCATGACCATCATATTCAATACAAAAAGCAGGTCTTTAAAGGTGAAAAACTCTCCATGAAAACCTATCCGGAAAAACCGGAAGGATTAAAACAGCCTAGAAAAGTAGAGTTTTACAGAGATGGTGAACTCGTAGTTGATTCCAGAACGCTCTGGATTATGTTCGATAAGCATACCGGAAAAATCAAACGGATTGAAAAGGATTGGCTTGAATTTTAGTTCTAAATCAATTTGTTAAAAAAAACTTCTCAAATTTTTTGCTGCTTCAGCGATCGTTTCTTCCTTCTTAGAAAAACAAAATCTCACGGAATTAGTAGTTGTTGAATTTTTGTAAAACGCAGAAACTGGAATGGTAGCGACTTTTCCTTTTTCAGTCATCCAAACTGAAAAATCTTTGTCATTTAAGTCTGAAATATCTTCGTAACCTAAAATCTGAAAATATCCTGCTTCCGCTTTTTGCTGTAAAGTGAAAGGTAAATCGTTGAATTGCTCAATGAAAAAATCACGTTTTTGCTGCATCAATGTTCTGTTTTCTTCCACATCAAAAATTTCTAAATATTTTGCTAATGCATATTGTGCAGGTGAATTTACGCTGAAACTCAAATACTGATGGATTCTTCGGTATGCAGCAGAGAGTTCTTCCGAAGCCACAACGTAGCCGACTTTCCAACCGGTGACATGAAACATTTTTCCAAAAGAGAAAACGCTGAAACATTGTTCCCGAAGTTTCGGATGGTGAAATGCAGAATAAAATTGATGGTTATCATAAGTCAGAACATCATAAACTTCATCGGAAATCACAATAACATCGGTGTCTTTTACCAAATCTGAAAGTCTGTTGAAATCTTCTTCCTTCCAAACTTTTCCTGACGGATTGTGTGGCGAGTTGATGATGATTGCCTTCGTTTTGTGATTCATCGCTTTTGCTAAAGCTTCGAAATCAATTTCAAAATTTTCTTTCAAAGCCACAAAAACAGGAATTCCACCATTAATTTCAATGGCGGGAACATAAGAATCATAACACGGTTCCAAAACAATTACTTCTTCTCCAAACTTTAAAATTGCAGCAAGAGCAGTGTAAATTCCGTAACTCGCACCGGGAGAAATCGTGATGGTGTCTTTAGTTAAAGAAATTGGGTTTTTTCTGTTCGAGTTGAAGGTCATTAAATTCTCAATCAATAAAGGACTTCCTGTCGTTGGTGCATATTGATTGAAGTTTTTTACGGTGGCTTCAAACAAAAGTTTTTTCAAACGTTCATTAATTGCATAATCGGGAAAACCTTGTGAAAGATTAACGGCATTGTGTTTTAAGGCTAAAACAGTCATCTCCGAAAAAATCGTCAAATCAGAACCGGAATGTTTTCTTTTAATCATATTCAAATTTAATGATAATTGTTTAGAAATAGTTTCTGATAAATATTTGCTACATTTAACCTTCCAAAAAAATATTTATATGAGAAAGTTTCTGATTCCGCTAGTTTCGGCGGTTTTGTTGACAAGTTGTGCAACCAATCTTTCATACACGGGCTCAACTTTTAAAAACTCCTACAATTCAATCACCGCAAATGAATTGAAAACACATCTCCATGTTGTTGCTTCTGATGAAATGCAGGGAAGAGATACGGGAAGCGAAGGTCAGAAAAAAGCGGGTAAATATTTGATTGGTGAATATGAAAAAATGGGTGTTTCTCATCCTGAATCAATGAGTTCCTATTATCAAACCGTTCCTAAGGAAGCTTTGCAGGGCAGAAGAGGAAATCTTCCAGAATCAGAAAATATTTTAGCGTTTATTGAGGGAACAGAAAAACCGGAAGAAGTCATCGTGATTTCTGCCCACTATGACCATGTTGGAATGAAAGATGGCGTAATTTACAACGGAGCCGATGATGACGGAAGCGGAACTGTGGCTCTTCTGGAAATTGCCGAGGCTTTTCAGCAAGCAAGAAAAGCGGGGAAAAGTCCTAAACGTTCAGTTTTGTTCTTACATGTAACCGGCGAAGAACACGGACTTCTTGGTTCAAAATATTATTCCGAAAATCCTATTTTTCCTTTATCGAATACAGTCGCGAACTTGAACATCGATATGATTGGAAGATGCGACAAAGACAACTGCGGAAAAGATTATGTGTACGTGATCGGTTCGGAAATGCTCTCATCTGAATTGAAAAAAATCAATGAGAATGCCAATTCAACCAACACGAAATTGTTTCTCAACTATAAATATGACGACCCGAAGGATCCCCAAAGATTGTATTACCGTTCCGACCACTACAATTTTGCAAAACATGGAATTCCGGTGGCCTTTTTCTTTGACGGAATCCATGAAGATTATCACCAACCAACCGATGATCCTGAAAAAATTGATTACAGCGCGTTACAGAAACGAGCACAACTTGTTTTCGCAACCGCTTGGGAATTGGCGAACAGGAAGGATAGGATTGTGGTGGATAAGAAATAGTGGGTGCGTTTGTGAGTGGGTGCGTAATTGAGTAAATTTTGAAATCAAATTTTCAGAAAACCAATTAATTAAATTTCAACATCAAACTCCCAACTCTAAACTCAGCCACTCAATTACTCACCAACACAACCACTCAAAGCAAGGCTCCATAGTTCAACGGATAGAATAGAAGTTTCCTAAACTTTAGATCCAAGTTCGATTCTTGGTGGAGTCACCAATAAGAGAATCCGTTCTTTAGAAACGGATTCAATAGATAAAACATCTCATTTTTTAGTTAGACAACAACAAAAAAGAGAAGCCGACAATGCTTCTCTTAAATTTTTATATTAAGGATAATAGTTCTGTAAACAGACGTAGAAGAGAAAATTGTTTTCACCTCAATTTTATTTCATGTTAAATGTAACACTTTTTTCATTACAAAATATGAACCAAATGTTAAAATTCACAAGTTACTAACATTTTATTGTGGAAAATGCTGATAATCAACGCTCTAATTTTTTGGTATTAAGTCTCCATAGGTCTAATTCTTTAAATGGTGAAAAACTTGAATTAGCTGCATAACATTACCTATTTTGTCTTATATCATTTTTATTTTTTTAATTATGACAGTTTTTCATTCAAATATTTGGCGGTATGCGACTTCTTCTCTTTTACCAAATCTTCAGGAGTTCCCGCAAAAACTACTTCGCCACCATTTTTCCCTGCTTCAGGACCGATATCAATAATGTAATCTGCAGATTTTATGATATCGGGTTGATGCTCAATCACAATTACAGAATGTCCTAATTCAATTAAAGCCTGCAAAGATTTCAGCAATTTGTTGATGTCGTGAAAATGAAGTCCTGTTGAAGGTTCATCAAAGATAAATAACGTTTTATCCGTTGTAACTCCTTTAACTAAAAACGATGCCAATTTCACACGTTGCGCTTCACCGCCGGAAAGCGTAGAAGAACTTTGACCAAGTTGAAGATAACCTAAACCTACTTCCTGCAAAGGTTTTAGCTTGGTGACAATTTTCTCCTCGTGATTTTCATGGAAGAAGTCCAACGCTTCATCTACGGTCATGTGAAGAATATCTGAAATATTTTTTTCATCGAATTTCACTTCCAAAATATCGTTTTTAAAACGGGTTCCTTTACAGGTTTCACATTCCAATTCTATATCTGCCATAAACTGCATGGAAACGGTGATGACACCTTCACCTTTGCATTCGTCGCATCTTCCGCCATCAACGTTGAAGGAAAAGTGTTTTGGTTTCAAACCCTGAACTTTCGCCGATTTTTGCTTGGAATACAAATCCCGAATATCGTCATACGCTTTCAAATACGTCACGGGATTCGAGCGGGACGATTTTCCGATGGGATTTTGGTCGATGAGTTCAATGTTTTTCACCAACTTTTTTGGAAATTCAACCGAATCGTAATCTGCTTTTTTTCCACCCATTCCCAACTGGATTTGAATGTCGTTCGTCAAAATTTCCTTCATCAAAGTCGATTTTCCGGAACCGGAAACTCCTGAAATCACGACCAAACTTTCAAGCGGAATGTCAACATCAATATTCTTCAAATTATTTTGTCGCGCTCCTTTTATTTTAATCCAATCTTTAGGTTTTCTACGCGTTTCGGGAACTTTTATTTCTAATCTTCCGGTTAAATATTTTGAGGTTAAAGTATCCGCATTTTTCAATTCCTTGAAATCTCCTGCAAAAACCAATTCGCCGCCCAAAAATCCTGCTTCCGGACCGATGTCGATAATGTAATCTGCTGCTTTCATCACGTCTTCATCATGCTCTACAACGATTACGGTATTTCCTAAATCGCGAAGATTTTTTAACACTTCAATTAAATTTTCGGTGTCTCTTGAATGAAGTCCAATCGAAGGTTCATCCAAAATATAAATCGAGCCAACCAACGAACTTCCGAGTGAAGTCGATAAATTAATTCTTTGACTTTCACCGCCGGAAAGGGTATTTGAAGTTCGGTTTAAGGTCAAATATCCCAAACCCACCTTATCTAAAAACTCCAAGCGAGTGGTGATTTCATACAACAAACGTTTTGCAATTTCTGCATCGTGTTTGTTGAGTTTTAAGGATTTAACTAAAGGTAAAAGTTCATCCAACGGAATCTCAATCATCGACTGAATATTGTGTCCATCGATTTTTACCCAAGAAGTTTCTTCACGCAAACGCAAACCTTCACAAGTCGGACAAAGCGTTTTCCCGCGATATCTCGAAAGCATCACGCGATACTGAATCTTGTAAAGATTTTCTTCCAACATTTTGAAAAAAGCATTAATGGAAGGAAAATTCCGTGAGTTGTCGCCTTTCCACAAATAATTTTTCTGTTCTTTCGTGAGCTGAAAATAAGGTTTGTGAATCGGGAATTCGCTTCCAGCTTTTTTGATGAAAGCTTTTTTCCATTCGCTCATACTTTCGCCTTTCCACGAAGCGACTGCATCTTCATACACGGAAAGATTTTTGTTCGGAATCACCAAATCTTCATCAATTCCGATGACTTTTCCGTAACCTTCGCATTCTGGACAAGCTCCGTAAGGATTATTAAAGCTGAAAAAATGAACATTCGGTTCTAAAAATTCAATTCCATCCAATTCAAATTTATTGGAGAATTCTTTGATTTTCCCCGTCTCAATATTTTTTAAAGAACAGTAACCGTGACCTTCGTAAAACGCCATCTGAATGGAATCGGCGAGACGTTGAAGAAAACTTTCGTCTTCCTCGTAACTGAATCTGTCAATGACCAACTGAATTTCCATATCCTTTTCAGGAACGAAACCGAAACTTTCCAAATCCTCGATTCCTGCAACATTTCCGTTCACTTCAAGCCTTGTAAAACCTGAAAGTTTCAAGGTTTTCAATTGCTCGGAAAATTTAGAAATTTCGAAATTTAAAGGCGCTCTCAAAAGAAAAGTTTGTCCTTCATTTTTTTGAATAAAATCAATCACATCAGAAACAGAATCTTTTTTCACTTCATCACCTGAAATCGGTGAATAGGTTCTTCCAACCCTTGCAAAAAGCAGTTTCAAATAATCATAAATTTCGGTAGAAGTTCCAACCGTAGAACGGGGATTTGAAGAAATCACTTTCTGCTGAATCGCGATAGAGGGAGCTAAACCTTTGATGTCGTCGATTTTTGGTTTCTCTAATTTACCTAAAAACTGTCGCGCATAAGAACTCAAACTTTCCACATATCTTCTTTGTCCTTCTGCATAAATCGTGTCAAAAGCAAGCGACGATTTTCCACTGCCGGAAACGCCTGTAATGACGATCAGTTTGTTTTTCGGAATGAGTACGTCGATGTTTTTCAGGTTGTTAAGATGTGCATTCTTAACGAAAATCTGTTTTTTTATATCTATTTCTGTAGTTGTAGCCATGGTAAAATTCAACCTGCAAATTTACGCAAAAAAGAGGGTTTAAATTGGAAGTCTGATGTTAAAAAAATGCAAATAAATCTTTGTCAGTTTAAAATCATATTGTAATATTGCAATATAAAAATATTACTCATTACTCATTACTCATAAAATATGGGCGTAACAAAAACAGAACATTTCACACAGGAACAAAACGACATTGCGATTTTGTTGAAAGCATTGGCTCATCCTGCAAGAATTGCAATTATAGAATATTTGTTATCCGTAGATTCATGTATTTGCAACGATATTGTGGATGAAATAAAATTGGCGCAACCGACAGTTTCGCAGCATTTAAAGGAACTGAAAAATGCGGGAATTATACAAGGCGAGATTGACGGAAAATCAATTTGCTATTGCATCAATCCTGAAAGTTTCAAAAAAATGGAGCACTTTATCGACCAAATTTTTCACAAAATCCATCAACAAAATAATTGCTGTTGAAAAAGCTGCAAGCAGGATGATGGAAGCAGGAAGATAAAATATTAAACAAAAGAAATCAAACAAAATGAACAACTCAGAAATCAAAGAAATGGTAAAGCAAAAATATTCTGAAATTGCTTTACAGGACAAAGAAACCAACGCTTCATCTTGTTGTGGAGCAGGTGGTTGCAGCACCGAAGTGTACAACATTATGAGTGAAGAATATGATGAACTCAATGGTTATAATCCCGATGCAGATTTGGGTTTAGGTTGCGGTTTGCCGACAAACTTTGCCAAAATTAAAAAAGGCGACACCGTGGTAGATTTAGGAAGTGGAGCGGGAAACGACTGTTTTGTCGCACGTGCAGAAACAGGCGAAACCGGAAAAGTAATCGGAATCGATTTCACAGAAGCCATGATTGAAAAAGCGAGAACCAACGCAGAAAAATTAGGCTTTAATAATGTGGAATTTCGACAGGGAGATATTGAAAAAATCCCGATGACTGCGAACGTTGCAGATGTTGTGGTAAGCAATTGCGTGATGAACTTGGTTCCCGACAAACCCAAAGCTTTCAGTGAAGTTTACCGAATTTTGAAACCAAGCGGACATTTTTCGATTTCGGATATTGTTTTGGTGGGCGAACTTCCCGAAAAGATAAAGTCGGCGGCGGAAATGTATGCAGGTTGTGTTGCAAGTGCGATTCAGAAAGAAGATTATTTGAAAATCATCGAAAATTCCGGCTTTAAAAATATTTCTTTACAAAAGGAAAAAGCGATTATTGTTCCCGATGATATTTTGAAAAATTATTTGAACGAACAAGAAATCGATGAGTACAAAAACTCTAATTCCAAGATTTTCAGCATCACGGTTTACGCAGAAAAAGGTGAGAATTGTTGTGATCCAAATTCAGGCTGTTGCTAACTTTTTAAATTAAAGTGATCATGCAGACCAAACTAAAATTCTTGGACCGCTATCTCACGCTTTGGATTTTTTTAGCGATGATTTTAGGGGTACTGATGGGAAATTTTTTTCCAAAAATTCCCAAGTTAATCAATGATTTATCAATTGGCTCTACAAACATCCCAATTGCACTGGGACTTATTCTCATGATGTTTCCACCTTTGGCAAAAGTGGATTATTCATTACTACCGAAAATTTTTCAGGACAAAAAAGCCATAAGGATTTCACTCCTGTTGAATTGGATTATTGGTCCTATTTTGATGTTTATTTTGGCGATTATCTTCCTGAGAGATGAACCGCATTACATGGTGGGTTTAATCTTGATTGGATTAGCTCGATGTATTGCAATGGTCATCGTTTGGAATGATTTGGCAGGAGGAAACCGAGAATACGGAGCGCTTTTGGTGGCGTTGAACAGTGTTTTTCAGATTTTCACGTACAGTTTTTATGCTTGGATTTTCATTAATTTTTTGCCAAAATATTTTGGATTTGGAAATTTTGATATCTCCATTCCGATGAGCGATGTGGCAGAAAGTATTTTGATTTACTTAGGAATTCCATTTGTTGCAGGTTTTTTCACGAGATATTTCTTACTTAAAAAGAAAGGTAAAAATTGGTATAATTCTCAATTTGTTCCACGAATTTCACCTTTTACTTTATATGCCCTTTTGTTTACCATCGTAGTGATGTTCAGCTTAAAAGGCGACAAAATTTTGCAATTGCCATTTGATGTTTTACGGATTGCAATTCCATTGACCATCTATTTTTTAGTCATGTTTTTCGTGAGTTTCTTTGTGAGCAAATACTTGAAAATACCTTATGACAAAAATGCGTCAATTGCATTTACAGCTACAGGAAACAATTTCGAATTGGCAATTGCGGTGGCAATCTCAGTTTTCGGAATTCACTCCGGAGAAGCATTTGCAGGTGTAATTGGTCCATTAATCGAAGTTCCCGTTTTGATTCTGTTGGTTAAAGCAAGTAAAAAATTAATCTATAAAATTTAAAGAGTATGAAAAAAAATGTTCTAGTCCTTTGTACCGGAAATTCCTGTAGAAGCCAAATCATGCACGGTTTTTTAGAAAAATTCGCAGGTGAAAAAGCCAAGATTTACAGCGCGGGAATTGAAACCCACGGATTAAATCCAAATGCGGTAAAAACAATGAAAGAAGTAGGAATCGATATTTCTCATCATACTTCCAATAATATTTTGGAGTATAAAGATGTTGAATTCGACTTTATTATCACCGTTTGCGACCACGCAAATGAAAACTGCCCCTATTTCCCTGCAAACGCACTTAGGTTGCACCACAATTTTAAAGATCCCGCAAAAGCAAAAGGAACAGAGGAGGAATTAAGGAAAGAATTTGCAGAAGCTCGGGATGAAATTCAAAAATATGCCCAAAATTTTGTTGAAAAATATCTTTAATTAATTTTGCCACTATACTAAATTTTTGCAATATTTGTAATGCAAATTAAAATCAATCAATGTTATGACAAAGTTATTCAAACAGCTTGTTACGCATTTGATGAGAAAAAGATAGTAAAGAGTTAATATGCAGTTCCGCGGAGCTGCATTTTTTTATGGGTTAAATTATTTGTAATATTTTTAGGGTATGAAAAAGATTCTAATTCTTTCTTTGTTTTTTGCGTTGAATTTCAGCGCACAACAAATCCCCATTTTAACTGATGAAATCGCTGCAAAATTGGCGGAAAAACCCGTGAAATGCATCAATCAGGAATATCCGAATAAAACGGCGCACGTTATTAATGCCGAAAAAGATGCCGTTTTAACTCCGCTTCAACTTCATCCTAGTTTTTATGGCTGTTTCGATTGGCATTCCTCTGTTCATGGACATTGGATGTTGATTCGGCTTTTAAAAACAAAAACAAATCTTGCCAATCACAAAGAAATTGAAAGAATTTTGGATGGTTCTTTTCAACCCGAAAAGATAATAGAAGAAGCCAAATATTTCACCAAATATGAAGTCGCCTCATCTTTCGAGAGAACTTACGGCTGGGCGTGGTTATTGAAATTGGATGAAGAGCTCGCAACTTGGAACCATCCCAAAGCAAAAGTTTGGCATCAGAATCTGAAACCTTTAACAAATGAAATTCTTCGTCTTTGGAAAATTTATCTCCCAAAACAAACCTATCCAAATCGAACAGGCGTTCACCCGAATTCTGCATTTGCATTGAGTTTCGCCTTGGATTGGGCAAGAGCGACCAACGATAAAATTTTTGAACATCAGTTGGTTGAAAAAGCAAAATATTTCTACTTAAACGACAAAAAAACTCCCGCTTATTTGGAACCCGATGGAAGCGACTTCTTTTCTCCAAGTTTGCAAATCGCCGATTTGATGCGAAGAATTCTTCCACAAAAAGAGTTTGTAAAATGGCTGAACAATTTTTACGAAAAACGAAGTTTAGAAAATATCGAGAAAATTCCCGTAATCAGCGATATTAACGATTATCAAACGGTTCATTTGGTTGGACTTTCTTTTACTAGAGCGTGGTGTATGAAAGGAATTTCCAAAGCACTTCCCGAAAATCACAAGTTGAAAAAACAGTTTGCAGAAAGCTCGGATAAATTTTTGGCGAATGCTTTGCCACTTTTATTTCATGGAAATTATGGTGGCGACCATTGGTTGGCAAGTTTTGCGGTATACGCGTTGAGTGAGTAAAATTTTTTTACCGCAAAAGAAACAAAAGATTTTATTCTTCGAGTTGGGAACAAAAGTCTGCTAAATTAAAGTAAACCGATATTGGAAACAAAAAGAACTCCGTAGGAGTTCTAAATTTGTAGTTTAATGATGAAAAATAGAAAGGAAGCTCTGTAGGCGCGACAAGTTTTTCTTCAAATTAATTTTTCGGCAAATATTTAGAATAATCAGGTTCGTCATTCTCCTCTTTTTCCTCCGCTTGAACATTTTCTGTTGAAGTCTGATTTTCTGTTGGATATTGCGTTTTCTGCTGATTGAGCATCATTTGTCGTTCAAATTCTTCCCGTGCTTTTCTCTTTTTATTGCGGTCGATGAAATACCAAATCACAATTCCAATCAAAAATATGGGCCAAAAAGGAAGCAGGAAAAGCAAACCGTCTCCCAAAACTTTAAACCCTTTCATAAATGCATTGGAAGATTTATCACTGAATGTATCGGTTTTTTCACCATTTGTTTCAGTTTTAGTTATGGGATTATCGGCAAAATTTTCATTTTGAAGTAAAGTAATTTCCACGTCACACATTTGTCCCGAAACATAATCTTTTCCTTCAGTTTCGGTGTTTTTCATTTTAATCTCGCCAAGATTTGAAGCAGAATTTACCAATTGGTCAAAGGAAGAAATTGGAACTTTCACAGTGAAATATTCTTTAGAAATCCCTTCTGTTTGTGAAAAATTTTCGGTAATTAAATCGGCATTGCTTTCCCTGATTTTCTGTTTTAACAAAGCTTTTGAATCTGATAGATTTTCCACCTGAATTTCAAGTTTTCCTGTTTTGACCATAGGATTTTTTTCAACAATTGGCGGTGCAACTTGCGGTTGAGTTTGAGGCTCAGATTGATTTTGAGGTTGAGGTTTCGGATGCGAATTTTGATTGGCTGATTTTGTTTGTTTCAAAATTTTGTCTGCAGTTTTTGTCAAGACAACTAACGGACTTTCTCCTTTATTCAGGGCATCGTTCGCAGAATCTAAAGTTTTTACGACATCAGTTCCCGTTTTTACTTTGTTGGTTATTTTTTCAATTTCTTTATTAATCGAATCAATTTTCCAACCACCTGATTTAATCGTGGAATCAATCGCTTTTTTCTGTTTTTCAATTTCAGGAATAATGACTTTTTTGGTGATTCCGTCGTCACTATTTATCGTCTTTGAAATGGAATCCAATGTTTTTATACCGTCATTTGCTTTGGTGAAAAGGGAATCGGCTCTTTTAATATTGTCCGTTGTTTGTTGGATGGAGTTTTTATCGCATGAAACTAAAGCCGTCGCAATAAAAACGGAAAGAAAAATTTTCTTCATTTTCTGATTTAAAATTAAAACGAAAATAAGGAATCAAAATGTATTCCTTTAAAAATCGAAATTGAGTCGATTTGTTAATAATGTATTAAAAATCAAAACTTTGCAAATCATTTTACAACAACTTTACAAAAAAAGAATCTTCAAAAGTGAAGATTCTAATATTGCTCTCATTACTAATTGCTCATTACTCATGCTTAAATTCCGAAATAAAATGCAGTTTCACATTCGGAAATTTCTCCTGCGTCATGTGAATCGTAAACGAAGAATCTGCCAGAAAAACCAATTGTCCATATTTATCTCTCGCCATAAATCGCTGTTTCAAACGTGCAAATTCTTTGAATTCTTCCGATTTTTCATCCGCTTCAATCCAGCACGCTTTGTGAATGGAAAGTGGTTCGTAAGTACATTTCGCGCCATATTCATGCTCCAAACGATACTGAATTACTTCAAACTGAAGCGCACCAACTGTTCCGATAATTTTTCGGTTGTTCATTTCCAAAGTGAAAAGTTGCGCCACACCTTCGTCCATTAATTGGTCGATTCCTTTCGCCAATTGTTTTGCCTTTAAAGGGTCGTCGTTATTAATATATCTAAAATGTTCGGGCGAGAAACTCGGAATTCCTTTGAAGGAAAGTTTTTCACCGCCTGTCAAAGTATCTCCAATTCTGAAATTTCCCGTGTCGTGAAGTCCGACAATATCTCCAGGAAAACTTTCATCCACCACTTCTTTCTTATCAGCGAAGAAAGCGTTTGGGGAAGAAAATTTCATTTTTTTACCGTCACGAACCAACAAATAATTTTCATTTCTCTTAAAAGTTCCCGATACGATTTTCACAAAAGCCAATCTGTCGCGGTGTTTCGGATCCATATTCGCATGGATTTTAAAGACGAATCCTGTGAAATTTTTCTCATCAGGTTTTACCAAACGAGTGTCGCTTTCTTTTGGTTGCGGCATCGGTGCAATTTCGATGAAGGCATCTAAAAGCTCACGAACCCCGAAATTATTCAATGCAGACCCAAAGAAAACCGGCTGCAAATCACCGTTCATATAATCTTCACGATTGAATTCGGGATAAACGGATTGAATCAGCTCAAGTTCTTCTCGCAAAGTTTCCGCTGCTTTTTTTCCAATGGCATCATCAATTCTTGTGTCATTGATGTCATCGAATTTTACAGATTCACCAACTTTCTGTTTTTTCTCCTCTAAAAACAGTTGAATATTATTTTCCCAGATATTATAAATTCCCTGAAATTCGCTTCCCATCCCAATCGGTAAAGAAAGAGGAACGACTGTTAAACCTAATTTTTGCTCCACTTCGTCCAACAAATCGAACGCATCTTTTCCTTCACGGTCCAATTTATTGATGAACACAATCATCGGAATGTTCCGCATTCTACAAACCTGAACGAGTTTTTCAGTTTGTTCTTCAACACCTTTTGCAACATCCACCACAACGATTACAGAATCCACCGCCGTTAAAGTTCGGTACGTATCTTCCGCAAAATCTTTGTGACCGGGTGTATCTAAGATATTGATTTTACGACCTTTATATTCAAATGCCAAAACCGAAGTCGCCACGGAAATTCCACGCTGTCTTTCAATTTCCATGAAATCGGATGTTGCGCCCTTTTTAATTTTGTTCGATTTTACAGCACCTGCTTCCTGAATCGCACCTCCAAAAAGCAGCAGTTTTTCCGTTAAAGTTGTTTTCCCTGCATCGGGATGCGCGATAATTCCGAAGGTTTTTCGTTTTTCTATTTCTTTGATTAAATCAGACATATTGAATTTTATGGGTGCAAAAATCGTATTTTTTTGCGAGATTTGAAAACTTTCCTTGTCGCCACCAATGCACGAATTGAATCAAATGATGATAGGAAAAGTATTCATGTATTTGTAGCAACTTTATTTTTTCGTCTATATTTGTTGAAATTAAATTTTAATGAACCAAAACTCCAAAAAAAAATACACTTTCGGGTGGAAAGGCGCATTCGCATTATTCGTTGGAATGATTGTCGGAACTGCGATTGTAGCCGTTGCCAATATTTTTTCGATGTTGGTTTTTAATGAAAATTTTCAGTACAAAGATTTTTATTTAATCATCGCGAATGCGGCAGGATTTTTAGGGGCAATTTTTGCTTTCGATTATTTTGTAGCCCGACCTGAAACGGGAAGAAAACTGAATTTTAATTTTTCGCCAACCAATTTTGTTACCTATCTTCTCATTTTTCCGATGATGCTTGGAATGATGTTCATTGGTGAATTTATTACTTCACAAATTCCTGTTACGGGACCGTTCTTTGGGAAATTTTATGAATTTTTTTCTGATTTGATGGAGCAGATGACCAAAGACGGCGCAACCATGATTCTTCTCGCCGTCATAATGGCTCCTGTTTTCGAGGAAATTGTTTTTCGTGGAATTATTCAGAAAGGGTTGATTAACAAAGGTGTTGCACCAATGAAAGCGATACTTTTTTCCTCGTTAATTTTCGGTTTGGTTCATGGAAATCCTTGGCAATTGGTGGGTGCAGTTTTGTTGGGCTGTGTTTTGGGACTGGTTTATTACAAAACAAAATCTTTGCTTTTGCCAATTCTGTTGCACGCATTCAATAATCTTTGCTCCGCAATTTTAATTTTTTACGGAAAAACGGAAAGTTTTGCAGAGACTTTCAAAGTTTCAGAATATGTAGTTTTAGGAATTGGTATCGTACTGTTCAGCATTTTCTACTATTTATTTATGAAAAAATACCGCGTTCATTACTCTGAAAATTAATTACTCATTGCTCATTACCGATTACTCATGAAAAAAGAAATCCTCGTCGCCACTCACAACCAACACAAAAAAGAAGAAATTCAGCAAATTTTAGGAGAACATTTTAATGTCACATCACTGACAGATTATGATATTCACGATGAAATTGTCGAGGACGGAAAAACCTTTCATGAAAACGCCTTAATCAAAGCTAAATACTGTTTTGAGAAAACCGGAAAACCAAGTCTTGGAGATGATTCGGGATTGGTTGTGGAAGCACTTGACGGACGGCCGGGAATTTATTCCGCACGTTACGCAGGAAATCACGATTTTGCAAAAAATATTGCCAAAGTTTTGGACGAATTAAAAGGTGAAGAAAACCGAAAAGCCTATTTCGTGACCGTAATGTGTCTTGTTGATGAAACCGGTGAAAATTATTTCGAGGGCAGAGTTTATGGGAATTTAATCAAAGAATCTCGTGGTGAAAAAGGTTTCGGTTACGACCCGATTTTTATTCCAGAAAACCATGAAATTACTTTCGCTGAAATGAAACCGGAAGAAAAAAACGTAATCAGCCATCGAAAAAATGCGATTGAGAAATTCTTGAAATTTTTAGAGCACTAATTTCCATCGAAAAATCGTATTTTTGCACTTCCATATTATATAAAAAATGTTAGAAAAGATTGATGAATTATTGGTTGAAGCTGCAAATTTCAATTCTTCCAATAAAGATGAAATTGAACAGTTCCGTATCAAATTCAGCGGTAAAAAAGGGATTTTAAACGATATTTTCGCCCAATTCAAAGACGTTCCAAACGAACAGAAAAAAGAATTCGGTCAAAAAATCAATACCTTGAAACAAGCCGTTGAAACCAAACTTGAGGAACTGAAAAATGCGACTGCTTCTAACATCATCTTAGAAAAAGAAGATCTGTCAAGACCAGGATTTTCGTCAGAATTGGGAACTCGTCATCCAATCAATTTGGTGAAAAACAGAATCATCGAAATCTTCAAATCCATCGGGTTTGCAGTTGCAGACGGTCCGGAAATCGAAGACGATTGGCATAATTTCACCGCCTTAAATCTCCCTGAATATCATCCGGCGAGAGATATGCAGGACACTTTTTTTATCGAAACAAATCCTGACATTTTGTTAAGGACGCACACTTCTTCGGTTCAAATCCGTTATATGGAAGAAAATCAGCCGCCTATTAGAATTCTTTCTCCGGGTAGGGTTTTCCGAAACGAGGCGATTTCTTCCCGTTCTCACTGTATTTTCCACCAGATTGAAGGACTTTATATCGATGAGAAAGTGAGTTTTGCAGATTTAAAACAAACCATTCAGTTTTTCACCACCGAACTTTTCGGGAAGTCGAAAATCAGAATGCGACCTTCTTATTTCCCTTTCACGGAACCAAGTGCGGAAGTTGATGTGTATTGGGGATTGAATTCAGAAACTGATTATAGAATTACCAAAGGAACGGGTTGGTTGGAAATTATGGGTTGCGGAATGGTGGATCCTGCTGTTTTGCAAAACGTCAATATCGATGCGGACAAATATTCTGGCTACGCGTTTGGGATGGGAATCGAAAGAATTGTGATGTTGCTGTATCAAATGAGCGATATCAGAATGTTTTTTGAAAACGATAAGAGAATGTTGGAACAGTTTAGAACATTGTGATTTTGATGTGAATTTGCTTCACAGTGAATTTGAAATTTTCTATAAAAACTTATTCGCTATTAAAAATTGACCATTCACCGACGAAGTCGAATTGACTGCGAAGCAAATTGACCTTAGTTTAACCAACTCTTCGCCCAATTGTAATCAATATAATACGTCAGTTTCAGCGAAATGTTATTCACCATCGGTTCGTCAAATAATCGGTTGAAATTATCTTTAAACCCAAGTCGAGAGGTTTCCAAATAATTTCCAACGGCATTTCTATAAAGCAAAGTCAGCTGACTTCCCGGAGCAAACCACCACGAGTAACGCAAATCGACGTTCCAGGAATTGAAGGTTCCGTTTTTGTTTTTGGTGAAAAGATTGGTGTCGGTGTAAGTTCCGTCTTGATTTAAAGTGTAGAAATTTTTATAGGTAACATCTGAATAATAATGGCGGAAAGACAGATTCACCGCCATTTTATTGTTGATGGTGTATTGTGAAGTGAGCTCGTTGCTGATCGTGAAACGGTTTCGGTTTCCGATGAAAATTTCACTTCCCTCTTTTCCTGCAAATCCTTTGTCGTTATTCAGATAGTCTCCCCCAAAACCATAATAAAGTCTCAATTTGTCTGAAAATTTGTAACTGGGATTAAACTCGTAACGCAGCCAATATCTTCCTTTTTCGTTATAGGTGTAATAATCCACATAAGTGTTGATGCGTAATTTTTTTCGGTTGTCGGTATTGATGAAAATCCAGCCGTCAATCATTTCGGGAATTTTTAAAAATCGTCCTGCAGTTCGAGGTTCGTAAATGTCGTTTTCTCCAAATGGAGTGGTTAAAATCCCGCCTCCAAATGTGAAAAATTCTTTATTGGTCAAAACAATTTCCTGATGGATATTGAAGTTGGTAAACAAATCGTGGTCTAATCTTCTGCTTGTGGAAACATTCAAATTATAATTCAAATTGTTCAGATTTCCTTTTGGTTTTAAATATCGATAAGAATAGTTTCCGTTTAAAGTATAGAAATTGGTTTTGTCCAGATATCCCAAATCGTTGATGTCGTAATTTTTAGTTCTATAAAATCCATTAAAATCATATCGATGAACGCCGGAAATTTTGCCGAAACCTGCTTTTGCCGCATTTCCAAATTTTGTCCCATCGTTCATCACAAAACTTCCTTTAACCGTTCCGTAATAATTGTAGCTGTTATCTTTATTTTTAATGTCCCAAAGAAAACCCGTCACATTCGAATCCCTGAAATTCCCATCACGCGTCACATTCGTATTCACGAGCGTTACCGAAGAATTTCCCTGAAATCTTTGGTCCAAAACCATCACATTGTAATTCGCCCATGGTTCGGTAACTTCTTTTCGAATTTCGCCGGTATTGAGATTCCGAATTTCAGCAGTTGTTTTTTCCGTAACCGCATTGAAAAAGCCGATTCCCAAACCTTTGTTGGTTCTTCCTGAAATTTTTAAGGCATTAAATAATTTTACTTTATCAGGATTTTTTACGAATTCTTCATCATTGTAAAGTTCCGCTTCTTTTGACGGATTTCCACCAATTCTTCTTGAATAAAATAGTTCTCCTTTACTAAAAAGCTCGGTTCCTTCAGTGAAAAACGGACGTTGTTCCTGAAACTGAACTTCAAAAGGAGAAAGATTCAAAACCGATTTGTCAAAAGAGGTCTGCCCAAAATCAGGAATCAGCGTAAGGTCTAAAGTAAAGGCGTCGTTAATTCCGTATTTTAAGTCCATTCCACCATTTACATTCACTTCTGTTTTTCCTTCAAAATTATTTAAATAAGTCGAAAAATAGGGGAGAAACGAAAGCCGAATTGGTGGATTGATATTTTCAATTCCCTGCAAAACTCCGTCGTAAAGCATGTAAGAACCTGTTTTGTTATTGACGAAATTCCAGTCGTACATCGCGCTTGTTCGGTGAACCAGCCTTAAGAAATTAATTCCCCATTCCTGAACATTTTTCTTCGGGAAACGAAGTTCGGAATAAGGAATCTTCATTTCAACCACCCAACCAAAATCCGTGATTTTTGCCGCAGAATACCACACTCCGTTCCAACTTCCGTCTTCTCCCATTGAAGTGGTGAGTTTTGCATCGAATTGAACACCGCTCGGTAAAACGAGAAATTCCAAACTTTGTTGATGGTCGTTATAACCATTAATCGTAACTCCGAAAATATCATCGGTTTCAATATTGTCTCTTTCGGTAAGTTCTTTGGCGATTTTTGAAGGTTCATTATCGTATAAAGTCGCCCCAAAATAAACTCCGGTATCATCGTACAAAACCTTCACTTCCGAGCGGAAATTTTCGGGAATTTTTGCTCCGTTGTTGGGTCTTCTTTCAATAAAATCAGAAGCTGAAGGAACATTTTTCCACGCTTCTTCATCTAAAATTCCGTCAATTTTGGGAGCTTCAGATACTTTTATAGCGGTGACTGTTTTTCTTGAAATTTCGGTATTTTCAACTTGTTGACTAAAAGTAAAGTTCAAAAGAAAAAGAGCAGTTAAACCTGTAATTCGGGTTTTCATTAATGGGTTTTGATTTTTGTTATTGATAAGACAAGCCATTAAGGTATTTTGTTACATCCTTTGAAAACTAAATTTTTTAGCTGTTGTACTGTACAATATTTTTTATTCAAAAACCACTTTTTTCTTTGCGGATTTCTTAATTAATTTGTCGCCGTAAATTAATGAAAAGTATTATCGATACTAATAATTTAAAAATTAAAGTGATTGCTGTATCGATAAAAAAAATGAGAAAATCTGATAAAATGAAAAAAGAAATCTTAACGATTTGGTGTTTCCTAACGTTGCTCAATTTAAATGCTCAGGAAAAAGAGAGAGGAATCAACGAAGTTATTGTTCAAGGCAAATTTTTAAACCTTCCGCTTAACAAAGTAAACGAAAACATTACAGTCGTCACCAGAAAAGAAATCGAGAATTCCCCAGCAAAAAGTGTGGAGGAAATTTTAGCCCAATTTACAGGACTTGATATCAGAAAAAGAGGAGGAAACGGTGTTCAGGCGGATATTTCGATGCGTGGAAGCAGTTTTGAGCAGGTTTTGATTTTGGTGAACGGAATTAGAATGAACGATTCACAAACTGGTCACAATTCGATGAGTGTTCCTTTCGATTTGGCTTCTGTGGAAAGAATTGAAATCGTGAAAGGTCCTGCTTCAAGGCGTTTCGGGCAAAATGCGTATGCGGGAGTTGTGAATATTGTTACCAAACCTGTTTCCGAAAAAGCTGTAATTATTTCTGCGGAAGGAGGTGATTATAAAACATTTTCTTTAGGCTTGGGAGCAAATTTCGGAAATGAAAAATTCTCTCATTTTTTTCAGGCGAATTCTGAAACTTCTTCCGGTTATCGTCACAATACGGATTACAAAATCAATAATGTTTTTTATCAAAATCAGTACAAGTTAGAGAACGGAAATTTTCGTTTTCAGGCGGGAATTCAAGAAAAGAAGTTCGGCGCAAACGGTTTTTATGCAAGTCCATCGGCAACAGAACAGTATGAAGAAACTCAGGCATCCGTCGTGAGTTTGGCTTTGGATAAGAAGTTTGAAAACTTTAACTTCAATTCAAACATTTATTGGAGGAGAGGACAGGATAGGTATCTTTTCAACCGACAAAAACCGGAAATTTATCGAAACATGCACATTGGAAATAACATCGGTGGAGAAATCAACGGAAGTTACCATTCTTCTTTGGGAACAACCGGATTAGGCTTAGAATTGCGAAAAGAATTTTTGGCGAGCAACAACCTCGGTCATCGCGAAAGGTTTATAACACAGGTTTTCTTGGAGCATCATTTTTCTTTGCTTGAAAATAAATTGAACATTTCACCCGGAATTTCATGGTCGAATTTCGCTAACGAGGGAAATTTTTTCTATCCCGGAATTGATGTTGGTTTCGAGTTTAGTGAAAACCATAAAATCTACGGAAATCTTGCTAAAGTCAACCGCATTCCAACTTTCACGGATTTGTATTACGTGAGCAAAACAGAAAGCGGAAATCCTGATTTGAGGCCGGAAAACGCAGTTTCAGCAGAGATCGGTTACCGCTTTCAGCAGAATAATTTTTTGGGAAAAGTGAGCGGATTTATGCGGAATTCTGAAAACTCCATCGATTGGGTGAAGAAATCTCCAACCGATATCTGGAAAGCTGAAAACATCGGAAACATCAATACAAAAGGAATCGAGGTTGAATTCGGGCAAAGTTTTAATTCATTCCTAAAATCCTATTCAGTGGGTTACACTTTTTTAGAAAGCAAAGCAAAAGAACCTAAAGATTTGATATCGAGATATGTGATGGAAAATTTGAAACATCAATTCGTCGCAAAATTAGAAAACCGATTTCTGAAAAATTTTACTAATCAATTGATTTACAGATATAATGAAAGAGTTTCTACCGGAAGTTATCAAATCTTGGACGAAAAACTGAATTACGATTTCAAAAACATTCAGCTTTACATTTTAATCAACAACATCACGAATTCGGACTATACAGAAACTTTTGGAGTTCCGATGCCAAAACGTTGGTTTCATGTAGGTTTTAGTTATAAAATAGGACTGTAATTGGCGGTTTTCAAATATTACCATTTCGTAATATTGAAAAATTCCTTAATTTTGAAGGATGAAAAAATGGTTCTTCATTCTTCTCCTTTCTTTTTTATTTTCCAATGTTTCAGCGCAAAACGAGCACATTTCAAGTTTTAATGCTTTAACGGTTACCTATAAATTTCATCCCAAATTTTTCCTTTACGGTGAAGGTCAACTTCGTGGAATTGAAGATTATTCCTATCCCGATTATTATGAAATCAAAGGTGGAATCGGTTATAATCTGACCAAAAACCACAAACCTTTCATCGGAATCGGGAGATATGTAACTTACAAAAGCCACAGTTTGGATAAAGAAGAATTCCGAGTTTGGCTGCAAGATGTGATTGATTTGAAATCAGGAAAATTCAAGTTTGAAAACCGTTTTCGTGCAGAAAAGAGTTGGTTTTATGATCCACAGAAAGATTTGCATTCCGACCGTTATCGTTTTCGCTATCGTTTGAATATTTCAGTTCCGCTCAATTCAGAATCCGTAAAACCAGGAACTGTTTTCGCCAACGTTTATGACGAAATTTTCTTCGTTACGGAGAAGCCGAGTTTTGCTAGAAACCGTGTTTATGGTGGAATTGGTTATCAAATTGATGAAAATTTTGGGATTGCTTCAGGTTATCTTTGGCAAAGGGAATTTGCAAAATCGGGCAACAAAAATTTACATTTTTTATACTTGGCGCTCAACCTTACCATTGATGATTCAGATGATAAAAACTACAACTTTCCGGGTGCTGATTAATGTTGATAACTTTTCCTGATTTTGGTTTTTTAAAGTTGAAGTTTGTTTCCTTAATTTGCGTCAAATCCTTATATTTGTCAAAATTAAATTTGCGGATGAAATGTCCGCATTAGATTTGACTTAAATAAAAATATACATTATCCAATGAAGTTTATAGTTGCAAGTGGCGAATTACAGAAAGCTTTGAACACGGTGAGCGGTGTAATTTCCAGTTCTCAGTCACGACCGATTCTTGAAAATTATCTTTTTGAGCTTGAAGAAAATAACCTTAAAATAACTGCTTCCGACGGTGAAACTACTTTAATCACCTCATTGGAAGTGAAATCCGACGATAACGGAAAATTTGCTGTTCCTGCAAAAATCTTCCAGGACTTTGTGAAAACTTACGGGGAGCAACCGTTGACTTTATCTGTAAAAGATGCAGCCGATGGAAACGGAAGTTTGCTAGAAATTTTAGACGAGAAGGATAATTTCGCAGTCGCTCTCGACAATGCAGAAGATTATCCTGAGCTTCCCGAATTTGACGCTGCACAAAGCGTGAAAATTTCTGCCGGAGTTTTGTCGGAAGCATTGAATAACACTTTGTTTGCAACCAGCAATGATTCTTTGAGACCTGTAATGACAGGAGTTTTGTTCCAATTTAAAGAGGATGAAGCCAATTTCGTTTCTACGGATTCTCACCGATTGGTGGTTTACAAAAGAACCGATTTAATCAATGCGGAACCGATTGAATTCATCATGCCGAAAAAACCTTTGGCAATTTTCAAAAATATTTTGGCGAGTTCCAACGACGAAGTGACGATTGAGTTCAACGAAAATATGGCGAAATTCACTTTCGGAAACAATATTTGGATTTGTAGATTAATCGATGGAAAATACCCGAATTATTCTGCGGTAATTCCAAAAGAGAACCCGAACGTTTTGACTATCAACCGAAACCTTTTGTTGAATTCCATCAGAAGAGCTTCGATTATGTCGAACAAATCGACGAATCAGGTTCGTTTCAAACTGTCGGGAAATATTCTTCACCTTCACGCAGAAGACACCGAATACGCTAACAAAGCAGACATGCAGATTCCTTGCGATTACAACGGGGAAGACATCAACATCGGTTTTAGTTCCAAATTTTTGACGGAAATGTTATCCGTTCTTTCCGCAGACGATATCACGATGAAAATGTCTCAACCGAACCGACCAGGAATCATCGAGCCGGTTGACGGGTTGGAGGACGAGGAAAATATCCTGATGCTTTCGATGCCGGTGATTGGAATGTAGTTTGTAAGGACAAATCGTGAAACCTAACGAAGTGGTTCGGCGAAGTCAATGGTCCAAAAATATATCAAAAAAGTCCGATTGAGTCGGGCTTTTTTGTTTTAGGAATGTAAATGATAAATTGTTATTAAAAAAAGCTAACAGGCAGTTTATAACGCCTGTTAGCAAATCTTTATTTCTTGATGGTGAATTTTTTGCGAGCAAGACCTTTATCTGAAAATATTTCTATAAAGTAGATGCCATTCTGGAGATTAGAGGTATTTACTTTATTGTTTAGAAATGTTGCAGAAACTTTTCTACCCGAAGCGTCGAGGACGTTTATATTGTTTATTCTGTTTTTGGTGATGATAATGAGCTCGTCTTTTGCAGGAATGGGGAAGAGTTTGAGGTCTTGCTCTGAAACATCGCTTTCATTGGCTGCGAGTGAGACGGTGCCTTGGATTGGGGTAGTGAAGTTAAGGGTTACGGTATCTTCAATTCGGTTATGGTTGCATATTGTATTATTTGTGGAAATATACATGTTGACCTTTAAGGTATAAGAAGCACCATTGGGAACATCTATATAAAAATCATTATTGTAATAGGTGACATCACCTGAACCTCCAAAAGGACTCAGGTAATAACAAGGATTTAAAGTAATCACATTTTGATTGAGAGCAGTTTCATAAGATAGGTAACTGCTTTCAGAAGTTGGAAAGTAGGCCTTAACATGTACTTTGATTTGATTAGTTCCGTTTTGTGTAACACTTAAACCTTCTATATATTGTGAAAATAAAATATTTGAAACCAGTAGAGTGATGATCGATATAATTGTTTTCATGACATGAAATTTTGAAAATTATTGTTTGATTAAAGTTTTGGTATCGGCAATTTGACCATTGACAATTAGTGCAACTGTATAATAACCTAAAGGATAATTACTTAGATTAATTGCAGTTTGGGTAGTATTTAAATCTAAAATGTAGTTGTTGGAAGTGGTTCCGTTGTAACCAATTATCTGCAAATAAGCCGAGTTAGCATTGTTTAAAATGTAGTTTACAGTTACATTACTGTTTGCAGGGTTTGGCGCCATTGTTTGGATGCTGCTTGGATTTAACTGGACTGCAACTTCTTCATAATCTTTGAAACCATCAGTTATTGAAATAACTTCTAATGATTCCTAGAAAGTAATTTTTCTTCATCGTTTTATATTGTAATTGTTTCGGTTAAAGTTAGTTATTTTTTGAATATGTTTAAAAAATTTCTGTTTTTTTTGATTTTATTCAATTAAAGTAGGAAATGAACGGTATTGTTGTTATTTGGACTCGTTGAATTGGGTGACAAAAGATTACAAAAAATGTTGGATTATGATAGAGATTAAAAAACGGATGGGTAAAGAAGAATATCTAAGTTTTCGATTATTATATTCTTATGGGACTATCTTTAGGTGCCTAAGAGATTTGAATGTAAGCGATAAAATCACGATATTTGCAAACTAAAATTCTAAATAAAAAGTTTGATTTTTTGCGATAATAATTTCAAATCTCAAACTGCGAATCTCAAATTTAATTGAATGAAAATCTCAAACAACTGGCTGAAAGACTATATCAAAACCGGTTTGAAAACCGAAAAAATCGGCGAATATTTAACCGATATCGGTCTTGAAGTAGAAGGAATCGAAAAATATGAATCCGTAAAAGGATCGCTTGAAGGAATTGTCGTGGGAAAAGTCTTGACTTGCGAACAGCATCCAAATGCCGATAAACTCAAGAAAACCACTGTTGATGTTGGAAACGGAAAAATTTTGAACATCGTTTGCGGAGCACCCAATGTTGCTGCGGGACAAATTGTTCCTGTCGCAGTTGTGGGAACAAAAATCCACACTAAAGACGGAAACTCTTTTGACATTAAAGAAGCCAAAATTCGTGGCGAAGTTTCGCAGGGAATGATTTGCGCGGAAGACGAAATGGGTTTAAGCGACGACCACGCAGGAATTATGATTTTGGATGAAACGTACAAAATTGGTGACGAATTCTCCAAATATTTTGAACTTTCCAACGACGAAGTTTACGAAATCGGTTTAACGCCGAACAGAACGGATGCGATGTCGCATTACGGTGTTGCAAGAGATTTGAATGCGTTTTTGGTTTCCAATCAAATCAAGTCGGAGTTTGAAAAAGCGGTTTCAAAACCTTTAACTATTGAAGGAACAACCGATTTTCAATTGGAAGTTGAGGATTCGGAATTATGCCCGAGATACATCGGTGCAGTGATTGAAAATGTGAAAGTTGCGGAATCTCCCGATTGGTTGAAAAACCGTTTGAAATCGATTGGTTTGAGCCCGATTAACAATATTGTGGATATCACGAATTTTATTCTTCACGGTTTTGGACAACCGCTTCACGCTTTTGATGCCGATAAAATCAAAGGTAAAAAAGTGAAAGTCGGCGTAAATCAAGAAGGAACCAAATTCACAACTTTAGACGGAACTGAAAGAGCCTTGAACGGTTCTGAAATCATGATTAAAGACGGCGAAAACAACCCGATGTGTATTGCGGGAGTTTTCGGTGGACAAAATTCGGGCGTTTCAAACGATACGAAAACGATTTTCCTGGAAAGTGCTTACTTCAATCCAATCGCTGTGAGAAAAGGGGCGAAATTCCACGGTTTGAATACCGACGCTTCTTTCCGTTTTGAAAGAGGAGTGGACCCAAATAATGTGCGAACTGCGATTACTCACGCGATTTCCATGATGGAGGAAATTTCGGGCGGAAAATTAGTTGGACCACTTTTGGAGCATTATCCGAAGAAAATTGAAGACCATTACGTGATTCTAAGATTCTCGAAAGTAGAGCAGATTTTGGGAACGAAAATTCACAAAGAAAAAATTAAGGAGATTTTGAAATCTTTAGATATAAATGTACTTAATGAAATTCAAAACGGTTTGGAAATCTCTGTTCCTGCGTACAGAGCGGATGTGACGAGAGAAATCGATGTGATTGAGGAAATTTTGAGAATCTACGGTTACAACAAAATCGATTCGCCACAGAAAATTTCTTTTACTCCCGTAAAATTGAGTTTCGACGACCAAGATGCGTTGGAAAATTCTTGGGCTAGAACTTTGCAGAGCAACGGCTTCAATGAAGTGATGAACAATTCTTTGACGACGGTGAAAGATGAAACCGATGCCGTGAAATTGCTCAATCCGTTAAGCGGGGATCTGGCCTTCATGAGAACTTCTTTGATGGAAGGACTTTTGGAGAATGCAGATTACAACATAAAGAGGAAAAATTCCGACATCAAGTTTTTTGAATTAGGAAAAATTTATCATAAAAGAGAAGGGAAGTACGAGGAAAGAAAGCAATTGGCGATTTTGGTTTCGGGAAGAAATGTGGCGGAAAATTGGCTTCAACCGAAATCGGCGACGGATTTTTATTATTTGAAATCTTATGTGAAAATTCTTTTGGATAAACTGAATTTGAATATCGAAGAAAAATCCTTGGAAGATGCAAGATTTTCCGATGCTTTAGAATTGGTTTCAGGAGGAAAAACTATTGCAAGATTAGGAAAAGTTTCGCCACAGTCTCTAAAAGATGCAGATTTGGATCAAGACTGTTTCTATGCGGAAATCGAATTGGAAACTTGTCAGTCTTTGCGATCAAAAGAGAATTTGAAATTTGTGGATATTCCTAAATTCAACAAAATCAGAAGAGATTTGGCTTTATTGATTGACAAGAATATTTCTTACAACGATTTATACAAATCAGCGAAAAAGAACCCTTCCAAGTATTTGAAAAACATCAACCTTTTCGATGTATACGAAGGAAAAAATCTTCCGGAAGGAAAAAAATCTTACGCGATGAGTTTCGAATTGCTGAACGAGGAAAAAACCTTGGAAGAAAAAGAGATTTCGGAAGTGATGAACTCGTTAATCAAATCCTTCCAGAAAGAATTTTCTGCGGAATTGAGAGGGTAGAAGCTCATCAATATCTTATAAAAAGCATTTCAAATTTGGAATGCTTTTTTGTTTTTGACAAATTATAAAATATGCTAAAATTACTATTTACCTCAATATTATTACTTAAATTTGGTTTCGATAAAATTTTAAGAATGAAAAATTTAAGCATCAAAAATATTTCACTTTCTGTTTTTGCAGTCGCTGCGATGGCTTCCTGTACTACAATGAGCAGTTCGAAAGTGGGAAGTTCGCAAGCAAATATCTCCAATACCAAATGGATTTTGTCGGACAATGTAAAAGGTAAAACCCCGACACTCAATATAGAAAGTGGCAGAGTTACAGGCAATGGAGGATGCAACAATTATTTTGGTGAGCTTTCCCTGGATGCCACTGCGGGAAATTTTGCTGTAAGAAACATTGGCTCTACTAAAATGGCATGTGATAACATGAATGTAGAAACCAATTTTTTCAGCACTTTGAATGAAGTGAATAAGTATGTAGTGAGTGGAAATACTTTGGAACTTTATAAAGGAAACTTGCTACTTCTGAAATTTAATGCCAATTAAATCGAGGTAGATACACTTTAAACTGTTTTACTGTTCGAAATTTTTGATAGATTCTTCGGCAAACTGCCGAAGTTTTTGCATTTCGTTACCAGCTTTCTTTTGCCCTATTCTCGAAGCAACGTAGGTAACGATCATTGCAGACAACATCACAAAAGATAAGGTAAGTGACCACGGAAAATCATTGCTTTTTATCTGCTTTTCAACAAACCAAACAGTGATAAATACCATCCACAGAATACTGAAAACAAAGTAAAGGAACATGAAGAAAGTCCATACCGCAGAACTTGGCCCGAAAACTCCGCGAATCACCGTTTTATTTTCTTCATCAGTTTCTGTTCTTAAGGAGAGATTGGGTTTCCAATATTCATTCTGATTATTTTTCACGGTAATCACGGCGGTTTCATTATTGATGTTGCCGGAAAATTCGTGCGATTTTTCAGTTAGAAACCTTTTTAGAAATGCAGTGTATTCTTCACGCCTAATTTCTGTGATTATTTTGAATCTGGGTCTTGAGCGGATCTGGTCAAGAACTGTTTCTTCGATCTGCATACCGATGTAATTTTTTTATAAAATTAATTCAAATTTGTGATATGTTTAAATTTTTTCGTCAATGATTTTCTAGTACTTATGTATGTTTGGGAGCGAATTCTCATTTTTTTTTAAAAATTATTAACATTATATTGATTTTATTAGTAAATTTGGAAAACAAATCCAATTTTTTTAATCATGAAAAAAATCTATTCAAGCGTAGGAGTTCTTAGCGCACTCTTACTGTCTGCCTTCGCTTTCGGGCAGCAAAACAAAATTACGGAAGCTCAAATTAAACCTGTTTTCGAAAAACTAGAAGTCTTAGGAAAGCAGAATCCAATGGGGGCAGTTCCGCTCGACAAGTTGTCAAAGGAGGAACTTGCTCTTTACCACAACTACCGCATTCAAAAGCAGGAAGAAAAGTCAAATCCCTTCGGTATTACTGAAAAGGAACTGAAAACCAAAATCCCCAGAAGTGCTGTACAACCAATTTTGGACAAAATTAAATCATTGGAATCCGCATTGGCATTTCCTGATGACAAATTTACAAATCAGGAATTACGTCTGTTGAGAATTTATGAGTTGCAGAATATTCCAAAGAGCAATCTGAACGAAAAACTTTTAAATAAAGCTTATGTGAAAGACGGTAGACAAGCAACCAAAAGCTTTGGTACAATGCCGCTAACTCCGCCACACACAGTATCGGTAATTTCATCAATAACCAACAATATTTATTGTGATGAAATCGCGGGGAATGGGAAGTTATATGCAGTTGACAGTGATGCCAAAAATTTGGTAAGGGTTACGCCAACAGGAACTTTAGTCACTGTTGGTCCTCTTGGAGCTGCGGTTGGAACGGGAACCGTATCCGGACTATCATGGAATGCGAGTAACAGCAAGATGTACGTGTTGACAACCGATTACAAATTATGTACCGTCGATATGACAACAGGTGCTTCAACTTTAGTAGCAACTGTAACAGGAATGGCTACAGGAGCGCTTCCTATTTGGTTGGAAATTGACAATGCAGGAAACGCCTATTCTGCAGACATCACGACAGACAATTTATATAAGATTGATCTTGCAACAGGGGTTTCTACTTTAGTTGGTCCATTGGGTATCAATATTAGTTTTGCACAGGATGCAGATTTTAATAAGGAAACTAACGAACTCTACATGGCCGGTTATACAGGTGGTGGAACAGGAGGAATTTATAAAGTGAACCTTACAACCGGAGCTACAACTTTAGTTGGAAGTACTACACCTAATAATGAGGAATATACCATGTTTTCTATTGCGGATACCATTGATCCACCACTTAATAAAGCATTTGTGAAAAATTCTTACCCTACACCAATGAATTTTTCTACTATTCCGTTAACGCCTCCGCATACTCCTACGGTATTGGGTCCTTTAACTAAGAGCATCTTCGCAGATGATTTGGCAGGTGATGGAAATTTATACGGTTTAGACGACACAAGTAAAACCTTGGTAAAAATTTATAATGATGGATCAGTAAGATTGGTGGGATCCCTTGTAAATGTTCCGGCAACTGATACTGTAACTGGCCTTTCTTGGAACAGAGCAAACAATACGATGTACGCAACCAGTACCAGTGGTACAGCTGGAACACTTTATACTGTAAACTTGACGACGGGCGCGGCTACAGTGGTAGGAAGTACTACAGGTAGTAATACACCGATTTGGCTTGAAATTGATAATAATGGACTTGCTTATTCCGCGGATGTTGGAACAGATACATTCAATTCAATTAATCTATCCACTGGAGCTGCAACCTTAGTTGGCTCACTTGGAGTTGATATTGCTTATGCACAAGATGCAGATTTTAATACCAGTAACAATAAACTGTACATGGCTTCCTTCGGTGGAAGTGGAACATACAATAGTGGAATTTATGAAGTAAATGTAACCACAGGCGCAGCTACATTGGTTGGAGATACTGCTGCTACAGAGTACACAATGTTTACCATTGCAGACAGTCTTCCTGCCGCTCCACCAATTCCACCGACAACTTGTGGCGACAACTTCACAGATTCAGGAGGAACCACTGCAAATTATGGCAACAGCGAGGATATTACTACTGTTATTCAACCGCAAAATGCAGGAGATGCGGTAAAAATTACCTTTACTCAAGTTGAAATTGAGACTTCTACGGGTACCGGAACTGCTGCGGGTTGTTGGGATTATTTAAGTATTTACAATGGTCCAACTGTTTCTTCGCCTGTTTTAGCTGCAGTTAAGTGTGGTAGAACGGGAGGTACACCATCGGTTGCATCAAGTTTACTTTCTGTCGGAGACTCGTTTACTTCCACTGATCCTTCTGGAAAATTAACGGTAAGATTCCGTTCAGACAGTAGTTTAAACTATGCAGGATGGCAAGCAACAGTAAGCTGCGCAGTTTTGGCAGTTGATGAAGCTAATCTTAATAACTTTAGTTACTATCCAAATCCAACTACCGGAATTTTAAATATCAGCTCCAAAGGTAGGGTAGAGGCAATTGAGGTAATGAATGTTTTGGGTCAAAAAGTATTAATGATCAATCCTAAAGACAACAAATCCGAAATTGACATGTCCAGATTGGCGCCTGGAGTTTATTTGGTGAAAGCTACCGTAAATGGCAAAGTAATTACTAATAAGGTAATTAAGAAATAGAATACTGTAGAACAGCTTCTTTGGAAGCTGTTCTTTTTAATTCAAAAAAATCAAAGTCAACTTGACTTTGATTTTTTTTACATAAACCACGAGCGGTTTACAATAGAGGGTGGTAGCTTTTTTTAAATTACAGGTACGGTCGTTTCGAATCTAATCGGTTTTAAAAGCGTACGAAAAATCAATAAGTGTCCCGATACGGTATAGGATCCTGTAAAACCAACGAGAATTTCATGACTTGTCCCCCTCTTTCGATTTCGAAATGAACAGTAGTTCCATCTTCGTCTTTCAATAAGTCATTGATTTTTTGTAATGTAAAATCACCCACCTTTCTTTGATTAATGCTCAAAATTTTGTCATCCTTGCGAATTCCGGCAACGTAACAAGGTGAATCTTTTCTACAGCCAGCTACAGAATATTTTGGTTTTAAAATAAAATTATACTGAAAGCCTTCTCTAGCATCATAAACTCGAATTTCGTCCGATGATTCAGTATTCTTTTTTGTTTCAACTTTTACCAGATCTCTTTCCCAGGTTACTCCGTCGTGTTGGATTTCCAGTCCGCTTTTGTTAAACAGGAAAGGATCATTGAAATTTCGGTTTTTTTTCAAATAGATTTTTTTCTGAGGGTAATTAAAAATGACGGTGAAGCGTTTAAGAATATCGCTTCCAATAGAGCCCTTTCTATCTGGAACCAACTTCAGATGTTGAATGGAGTATTCGTCGGGCATTGCAGTTAATGGTTTCTCGAAGGTGAAATCTCCAATATAAAGCCGGTGTATTCGGCTTCTTTTTCCAAAAATATCGCCATTGAAACCCTGTCCCAAGTAATCATCAATATTGGGTCTGTTATACACGAAATCTTTTATAAGTTTTGGGAAAAGCCAAACTGCATCACTGTTTCCAAGATCGATAAGCATTTTAGAGTCCACCCTGTTGTTTGTCATTTCAACACCTGCCAAAATATAGGGTTTGTTACCTTCAATACTAATGGGAAACTCCTTAAATTTTTTACTTTTCTTTGTGAAATTCTTTTCTTCTTTAAAAACAGTAATCTTTTTGGAGTTAAAATTAATTTCGACAGGAAGATTTTGAAAAAACTCATAACCGATTATACCATGTACAGGAATTCCGACGTGTGAAGAAAAGTTAATGCTTTCATCCAAAATGATAAAAACGGTATGGTTAAAATCCTTAAAATTTTTGCCGATTTTTACGATATTGTTTTCAGACTTCAGTCCTTCAATATTTTTGGTCTCACCTAAACCCGAAAACTTTATTTTCTCAACATCATTGAAATTAATTTCCTTATTTTCCAGACTGAAGAGAATGGTTTCGTTCACCCCGGAATCCAACAAAAAAGTAAGGTCAACACCATTGATATTTAACGTTATAAAAATTAAATTGTTGATGAGCTGAAAGGGTATTACTGTTTTTTTCTCATCAATAATCTGAAATCCATTTTGCCCGAAACAAAAAATGGAAAGAAACACAAAAGCAAACCGTAAAAATTTCATTTAATGAAGGTACAATTTTCTAATGAATTTTTGAGTAATTTTAGAGAAGAGTCGTTCATTTACGAAACAAAATACCCTAAATTTGTTCTATGCTAAACGAAGAAAAAACAGAAAAATTTCGGCAGTTGGTTGAAAATAAATTTCAGATTTACAACTCGCTCTTCATGAGTTTGCCGTATGATAAAATGACGAATATCGGCATGCTGCTCCCGTTTTTATACGAAGAAAGCAAAGTCGGTTACGAAAACGGAAAAAGTCCCGAAGAAATCGTGGAAGAATTTTTCGCCAAACATACCGAACTTCAAACCGAAGAACAAAAAACGGAACTTCTCTTTAAAATCATACAATATATTGAAAGACAGGTGGTTTTATTTGATTCCATTGAAGATGCCGCTTTCGA
Source organism: Candidatus Kaistella beijingensis (assembly GCF_020084865.1). NCBI lineage: Bacteria > Pseudomonadati > Bacteroidota > Flavobacteriia > Flavobacteriales > Weeksellaceae > Kaistella > Candidatus Kaistella beijingensis. The sequence continues at coordinate 858,398 of NZ_CP071953.1, read as the reverse complement.
GCAACTTCATTCGGAAAGCGATGCAGGAACTTTGCTTCAACTTCACGAACGTGCGTCGCAGGAACATTTGTTGGAAGCAACCCGCAACAAGATGAAGGATTTTGCGATTAAAGTGGTTTTCACTGCGCATCCAACGCAGTTTTATCCGAATTCTGTTCAAAGAATTCTACACGATTTAAGAGCAGCAATTATGAAAGATTCCGTTTCGGAAATCGACATGCTATTGCAGCAATTGGGAAAAACGCCGTTCGTTAACAAAGAAAAACCAACTCCGCTCGATGAGGCGATGAGCATTATTTTTTACCTTCGGTATGTGTATTACGACACGATTGGTGAATTGTATAAAAAACTAAAAAACTCCTTTGGAACTTCTCATTTTGTGCCACATCAAGACATGATTCAGCTTGGTTTTTGGCCGGGAGGAGACCGTGACGGAAATCCTTTTGTCACCGCGGAAATCACGCAAAAAGTAGCGCAAGAACTTCATTCCTCGATTTTGAAATCTTATTATGCCCATTTGAAAAATTTAAGGAGAAGATTGAGTTTTCGCGGAGTGTCCGAAGTTTTGGAATCTTTAAGTCACGATCTGTACGATGCTATCTTTAAAGAGGAAATCGGTATTTCTACTGAACAAATTCTAAGTAAAATCAACGAAGCTGAAAAAATATTAACGGAGAAACACAATGGACTTTTCAAAAATCTGCTGGATGATTATAGAGACCGGGTGAAAATCTTCGGAACTCACTTTGCGACTTTGGATGTTAGACAAGACAGCCGAGTTCATCAGCAGATCATCGATGAAATTATCAGCAAAAAATCAGGGAAAATTGCAGAAAACCTTTTAACCGATGAAAAGCTGAAATGGCTTATGGAAACTGAAACTGTTGTTAGTCCCGAGGAATTCGAAGGAATTACAAAAGACACTTTACAGAATGTTTTAAATATAAAAAATATTCAAAAGAAAAACGGCGAACGAGGGTTGCATCGCTATATTATTTCAAATTCAGACGAAATTAAGGATGTGTTGAATGTTTTCGGGCTTTTCCGATTGTGCGGTTACAAAGAAGATGAAATCAACATCGACATTGTTCCTCTTTTTGAAACCATGGAAGGTTTGGATAATGCCGAAAAAGTGATGAAAAATCTCTACGAACTTCCTGTTTACAGAAAACATTTGGAACGACGCGGAAACGGACAAACCATCATGCTTGGTTTTTCTGACGGGACGAAAGACGGCGGTTATCTGAAAGCCAACTGGGAAATTTATGAAACCAAAGAACAGCTGACCAAAATTTCGGAAGAAAACGATATCAAAGTTATTTTCTTCGACGGAAGAGGCGGCCCTCCTGCAAGAGGCGGCGGAAAAACACACGATTTCTACGCTTCGCAGGGAAAAACAATTGCAAACAATAAAATTGAATTAACGATTCAAGGACAAACCATCACCTCTGTTTTCGGGAATAAAGACCAGGCAAAATACAATTTCGAGCAATTGTTAACGGCAGGAATCGAAAATGATGTCTTTAAAAATTCCAAAAAAGATTTGACTGAAAAGGAAAGAAAACTCATCGAAGAACTGGCGGAAATCAGTTTTCAAAAGTATTCGGATTTAAAGGCGAATAAGATGTTTGTCCCGTATCTGCAAGAAATGAGCACACTCGAATATTACGGCAGAACGAATATCGGAAGTCGCCCAACAAAACGGGGTGCAGGAAACGAATTGAAATTTGAAGATTTGCGAGCAATTCCTTTTGTAGGTTCTTGGGCGCAGCTGAAGCAGAATGTTCCGGGATTTTTCGGGTTTGGTTTTGCTTTGAAAAAATTGAAAGATGAAGGCAGATTTGATGAGGTGATTTCACTTTACAAAGGTTCGGATTTCTTTAAAACTTTGGTTCTGAATTCCATGATGAGTATGAACAAATCCTATTTTCCGCTGACTTCCTACATGAAAAACAATGAAAAATTTGGAACTTTTTGGAATATTTTGAATGATGAATATGAACTCTCAAAACAAATGATGCTTGAATTGACAGGATTTAAAATGTTGATGGAAGAAGAGCCGCTCTCAAGAAAATCAGTAAAAATTAGGGAGAAAATTGTGTTGCCGCTTTTGAGCATTCAGCAATATGCTTTGATGAAAATCCAAAAACAGGAAGGTAATCGCGAAGCTTACGAAAAATTGGTGATGCGTTCGCTTTTTGGGAATATTAATGCGAGCAGGAATTCGGCGTGATGAATAAAGCAGTTCTGCAAAATATTTATTAAAAAAAACGCAAAGCCAAATGAATGACTTTGCGTTTTTTTGTAATCTTTTGTAGAACTATTCTTTCACGATTTTTTCTACATATTCGCTTTTGTAGGTTTTTACTTTTACAAAGTAAACGCCTGAATTTAAGCGATCGATATTTTGATTCTTCTCACTTTTCAGCGTTTGAATTTTTTGGCCTAAAGTATTATATAGCTCCACTGAAAGTATATTTTCGCTGGTGCTGATGTTGAAAATATTTTTCACAGGATTTGGGAAAATTTTTAGTTCCGTTCTGTTCAAATTATTGTTGGTTGCTAAAACTGCGGAATAAGAATTCCCGAAATTCAAGATACCGTAACCCATTGGATCTGTATGATTTGGATATAGAGATGCTTTTTGGCGTAAAATATTGCTAATTTCTGCTATTGATTTATTAGGTGCAGCCTGTAAAAGACAAGCAACTCCACCTGCAGCGAGCGGCGTCGCAAATGAGGTTCCACTACTTGTTGTAACTCCGTTGTTGTACGCCATTGCCGTTGAAGTTCCGCGTGCACTTCCGTCCGGTTTTACAACACCAACAGAATTGGGACCGTACGAAGAAAAAGAAGAGCTGGCTCCTGTTGAGGTTACGGCTCCAATCGTGAAAACTTTTTCATTGTCTGCAGGAGTGATGATGTAATGCCATGCATTTTGAGCTTCATTTCCTGCGGCAGCAAGTACAAAAATTCCTTTTTCAACTGCAATTTGTGCCGATCTCGCTATAAATGAAGTCGTACCGTTCATGTCGGAATAAAGCATGTTGTATCGCGTGTCATCAAAATCATAATAACCTAAAGATGTTGTAATTAAATCTACACCTTTACGGTCAGCTTCTTCGGCTGCTTCTGCCCAGTAGATCATTTCTTCAGGTTTTTCGTTGGCATAATCTTCAGAGGCATAAAGATAAAAATCGGCATCAGGAGCTGAACCTGCATACGAACCATCTACATAACCTGCGATCACCCCTAAACACATTGATCCGTGGTTGTTGAGCGCCGTATTGTAAATGTCGGTACTTTTATTTACAAAATTATAACCACCCTTAATTTGTCCGTTATTTCTGATTCTTGCATAGGCTGAACCAGTATTTACTCTTGGGAAACCGGTATCAATTACCGCAATGGTGATTCCCGTACCCGTGAAGCCAGCTACATGAAGGGGACGAAGGTTGATTTGGTTTATTTGAGCCAGACCAGTTCCGTAATTAAAATCGGTTTTTCCGACAGTGCTATTAAATAAATCGAATTTGTTTACTTTTTGGGCAGCCGGTTTTCCGCCAGTTGGATGTTTGATAAATCTTTCAACGGCCTGCACGTAACTCAGCCCTTGAAGTTGAGTGATTTGAGCGGCAGTGGCATTCACCGCTACACCATTCATCCATTTTGAATAATCCGTAACCGTAAAGCCAAGATTTCTGATATTTTGAATGTAGCTTGGTTCGATTGGTGCATCCTTATCATCCAAAGCGATTCCGAATTTTGCTCTTCGGTCAAGAGATTTCTGAGTAAGTTCCGAAAGAGGATTCGCATAAAATGCAGCTTTATTTGGCTTATCCTTAAAGAAGACGAATACAAGTTCTGTTTGAGCACTCGCAAAACTAAAGACCACCAAAATAAAAATTGATAACAGTTTTTTCATTTAAATAAATTTATTAGTGAGCAACAAAAATATAAAAAAATGATAAAGCTTTTAGAATTATTTTAGCATCATTCCATTCTTTTGAAGGATTATTTGCATTAGTTGCGTTTTTAAATTGTTATGATCAACATTTTAAATGCCGCTAATAATTTTGAATGGAAGTATTTTTAGTTGTGTTAAATTTTTTCAACGCATTAATTTTCTTAAATTTGAACAAATATTTTTTATGAAGAAAATACAGATGGTTGACCTTCAAAGTCAATACTATAAAATAAAATCTGAAGTTGACAACGCGGTTTTAAATGTGATGGATTCCGCAGCTTTTATCAACGGACCTGAAGTGAAATCCTTCCAAAACGAGTTGGAAAATTACCTTGATGTAAAACACGTGATTCCGTGCGCAAACGGAACAGATGCCCTTCAAATTGCTTTGATGGCTTTAGATTTGAAGGAAGGCGATGAAGTGATCACAGCAGATTTTACCTTTGCCGCAACGGTTGAAGTAATTCATCTTCTCAAATTAAAATCGGTTTTGGTGGATGTTGACTATGACACCTTTACCATTGATATCGACAAACTGAAAGCCGCAATCACTCCCAAAACAAAGGCGATTATTCCTGTTCATCTTTTTGGACAGTGTGCAAACATGGAAGCAGTTTTAAAAGTCGCTAAAGAGCATCAACTTTATGTGATTGAGGACAATGCACAGGCAATTGGCGCTGATTTTACTTTTTCTGACGGAATCGTAAAAAAATCCGGAACGATGGGGATTTTGGGAACTACTTCTTTCTTCCCTTCGAAAAATTTGGGATGTTACGGAGACGGCGGTGCAATTTTTACTAATGACGATGAACTTGCGCACAAAATCCGTGGTATCGTTAATCACGGAATGTATGAAAGATATTACCATGATGAGGTGGGAGTGAATTCCCGTTTAGACAGTATTCAGGCGACCGTTTTAAGGAAAAAACTCCCGCTTTTGGATTCTTACAATGAAGCAAGAAGAAAAGCGGCAGACTTTTACGATGAAGCCTTTGCCAATCATCCACAAATTCTTACGCCGAAAAGAGCAGAAAACTCAACGCATGTATTTCATCAATATACTTTGAGAATCCTAAACGGAAAACGTAATGAACTGCAACAGTTTTTAACGGAGAAAGAAATTCCCGCTATGATTTATTATCCTGTTGCTTTGAGAAAACAGAAAGCGTACTATCAGGAAAGCGATCCCAAAGATTTTGTAAACACCGACAAACTTTTGAATGAGGTAATTTCGCTACCGATGCACACCGAACTGGATGATGAGCAATTAAAATATATTACTGATGCGGTTTTGGAATTTATGAATTCGTAAACTACAAACCTCGAATCTTAAACCTTAAACAAAAATCAATGACCATACTTCTTACCGGCGGACTCGGCTATATTGGATCACATACTGTTGTGGAGCTTTTAAACAATAATTTTGAGGTAATCATCGTGGATGATTTATCTAATTCAGAAAAATTTATTTTAGACAATATTGAAAAAGTCGCAGGAAAAAGACCAACTTTTTATCCGTTTGATTTGAAGCGAAGAGAACTTCTGGTACAACTTTTAGACGCCCATAAAATTGACGGTTGTATTAATTTTGCAGCCTTCAAGGCGGTTGGCGAAAGTCAGGAAAAACCGGTGGATTATTACGAAAACAATTTGTTTTCTTTGATCAATATTTTGCAGGAATTTAAACAGAGAAACATCTCCAACTTTATTTTCAGTTCTTCGTGCACTGTTTACGGACAAGCCGATCAACAACCCATCGACGAAAATACACCTTTGAAAACTCCCGAATCTTCATACGGAAAAACCAAACAGATGGGAGAGGAAATTTTGAAAGATTTTGCAGTGGCTCATCATAAAAAAGTTACTTTGTTGAGGTACTTCAATCCAATCGGTGCGCATCCTTCGGCTTTTTTGGGCGAACTCCCAATCGGCATTCCGAATAATTTGGTTCCTTATGTTACACAAACTGCGGCGGGAATTCGTGAAAAACTTAATATTTGGGGAAATGATTATCCAACCGAAGACGGAACCGCAATACGAGATTATATTTATGTGGTGGATTTGGCGAAAGCTCACGTAAAAGCATTACAAAAACTCATTGCAGATCCTTCTGAAACGGTCATCGACATTTATAATTTGGGAACTGGAAAAGGTTCATCTGTTTTGGAAGTCGTTCACGCTTTTGAAAGCGCAAACAACGTTGAAGTCCCTTACCAAATCTGCGACAGAAGAGCAGGAGACATCACCATCGCTTATGCAAACGCAGACAAAGCTGAAAAAGAACTCGGTTGGAAAGCGGACACTTCTCTTGAAGAAGCATTGAGGACAACTTGGGAATGGCAGAAATATTTGGAGCAAAGAGCCCATTAAAATTTGCCTGGAAAAAATAAAAAACCGAATCAGATAGGGATTCGGTTTTTTGTATGATGACTTTTACATTGGTGGTACTTGATCATCGCCGCCGCTGTCATTGGAGTTGAAATCTTTTTTCCTTTTCGGTGCTTCCACTTTTTCGCCTTGCTTAAATCGATAAGTTAAAGAGAGTGATAAAGTCCTTGGTTGCCATCTCATATAACGATCAGTAGTGTAATCATCTGTAACAACTGAGACTTGTCTCGCTCTTGTATTGAATAAATCCTGTACGTTCAAGCCGATCGTTCCGTCACCTTTCCAAATCGTTTTTGTAGCACCTAAATTGGCAAAATACATTGCTTTCTGATGATTTGCACCTTCCACCTGTGCTCCACGGAAGTTTCCTTGCAACTGTACGCTGAAAGTTTTGTCGATTTTAAAAGTGTTTGACATTCTCAATCTTGTAGACATCCCGTTTCCAGCGTAGGAAATATGTTTATAAATAGTATTCGCTGCGTTGGTTGGATCAGGGTACGAATAATCATACTCTCCGGAAGTTTTATATCCGTATAAATCGACTTCGCCCATAATTTTCCACCAAGAGAAAGGATCAAAAGTATAATTAATGTCCAAACCAAATCTTCTGTCGTAACCTAAATTTAAAGGTACGGTATTAAAAACATAGCGTTTCTCATAGGTGTCGTACACATAAGCAACGGTCATTTTTACATCGTCCTGCTCATTTCTGTAATAGATAGTGGGATTAATGGAGAATTTCTTTTTAGAAAAATTGTAACCAAACTCAAATGAATCGATATAAGCTGGATTCAAGTCGGTGTTTCCTTTAAAAAGGTTTTGGTTGTCACTGTATGACATAAACGGGGCCAAAAACCACGATCTCGGTCGGTCGATTCTACGTGAATAATTTAGTAATAATTGATTATCCTTTGAGAAATTATAGCTCAAGAAAACACTTGGGAAAAGACCGTTGTATTTTTTGTTTTTGTCTAAATCGTCAGTTCCTGTAAGGTTGTGGTATTTAATAGAAATATCGGAAAGCTCATTTCTCAAACCCAATTGGTAACCAAAATTCCCGATTTTACTCTTGAACTGTGCATAAATTGCGTTGATCGTTTCTTGATAATTCGTGGTACTGTTATATCGTGGTAGCGGAACATAGTTTGCTTGACCGGCTAATTTTTCCTGAACACCAAAATCGTAATCATTTTTGTTGTAATCAAGTTTATAACCCGCATTGAACATGGAGTTTTCGCCAATTGGTAATTCGTAGTCAATTTTTCCTACAGTAGATTTACTCACTGTTTTTTGAGTGGTGATATCAGAAAGTTCAAAAATATTTTTGGTAGTTTGCTCGATGAAAGAATCGCCGTCCGAATCATTTTTCTGCAAACTTAAGGACAATGAAATGTTCTGTCCTTTGTCATCAAACTTATGATCTAACCCGAAATCACCCTGTAAACCAAGGTTTTTGTTATTTCCATTGGACGTTCTGTTTCCAAAATAAGACCCGCCCGTTGAAGGGTAATAGGTGTAATCAACCGGTTGATTGTTTTCCATCAAAAATCCTCTCACCGTTCCAGATGCATTTACAGAAGTGTTGTCATTGATTTGATAAACGATTCCCGCAGTTCCGTTGTAATTTTTTGCCTGGTTTTTTCCTTCACTGATTTGGTATTTTCTAATGTTTCCTTCCGTGTCGGGCTTCGTAAATTGAGTATCGGTCCAGTTTTTTCCTTTGCTTTCGCTATAACCGCCGCCGCCGTTTAAGAACCAAGTTAGATTTCCTTTTCTCCAGCTTAAATTGGTGTTAAGCGAGGTTCTGGGTTGAAGTCCCAAATTTCCTGTGACACTTCCGTTGAAACCCATTTTTGTGGTTTTCTTGAGGATGATGTTTAAAATTCCCGCAGTTCCGGAAGCGTCGAATTTTGCGGAAGGATTTGTGATGACTTCAATCCTGTCGATTTGATCGGCAGGAATTGCCTGCAATGCGTTTGCTCCATCATCAATTCCAAGAAGTGCGGAAGGTTTTCCGTTCACTAAAAATTTCACGTTGGAGCTTCCACGCATCGTAACCGTTCCATCTGGATCAACGGAAACTGATGGTACATTTTGTAAAACATCCTGCAGGTTTCCGCCGATTGCAGTTAAGTCACTTTTTACGTCGTACGTTTTCTTATCAATTTCTACTCTTACTGGTTTTGTAGTTGCAACAATCGTGACACCTTCAATATCTTTGGTCTTCGTGTTGGTCATAGAACCTTCACGCTCAACAGTAAAATTTCCTAAACTTCCACCTGCTGAAATCTGTTTGTTTAAAGAAGATTTTTTGTAATCGATGGCCTCTACAGTGATGTCGTAATTTCCTGGAGTCAAAGCCAATTGATAACTTCCTTTTTCGTCTGTTAGTGTTGCATCGCTGAAGAGTTTGTTGGCTTTGTTGCTAAAGGTAACCGAAGCGTAAGGAACCGCCTGATTCTGTTTGTCGACAATTTTTCCTGAAACATTCACTTTTTGCTGTTGTGCGAACGCTAAACTTGCTGCACCTAGAACGAAGGTTAATCCTAAAGTTCTCTTTCTGATCATTGAAGAAATCTCAATTTTTCCCGTCATAAATTTAGTTTATACATATACTGATGCTTTTTTTCGACATTGGTTAAATTAAATGAATTTTTAAACAATGTTAAATCATCAGTAAAAGTGTTAATTCTTTTTTTTATTTAATATTTTTTGAATTCAACCAATCCTGATAAGCTTTTGCATTTGCGGCGTGTTCTGCTGCACTTGCCGTAAATTTATGGTAGCCAAATCTCGCTGGATCTGCACACATGTAGATATAATCGTTCTTTTCGGCATTCAAAACGGCATCTACCGAATTTTTATCCACCACACAAATAGGTCCAGGTGGAATTCCCACATTTGCGTAGGTGTTGTATGGTGAAGGTTCCCTCAAATGTTTGTACAAAACTCTTCTAATAGGATCGCCCTGAAAATTATTGGCTTTTGAAACGGCATAGATTACGGTGGGATCGCTCTGAAGTTTCATTCCCTTTTTATAACGGTTGATGTACAGTCCTGCAACTGTCTTCATTTCGTCAGGTTTTCCACCAGTTTCTTTATAGACCAAAGAAGCCAGAGCATAAATTTGATCTCTCGTAAATCCTGAAGCCTTTTCTTTGGCAACTCGATCAGTATTCCAGAAACTGTTGTATTGATCCTCAAATTTTTTGAAAAATTCTTTGGGAGTTACCGTCCAGAAAAAATTGTAGGTGTCGATGAAGAAATATCTTTTCAAATCTTCCGCATTGGCAAAACCTTTTTCGGTGGCGATTTTATTAAGGTCGGTTGCGAACCTTAAAGAATCCAGTTCGGTTTTCTTCGCCACTTTTCCCACCATTTGGTAAACAGTAAAGAAATCTCCAATTCTGAACGTGTTTTCGGTTTGGTTTCCAGCTTTAATCATGTTCACCAAATCGGTGTTGTTGGTTCCCGATTTAATTCGGTAACGACCTGCGTTAAAGAATTTGTCGAGGTTTTTCTTCTTCGCTACCTCTGCAAAACTTTCCTTGTTTTTTACATAAGGAGAAATAGAATCCAAAATTGAATTGAAGTTCGCAGAATGAGGAATGAGGACATAACCTTCTTTTTCCACGTTATTTCCGTAATATTTTTGATAATATTTAAAGCCAAAAAATCCGCCGATGAGCAGAATTACTAAACCTGTAATCGCAAAAATTGAACAACCCTTCTTCATATTTTGTAAATGATAATTGATGAATGATAATTGATTATAATAGTTTTATTTAAAGTTTTCTTGTAGCTTCCATCTTCCAGCTACAATGAAATCTTTCCCTTAAAAACCTGTTTTGCAGGACCTTCCAACCAAATGTTTTTGAAGGAATTTCCATCTTGTTCTGCATAAACTTTCAGATTTCCGCCCAAAACTTTTACTTGAACCTCTTTTTGATTTTTATCTGTTAAAAAAACCAAAGCTGAAGCGGTAACTCCAGTTCCACAACTGTAAGTTTCGTCTTCCACACCTCTTTCGTAAGTTCTCACGAAGATTTCTTCGGGCGAAATTTCTTCCACAAAGTTCACGTTGATTCCTTCATTCTTGTAAGTCGCAGAATTTCTGATTTCGTTACCGTTTTTATACACTTCAAAATTTTCCACATCATTGACGAACTGTACAAAATGTGGCGAACCTGTGTTTAACTCGAAGTTTTCATTGATATTTTTAATGGAATTTACGTCGCTCATTTTCAGTTTTACGATACCGTTTTTAATTTCGGCTTCGTGTACACCGTCAATAGCTTCAAAAGTGGTTTTGTCTTCGAAAATATCTAAAAAATGGGCAAAAGCGACAATACATCTTCCGCCGTTTCCGCACATGGTACTTTCATTTCCATCGGAATTGTAATACACCATTTTGAAATCTGAATTGTCATCATTTTCCAACAAAATCAAACCGTCGCCACCGATTCCAAACCTTCTGTCGCAAAGCTTTTCGATGAGGTCTCTTTCTTTTGGAAACTGCAGATCACGATTATCAATCATCACGAAATCATTTCCTGTTCCTTGGTATTTGAAAAATTCTATGGTATTTTGCATAAAAAAAGCGGAAAATTCCGCTGTTTGATTGGTCTGCAAAGTTACGCAAAACATATAAATTTCTGAATTGATGTTTGTTAAATTAATCACAAATATCCATCTATACTTTTTTCAAACTTCTTTTCCATTCAAATAGACCAATTATCGCCATCACCGTGAACACCAAATATTGTATGGAAGTAATTCCCAAACCTTTATAAATCATCATCGGAATGCAAATAATATCGCCAATAATCCAAAAAATCCAGTTTTCAATTCTGCGTTTAGCCATAAACCACATCCCGACAAGGAAAATTGCGGTGGTAACAACATCCAGCCAGTTCGCCCAATCCAAATGATCCAAACCGAGCGTTACGTTTTGCATGGAAAATTTATTGTCAATCAACGGTTTGTAATAATAAACGATGGTAACGAGTAACAAGCTTAAAAAAAATAAAATTCCGCCGTAAATCCACTCTTTTTTCTTTGCCCAAGAAACTTCAACATGAACGTGGTCTTGCGAACTTTTTGCCCACAAAATCCAGCCGTAAATGCTCATCACCGTATAATAAAAATTAATCATCATATCGCCGAGAAGCCCGAAATTAAAGAGGATATAGACGTAGAGTGCTGTAGAAATAATTCCCGTTGGATAAACCCAAATATTCTTTTTGATGGAAAAATAAACACTCAAAATTCCGAAAATGGTTGCCGTAGCTTCCAGAAAAATCTGAAGATGCGTGTACGATTCGTAAGGTTTCAGGAATAGGTCATGTAAATTCATGGTTTCAAAGATAAAGATTTGGCTGCGACAAATTGCGGTTGGTACAAAATCCGAAGTGTTTTAACATTCAATTTTCACATTGAAAAACAAAACCCCGAATAAATCGAGGTTTTATTAAAGTGAAAAGTATATGGTTTTTAACCAACAATGATGGTCGTGTTCATCATCACTTTCGATTTGATGGAATTAGAAATTAAGCAAGCCGCTTCCGATTTTTGCAAAACTCGTTCGGCTTTTTCTTTATCTGCTTCATTTACAATCGTTACAGTTGGTTCAAGAAGAATTTCGGTCATTAAAAATTTACCATCCACTTGTTCCAGTTTTCCTGACGACTTGCATTTGAAATCGACAAATTCTAACCTCGAATTTTCTGCAATCGCTAAAAAAGTCGTCATCAAACAACTCGCGACAGCCGAAGTGAAAAGATGTTCAGGCGACCAAATATTTTCGACACCGTTCGGAAATTGTGGCGGTGTTGCAACTTCCATTTTTTCGGAAAGTTCGGGAGAAGACATTTCGCCCTTTCTTCCTTCCTTCCAATTGATTTCTACGTTATAAAAATGTGCGTCCATTTTTTTAGATTTTATTGTTCAAACTCATCCAACCGCCGCCGTTGTAAACTTCTGCATAACCCGCATTTTTAAGGATGTTTTGCGCCGTAGAACTTCTCATTCCCGATGCGCAGCACGTGATTACAGGTTTATTTTTGTCCTTTAAACGGGATAAATTATTGGCAAGTTGGTCAACCGGAATGTTAATTGAATTTTTAATGTGACCTGAAGCGAATTCACCTTTGGAACGAACATCCACAATGATTGCGCCGTTTTTTACGAGTTCCGCATAATCGGTTTTATCGAGTCCGAAAAGATTTTTGATGGTGTCAAACATAATTTTACGATTTTGATTATTGATACCGCAAAATTAATTGGGTTGCAAATTCTGCACAGTAACAAACATCACAAAAGCCGAATTTTATTTCTGGAAAGTTCCACAATTCCGTCTTTTTCCATCTGTTTTAAAACCCGACTCGTTGCTTCACGCGTAATTCCGAGCTCATCCGCCAATTGTTGGTGCGTAACGGAGATTTCTTTGGAACGGTAAAGTTGAGTTTTCTGTCTGATTAAATGTAAAAGTCGGGCATCCAGTTTTTGAAAGGCAACAGAATTCACCACATCCAAAAGTTCCTCGAATCTTTTTTGATAAAGGTTGAAAATAAAGTCGGTCCATTCAGGATATTTTTTTACCCAATCTTTAGCTTTATCGGCTGGAATCATCATGATTTCTGCGTCTTCTTCTACCACCGCCTTTACTTTTGAAGTTTCGTTTTTCATACCCGAAAGTATAGAAACGATGCAACTTTCGCCGGGAGTCAAATAATATAGCAGGATTTCACGGCCGTCTTCTTCAGTTCGGATAACTTTGATGCTTCCAGAAATCACCACCGGAATACTTTTCACATAAGAATCCATATTCAGAATAATTTCGCCTGCTGCAAAAGTCTTTAGATAACCTGCATCAGCAATTTCTTTCTGTAAATCTGATTGAAATAGATCTTTTAAAACCATGGATTAAAGTTAAGGAAAATAATTGTTGAACTGTTAATCAGTAATCATTGTTTTGCTAACATTTAAGTACACTTTCATTTCCAACTTTGCTACTTTAATATGAAAATCAAAATTTTGCGAAACTAATTTCTGTTTTTTAAAAAGAAAATTGACTTGAAATAGTTAATCATTGCTAAAATTTTATATTTTTGGAAATATTTAAAAAATTAAAAAATGTCGAATCTTTGGAGAACGAAACCTTTGAACCAACTTCTCGCAGAAGCGGAAGAATCTGAAAAAGGACTGAAAAAAACCCTGAGTTCCGGTGCTCTTGTTGCGCTTGGGATTGGCGCAATTATCGGGGCGGGATTATTTTCAATCACCGGAATTGCGGCGGCAAATTACGCCGGTCCTGGAATTATGATTTCATTTATAATCGCAGCTTTAGGTTGTGCTTTTGCCGGATTGTGTTACGCAGAATTTGCGTCCATGATTCCAGTTGCAGGGAGTGCATACACGTATTCTTACGCAACGATGGGCGAATTTATTGCGTGGATTATCGGTTGGGATTTGGTTTTGGAATATGCAGTGGGAGCCGCAACCGTGGCTTCGAGTTGGTCGGGATATCTCGGAAAATTGTTCCACAGTTTCGGCGTAAATCTTCCCGAACAATTGTTGATGACGCCTTTTGACGTAAGTTCTTCGGGAGCGGCGGGATTAATTAATCTACCCGCAGTTTTCATTGTGGTGGTGATGTCTTTGGTTTTAATTAAAGGAACCAGCGAATCGGCGTGGGTAAATACGGCGATTGTGATCTTGAAAGTTGCGATCGTTTTGATTTTTATTTTTGTTGGTTTTAAATATGTAAAAGCAGAAAATTTAACACCACTAATTCCTGAAAACACGGGTAAATTTGGGGAATATGGTTGGTCCGGAATTATTCGGGCGGCTGCAGTCGTCTTCTTTGCCTATATTGGATTTGATGCAGTTTCCACCGCTGCACAGGAAACCAAAAATCCTAAAAAAGCAATGCCAATCGGAATTATGGGCTCGCTTTTAATCTGTACGGTTTTGTATATTGTTTTCGCTTATGTGATGGTGGGAGTTGTACACTACAAAGAATTTACTGCAGGTGGTGGTTCCGACCATTTAGCGCCGGTTGCGATTGCGATTGATGCGATGGGAAGTGTAATTAATGGACAAATGGTTCCGGAATATCCTTGGTTGAATACTTCGATTATTATTGCGATTCTTTTGGGTTACGCATCGGTAATTTTAGTAATGTTGATGGGACAAAGCCGAGTTTTCTATTCGATGAGTCACGATGGTTTGTTGCCGAAAGTGTTCAGTGAAATTCACAGCAAATTCAGAACGCCTTTTAAGTCAAATATTTTCTTCTTGGTTTTCGTGAGTTTATTTGCGGCATTTATTCCGGGTAGAGTTGTTGGAGAAATGACTTCCATCGGAACTTTATTCGCCTTCATCCTGGTTTGCATCGGAGTTTTGGTAATGAGAAAAACGCAGCCGGATGCGCCAAGAGCTTTCAAGACACCTTTGGTTCCGCTGGTTCCAATTTTAGGAGTTCTAACTTGTTTCGGAATGATGGCTTTCCTTCCTTTCGACACCTGGATTCGTTTGGTGATTTGGATGATGATTGGTTTGGACGTTTATTTGTGGAGAGGAATCAAGAATTCATTCCTTGGAAAAGCCAATGGTACGACGAATGACCCGAAAAATTACAGTGTTTCCGCCATTTGTGGAGCTGCATTAACATTAATTTTGATCATCTTAACCTATTTCCACCATCAAGCGGCACTTGCTGATAAAGCGGATGATGGCGGATTGGTAATTTTCTCCGTGGTGATGATTGTTATTCACACAATTTTCTACGGATATTATTTCTTTAAAAACAGAAGGTAAATTTTAAAAATAAATTTTGATCCCGGCAATTGGACTGCCCCCAAAAAGTTAGACACTTTTTAGGGGCATTTTTATTATGGGAGAATCAAAGTATAGTTTAGAATTTAAGGTGAGTTGTGTGGAGAAGATTAAGAAAAATGATCTGTCGATCCACTCTTTGGCACAGGAAGTAGGTTTGGATGCGACGGTTGTTCGCAAATGGAAAAGGTTTTATGATTTGTACGGAATTGAAGGACTGCAACGCAGAAGCAATCGCCGTTATGACGTAAAATTTAAGTTAAGAGTTTTGGAAACGATCAAGGCACAAGACTTATCTCTAAAGCAAGCTGCTGCACGGTTTAATATCGCTGCAGAATCCAGCATCACCAATTGGCGGAGCGCTTACGAAAAAAGTGGTATTTTAGGGTTACAGAATAAACCCAAAGGAAGACCAGCAATTATGAGCGATTACCAACGTAAAAAGAAAAAGTCTGGCAAACCATTGACCAGGGAAGAAGAATTGTTACTGGAAAATGAAAGACTGCGAGCCGAAATCGATTTTCTAAAAAAGTTAGACGCCTTAACTCTCAAAAAGAACAAGCAAAAGCCATCGAAGAGTTAAGGCCTAAATACAATCTGTCCGTATTATTGGATTGTACCGGGATGGCGAGAAGCAGTTTCTATTATCATCAAAACAAGGCTCAAACCGACAAATATTCGGACGTAAAAACAATGATAAAACAGATTTATCATCAACACAAAGGAAGGTTTGGATACCGGCGTATTACTTTGACAATGAGAGATAAAGGAATTATTATCAATCATAAAACAGTATTGAGATTAATGAAATCGCTAGGACTGAAAAGCATTATACGGGTAAAGAAATACAAATCTTACCGTGGAGAACAAGGAAAAATAGCACCCAATATTTTGAAAAGAAATTTCAAAGCCGACCAGCCGAACACGAAGTGGGCAACCGATGTAACGGAATTTAATGTCTCGGGAAATAAGCTCTATTTATCTCCGATAATCGATTTATTCAACGGTGAAATCATCAGCTATAATCTCTCAGAAAGGCCTGTCTTTGCACAGATTACAGATATGCTGAAAAAGGGTTTAAAGAAAATTAAAAATACAGAAAACATCATTTTACATTCAGACCAAGGTTGGCAATATCAAATGAAAGCTTATCAAAATATATTAAAAGAAAAAGGAATTGTTCAAAGTATGTCCCGAAAAGGGAACTGTCTGGACAATGCCATAATCGAAAATTTCTTCGGAACATTGAAGTCTGAAATGTTTTATACCAAAAAGTTTGGTTCTATCGACGAACTCAGGAAAGAAATAAAAGAATACATTGATTATTACAACAACGACAGAATAAGGCTTAATTTAAAAGGAAAGAGCCCGGTACAGTACCGAACTCTTTCCTTTAATAATATTGTTTAATTTTGTCTAAACTTTTGGGTGCAGTCTAAATTCGCCGGGATTTTTTTTGCATCAAATTCACTACTTTTGGTTAAAATTGAATTCAATGAAAAAACTGTTCTACTTCTTAGTCATCATTTTTTTTGGAAATTTTTCTTTCGCTCAAAAAGTAGAAATTCAAACTTTGTTGAAGGATAAAATCTCCATTCGTGCGATTCAGATTTATAATGGAAAAGTTTGGTACGCGGGAACGGATTCTAAATTTGGTTATGTGAGTTTGAAAGATTCTTCGGATAAAAAACAGTTGATTTTATCTGAGAAAAAATTGCAGTTCAGGACATTAGCACAAGATTCCAAAAACTTTCATATGCTCGATATTGATTCTTTACCGCATCATTTTATCGTTAATAAGAAAACACTGAAGAAATCTTACGGATTGGTTCGTACACCGAATAATGAAAAATTTTTCTTTGATGCTTTTATGTTCGACAAAGCGGATCGAGGTTTAGCAATTAGCGATCCCTTCAAAGGGGTGACTCCAAATTTTTTAATGATGATTGATAGAGAGTTTAATCATGGTTTAGAAAAAGCAAAACCAGATTTGCCTGCATATTTTCCAGGTGAAGCTCATTTCGCAGCAAGTAATTCGAATATCGCAATGAAAGGAAATTGGGTTTGGATAGCGAGTGGCGGTACCAAAGCAAGAATTTTTAAATTCAATTGGAATAAACCAGTAGATTGGAAGGTTTTTGATACCCCCTTTATTCAAGGAACTTCTTCACAAGGAATTTATTCCATCGACTTCTATGACAATAAATTTGGAATTGCAGTGGGTGGTGATTACACCAAACAATCTGAAAATATCAACAATATCGCAACCACAAACGATGGCGGTGAAACATGGCAAATTCAGGCATCAGGAAAAAATTCAGGTTACAAAACTTGTGTGAAAATCCGTCCAAAATCTAAAGGAAAAGACATCATTGCAGTTGGTGACCAGAATATAGATTTTTCAACTGATTACGGAAAAACTTGGACTAAAATTTCAGATGAAAAAGGTCTTTATGCTTGTGAATGGATTGATAGAAATACATTGGTTTTCGCGGGGAAGGATAGGATTGTGAAAATGACTCTGAAATAAGGTCTCACAGATTACACAGATTTTCACGGATGATCACAAGAGTTTTATCAGTGAGAATCTGTGAAATCCGTACGGAAAAAATTCCCTACTTTTGCACCACGAAACACGAAACTCGTAGCTCGCAACAAATTATGAATTCCCTAATCGACAAATACAACATTCCCGGTCCCCGTTACACTTCTTATCCCACCGTTCCTTTTTGGGACGAAGCCAATTTTTCTTCGGAACAATGGCAAAACTCTGTGATCAGATCTTTCAATGAAAGCAACGATTCCGAAGGAATTTCCATCTATATTCACTTACCGTTTTGTGAGCAATTGTGTACATTTTGTGCTTGTCACAAAAGAATCACGAAACAACATTCCGTAGAAACACCTTATTTGGTTAGCGTTTTGAAAGAATGGGATTTGTACTTAGAATTACTAAAGAGCCAAGAGCCAAGTAAAAAGAACCAAGTGCCCAAAATCAAAGAATTGCATTTGGGTGGTGGAACTCCAACTTTCTTTTCGCCGGAAAACTTGCGAAAACTTTTGGAAGGAATTTTCGCAAAAGCAGAAATCGCTGAAAATCCAGAATTTTCTTTTGAAGGTCATCCGAACAATACCTCGAAAGAACATTTGCAGACGCTGTACGATTTGGGTTTCCGAAGATGCAGTTTTGGGGTTCAGGATTATGATCCGCAAGTTCAAAAAGCGATCAACAGAATTCAGCCCTATGAAAATGTCAAAAAAGTGACAGAATGGGCGCGAGAAATCGGCTACAAAAGCGTTTCCCACGATTTGGTTTTCGGTTTGCCGTTCCACACTTGGGAAAAAATGGAATTCACCATCCGCAAAACCTTGGAATTAAAGCCAGATCGTTTGGCTTTTTATTCTTACGCTCATGTTCCTTGGATCAAAGGAGTTGGACAACGCGGTTTCGATGAAAATGATTTACCAAGCGGTGAAGAAAAACGCAAACTGTACGAGAACGGAAAAAAATTATTGGAAGATTTAGGCTACATTGAAGTGGGAATGGATCACTTTTCTTTGGAGCACGACGACCTTTATCAGTCAATGGTTTCAGGTGATATTCACCGAAATTTCATGGGATATTCTTCAAGCAAAACGCAACTGATGATCGGTTTGGGAATGAGCGCGATTTCCGATTCTTGGTACGCTTTTGCACAGAATGAAAAGACTGTCGAAGAATATCAAAAAAGGGTAGAAGAAGGTAAAATTCCAGTTTTCCGTGGACATATTTTAAACGAAGAAGATTTAATCATCAGAAAACATATTTTGAATTTAATGTGCCGTTTGGAAACATCATGGGACATTCAAAACGCTTTCCCAGAATTGGAAAATGCCTTGGAAACCTTAAAGGAAATGGAAGACGACGGTTTGGTGGAAATTTCAGAAAACTCAATTAAGATTACCGAAAAAGGTCGGGCTTTCACAAGAAATGTTGCCATGACTTTCGATTTAAGAATGATGCG
Organism: Candidatus Kaistella beijingensis; assembly: GCF_020084865.1. NCBI lineage: Bacteria > Pseudomonadati > Bacteroidota > Flavobacteriia > Flavobacteriales > Weeksellaceae > Kaistella > Candidatus Kaistella beijingensis. The sequence continues at coordinate 839,201 of NZ_CP071953.1, read as the reverse complement.
CAACAAACCTGAAACAAGGATTTTCTCGATGACAATTTAGAATTGTTATTGTTATCTTTTTAAAATTCATCAAAATTAACGTCCTCTGGGAATTGCGGAAATTTAATTTTGATGAATTTTTTGTTTTAAATTTTGATCAGAAATTCTTTGTTAAAAATTCTTAATTCTATTGAAAATCATTATATTTGCCGACTATAATTTTAATGTTGTAAACTATTAACAATGCAAGGAAAAGGACTTATTACGCTTGTCGCGGTCATCTTGGGACTGATCTGTCTTAATGAATTGTTGCCGACTTGGTATGCTGGAAAAATTGAAAAACAAGCCACTGAAATCGCAGGAAACGATCCTGTAAAATATCAGAAAGAAATGGCGAGACTTTCTAAAGATACCCTGAATCTCGGCTTTACAAAACTTTATTATTCAAAGGCAAAAGAAAAAGAAATGAAGTTGGGTCTCGACTTGAAAGGCGGTATCAACGTACTTCTAGAGATCAATGAAAGAGATTTGGTAAACGATTTAACCAACTATTCTACCAACCCTATTCTTCTGGAAACCCTCGATAAAACTGATATCGCTCAGAAAAACTCTACAAAAAATTACATCGAAAATTTCTTCGATCAGTTTGCAGCGGTAAACAAAGCGAAAGGAACCAACCTGAAACTTGCAGATCCTGAAATTTTTGGGAATACCAATTTAAGCGAGATTAAATACAACTCTTCCGATGAGGAAGTGAAAAATATCATCAGAAGAAAAATTTCTGCTGCGGAAGGTTCTGCTTATGAGGTAATTAGAACGCGTATTGACAAAATGGGTGTTACGCAACCAAACGTTCAAAGAGTTCCGGGAACGGGTAGAATTTCTGTGGAAATGCCTGGAATTAAAGACATCGACCGTGTAAAGAAAATGCTTCAAACTTCTGCGAAACTTCAATTTTGGGAAGTGCAGCAAGTTCAGGAGATTTATCCTTATTTCGAGCAGTTAAATACAGTGATAGCTGCGAAAGGCGACTCTTTGGGAATTCCTAAAAACACCAATTTCGTAAACTTAATGCAGTTGAACTCCTTGAGATCAAACGGTGTTGGGAACATCAAACTTTCTGACACAGCGGCAGTTAATAAAATTTTAAATTCAGATATTGCTAAAAGACTTCGTCCTGCAAATGTGAAGTACACCCAATTTATGTGGGGTTACAAACCGGAAGCGAACGATGAAAATAATCTGGTTCTTTACGCAATCCGTGGAAACATCAACCAGAAAGCTCCGGTTGATGGTGCTGTAGAATCTGCAAGAGTAAACTACGACGAACTTGGAAGAGTAGTGGTGGATATGCAAATGGACTCAAAAGGTTCTAAAGATTGGAAAACTTTAACTGGTAAAAACGTAAACAAACCTGTTGCGGTAACTTTGGATAATGTGGTTTATACCGCACCAAATGTTGTAAATGAAATTCCAAACGGTAGAACGCAAATCTCTGGTAACTTCTCTCAACAGGAAGCTCAAGATTTGGTGGATGTTTTGGGTGCAGGTAAACTTCCGGCAAGTGCTAAAATTGTTCAGGCAGATGTTGTAGGACCTTCATTAGGAAAAGCGTCGATCGATGCGGGAATGTTGTCGTTTATCATCGCATTCCTTGTAATTATCGCCTATATCATTTTCTATTACGGTGGAGCAGGAGTTTATGCCGTAATCGCAATGGTCATCAACCTTTTCTACATCTTCGGAATCATGGATTCTGTGGATGCAACGCTTACACTTCCGGGAATTGCGGGGATCGTACTTTCCATGGCAATGGCGGTGGATACGAACGTTATTATTTATGAAAGAACAAAAGAAGAACTTTTCGCGGGGAAAAATATTCTTGAAGCTTACAAAGATGGTTTCAAACACGCACTTTCTGCAATTGTCGATGGTCACTTAACTACAATTTTAACTGCGGTTGTTCTTTATATTTTCGGAACGGGACCAATCAAAGGTTTTGCGGTGACTTTAATCATCGGTATCTTGATGACGTTCTTTACTTCCGTATTGTTATCGAGGGTGATGATTTTTGCGAGATTGAACAAAGGGAAACACCTTTCAGTGTGGACTCCGCCTACAAAAAATCTTTTCAGAAATATTTGGATCGACTTTATCGGAAAGAGAAAATATGCCTACATGATTTCTGCTTTCTTAACCGTTGCGAGTTTAATTTCCATCGCTGTTAACGGCTTTAAATATGGAATCGACTTTACCGGCGGTAGAAACTTCGTGGTAAAATTCGATAAACCTGTTGATGCTAATAAAGTAGAGGAAAACCTAATTAAACTTTTCGCTACACAAGATGGTAAAAACTCTGCAGTAGAAGCAAAAACTTTCGGGACAGGAAATCAGCTGAAAATTTCTACCGATTACCTTATCGATGACGAATCTTTGAAAGCCGACCAAATTATCGAGCAGAAATTGTATGAAGGTTTGAAACCAAATCTTCCTGCAAACATGACTTTACAGGAATTCAAATCTGCGGATAAAGATCATTCAGGAATTGTTTCTTCTGCAAAAGTAGGACCTACTGTGGCAGACGATATCAAATCTCATGGAACTTTTGCCGTTATTGCGGCTTTGGCGGGAATTTTCCTTTATATTTTGTTGCGATTCAACAAATGGCAATTCTCACTCGGTGCGGTTGCGGGACTTTTCCACGATGCGATTATCATTTTGGGAACTTACTCTTTGCTGCACAAATTCATGCCGTTTAACATGGAAATCAATCAGGATTTCATTGCGGCGGTTCTTACGGTTCTCGGTTATTCCATCAATGATACCGTGATTGTATTCGACAGAATCAGGGAGTATTTAAGAGAGAAAAAATCGCTTACTTTGGCGGGACTTTTCGATGACTCTATTTCAAGTACTTTGGGTAGAACGTTCAATACCTCATTTACAACTATTCTTGTAATCTTGGCAATCTTCATCTTCGGTGGAGAAAACTTGAGAGGATTTATGTTTTGCTTGTTAATCGGTATTGGTTTCGGTACGTATTCATCTATTTTCATTTCATCGGCAATCGCTTATGATTTCTTGAAAGGAAAAGGAAAAGAAGAAGAAGTTCACGGAAGAAGCTCCATCGACAAAGAAGTCGTTGAGAAAAAGAAAAAGAAATAATTTCTTATCATATCTAAAATTGTCCTTCGAAAGAGGGACATTTTTTTTAATAACTCTACTTTTAATTATAGATGAGATTTTTCTCCAACTTCGTTCGTTCGAAATGAGGGCTATTTTAATTTTGATGCGGGGATTTCTTGGCGCGGCTTCGCCGCGCCAAGAAATCCCCGCATAAATTATAAAAAGTTGGTCATTCCTCATCGATGAAGCAATGAGGAATCTCAAAAATAATTTTACAAATCGATTTAGAAATTGCAATTCACATCTTTCTGAAAAAACTATCTTTGCAACCTCAATGAAAAGAAATCAAAAATCAGCCGCAATCGGTTTCATCTTTATTACTTTGCTCATCGACATTACAGGATGGGGAATTGTAATTCCTGTGGTTCCGACACTAATCCGCGAACTGATTCACAATCCCGATTTAAGCGTCGCTTCACAATACGGAGGTTGGTTGAGTTTCGTTTATGCAGCAATGCAGTTTGTTTTCGCATCAGTTTTAGGCGGATTGAGCGACAAATACGGAAGAAGACCTATTATTCTTTTTTCACTTTTAGGTTTCTCCATCAACTTTTTTATCCAGGCGATTGCACCAACGATTTTTTGGCTTTTCGTGGGGAGAATTTTCTCGGGAGTTACAGGAGCGAGTATTACCACAGCAAGTGCCTACATCGCAGATATTTCCACGGATGAAGACCGGGCAAAAAACTTCGGGATGATTGGAGCCGCTTTTGGTTTAGGTTTCATCATCGGTCCCGTTATTGGTGGAGTTCTCGGACATTACGGAGCCAGAGTTCCTTTCTACGCTGCGTCGATTTTATGTCTGATTAATTTTCTTTACGGATGGTTTATTCTCCCAGAAAGTTTAGACAAAGAACACCGGCGAAAATTTGATTGGAAACGTGCAAATCCCGTCGGTTCCTTACTTCAACTTCGTAAATATCCACAAATATTAGGATTAATTGCCGCATTGGTTTTCGTTTACATTGCAGGTCACGCTGTACAAACCAATTGGACATTCTTCACCATGTACAAATTTGGCTGGACCGAAAGAATGGTCGGAATTTCTCTCGGAGTTTCGGGATTTATGGCGGCTTTGGTTCAAGGATATTTAATCCGAATCATTCAGCCCAAAATTGGTGATGCAAGAAGTATTTTCTACGGACTCACTTTATACGCCATCGGAATGGTTTTGTTCGCATTTGCAAGTCAAAGTTGGATGATGTTTGCATTTTTAATTCCTTATGGTTTAGGCGGAATTGCAGGTCCCGCTTTACAGTCCGTGATTTCATCGGAAGTTCCAAAAAATGAACAGGGCGAATTACAGGGCGCTTTAGCAAGTTTAATCAGTTTGACGGCGATTGTTGGTCCACCTTTAATGACGAATACTTTCTATTATTTCACCCACGACCATGCTCCGTTTAAATTTGCAGGTGCTCCGTTTTTTCTCGGATTTTTACTAATGACGATTAGTGCGGTGATTGTGTATTTTGTTTTTAAAAGGAAGAAAATCTAAAAGAGATGTTACTCTGCTAAGTGAAACGCCTTTGCGAACTTGAAAACGAAAAAGCAGTTTAAAGAGTCGTCGTCTTTGCGTTTAAATTGAGCGATATTTTCTGACCAACTTCATATTCCATTTGCAAATAATTTTCATTATTTTTAACATTCAATTTTTAAAAATAAAATGGATTTCAATATTCCCGAAAACTTCACCGGACTTAATGACACTCAAGTTCTCGAATCAAGGTCAAAATTTGGCGAAAACAAAATGAAGGAAACCGAAAAATCAACTTGGTTTTCGCTCCTTTTAGATATTCTGAAAGAACCGATGCTGATTCTTTTAATCATCATCACGCTAATTTATTTGATTGTCGGAAATTACGGTGAAGCTGCCTTTATGTTTTTCGCAATTGTGGCAGTTTCAGGAATCTCTTTTTATCAGGACAACCGAAGTAAAAAGGCTTTGGAAGAATTGGAGAAGCTCAACGAACCTTTAAGCAAAGTCATTCGGAATTCTAAAATCATTTCAATTCCCACCCATGAAATTGTCGTCGGAGATTTATGCATTACCGAAGAAGGAAAAATGATCAACGCCGATGGAAAAATTCTTCACAGCAACGATTTTTCGGTGAATCAATCTTCTTTGACTGGAGAAAGTTTTTCGGTTTTTAAAGATAGAGATTCTGATGATAACGAAGTCTTCAGCGGAACTTTAACGGTTTCCGGACTGGCTGTTTTCGAGGTTGAAAAAATTGGCAAGGAAACCAAGCTTGGAAAAATAGGAGATTCCCTTCAGAATATTAAGGAAGAAAAATCGCCGTTGCAGATTCAGATTGAGAAGTTTGTGAAAAATATGGCAATCATCGGAATTGTGGTTTTTCTGATGGTTTGTGTTTTCAATTATTACCACACCCGAGATTTCGTCAACAGTCTTTTGAATGGATTAACACTCGCAATGTCGATTCTGCCAGAAGAAATTCCCGTTGCTTTTACCACATTTATGGCATTAGGTGCTTGGAAATTAATGCGGGAAGGAATCATTATCAAGAAAAGTGCAATCGTGGAAACTTTGGGAAGCACGACTGTAATTTGCACCGATAAAACCGGAACAATTACCGAAAATTCCATGAAACTGAATTCGGTTTATGATTTTAAAAACGATAAAACTTATTCTGAAAATGAATTTAATAATCCTGAAATCTCCCAATTAATCAGTTATGCGATGTGGTCGAGCGAGCCAGTTCCTTTTGATCCGATGGAAAAAACGCTGCACGAAGTTTACAAGAAAACGCAAAAAGAAGATTTACGGACTCATTATAACATGTTCCACGAATATCCGTTGGAAGGAAATCCACCCATGATGACGCATTTTTTCGAGAATGAAAAAGGAGAAAGAATCATCGCCGCAAAAGGAGCTCCCGAAGCAATTTTGAATGTTTCAAAACTCTCCGATTCGCAAAAAGAAGCTTTACAACATAAAATCCACCAATTCGGAAGACAGGGATTCCGAGTTTTAGGCGTTGGAAAATCCAATTTTGAAGGAAGCGATTTCCCGAAAAAACAACAGGATCTTAAATTTGATTTTCTTGGTTTTGTGGTATTTTACGATCCACCGAAAAAGGGAATTCAGGAAGTTTTTAAACATATCTACGATGCCGGAATCAAGGTGAAAGTAATTACAGGCGACAATGCTGAAACTACCAAAACCATCGCCGAAAAAGCAGGAATCAAAAACGCTTCACAAACAACTACAGGAACAGAAATTTTCCATTTAGACGAAACCAAACTCCAAAAAGTTTCCGAAGAAAAAACCTTGTTTACCAGAATGTTTCCCGAAGCAAAACTTTCCGTCATCAACGCTTTAAAGAATAATGGGGAAGTAGTCGCAATGTTGGGAGACGGCGTCAACGATGGTCCCGCTTTGAAAGCATCTCACATTGGAGTCGCAATGGGAAAAAAAGGAACGGAAATCGCAAAAGCAGCCGCTTCTGTAGTTTTGACGAATGATGATTTGGGAAATTTAGTGACCGCAATTGCTTCAGGACGAAGAATTTACACCAACATCAAAAAAGCGGTTCAGTACATTATTTCCATTCACATTCCTATTATTCTTACCGTTTCGTTGCCGTTGTTTTTGGGTTGGGTGTATCCTCAAATTTTCACGCCGGTTCATGTCATTTTCCTTGAGTTGGTGATGGGTCCGACTTGCTCCATCGTCTATGAAAACGAACCGATGGAAAAAAACACCATGCTCCGAAAACCACGACCAATGACGGAGACTTTCCTAAATTTGAGAGAATTAGTGGTGAGTATTATTCAAGGTTTGGTGATTACTTTAGGAGTTCTTTTCATTTACCAAATGACGGCAAGAAGTGGCGGAAGTGAAGAACTGACTCGTTCTATGGTTTTCACGACTTTGATTTTTTCTAACATTTTATTGAGTTTCTGTAATCGCTCATTCTTTTACACGACTTTTGAAACATTGAAAAACAAGAACAATCTTTTGATCTACGTGACTTTGATAACTTTGGCGGTACTTTCATTGATGATTTATTTCCCACCAGTTTCCATGTTTTTCAAATTACAAGAATTAAGTTTAATGCAAATCGGAACTGCGTTTTCTGCGGCGGTGATTTCTGTTTTGTGGTTTGATGTCTTTAAACTTTTAAGAAGAATTTAAGTTGAATAACAAATGCTGTTTCATAAACTTTCGTAATTTTGCCGCATGGAATTAAGTATTGGCGAAATGCTTTTGATTGCCGTTGCAATCGTCGTTTTATTCGGACCCGAGAAATTGCCGCAAATTGCCCGTGATTTGGGAGCAGGCGTTCGCAAAATGCGGGGCGCGATGGAAGACGTGAAAACCGAAATTCTGAAAGAAACGGACAATCCCGTTTCCGAAATCAAAAAGGAAATCGAAAAGGTAAAACAGCAGGCAAAGGATTTCAACCCGATGACCGACCTTGAAAAAGATGCCATCGCCGAACGTTCCAAACCGAAAGAAAACCTCGCCGAGAAAGACGACCATGAAGGACCTGTAAGCAGATAAACTTTTTTTTTCTGAACTAGGAAATTTTTTAGCAAAAAGATCCAGTCTTGATTTTTTGGTTACTTTTGCATCAAGGCAAAAGTAACGAAGAGTTTTTTTATTTTTGTTATCTATTTTCATCTTAATAATTTCAATTTTTGAAATAATATTTCAAAAATTTCTTATGCACGAAATCATCCAAGAAGACAAACAAGCATTCCTCTTCCTTAACAATTTGGGGAGCGAACCTTTCGACCGATTTTGGACGATGGTTTCCGGGACTTGGCTTTGGATTCCGCTTTACGTTATTTTTCTGTATTTACTTTACAAAAATTACAAACTCCGAAATTTACTTTTCATTTTGATTTTCATTGCATTAGGAGTAACAGTTTCTGACCAACTTGCCGGAATTTTCAAAACAGGAATTGCAAGATTGAGACCTTGTCACGATCCAAGTTTAGGCCATTTAATGCGTGAAGTTCAATGCGGCGGACAATTTGGATTTTATTCGGCACATGCTTCAAACACGTTTTTTATTGCGACTTTTATGAGTATGTTGCTTTTCAGAAAATATCGGTTTCTTCCATATTTACTTTTCTTTTGGGCAGCAATGGTTTCTTACAGTCGGATTTATCTCGGGGTACATTTTCCGATGGATGTTTTGATGGGGGCAGGAATGGGATTTTTTCTCGGCGGATTTTTCGCGACTTTAGCAATGAAAGTTATCCATAAGCAGAGTAAGATTAAATAATTTGCAATCCTCTATTTATTGCGGTCATTATCTTCCAGCTTCCCTCATCCAGCTTCCAACTTTTCGCTATCTTTGCTGTTATGACACACGACAACAACGACAAACGTCTTTTCCTCATCGATGCCTATGCGATGATTTTCCGAGGTTATTATGCCCTCATCAGAAGTCCCAGAATGACGAGCAAAGGTTTGGATACTTCAGCCATTTTTGGATTTACCAATTCTTTGATTGAACTGATTCGTAGAGAAAAACCTTCGCATTTGGCGGTAGTTTTTGATGTAGGAGAAGCAAGTGTCAGAACTGCAGATTTTTCTGATTATAAAGCCAATCGCAGCGAAACACCCGAAGCGATTAAAATTGCCATTCCTTATATTCACAGAATTTTGGAAGCGATGTACGTTCCGATTTTGGGTGTGGAAGGTTACGAAGCGGATGACGTGATTGGAACCATTGCCTGCAAAGCGGAAGCAGAAGGTTACAAAGTTTTTATGGTGACGCCTGACAAAGATTTTGCGCAGTGTGTCACTGAAAATATCAAAATTTATAAACCGGGATTAAAAGGAGCAGAATTTGAGATTTTGGGAGTTCCGGAAGTTTTGGCAAAATATGAAATTGAAGACCCCAAACAAGTCATTGATTTTCTAGCCATGATGGGCGATTCTGTTGATAATATTCCGGGATTGGAAGGCGTTGGTGAAAAAACTGCCAAGAAATTCCTGAAAGAATACGGAAGCATTGAAAACCTTTTAGCCAACACCGATAAAATTACCGGCAAACTCCGAGAAAAAGTTGAAAATTCTGCCGAACGTGGAATTCTGTCTAAAAAATTAGCCACGATTTTATGTGATGCACCGATCGAATTTCATCAGGAACAATACGATTTAGAAACGCCTGATTTCGAAAAGGTGAAGGAGGTTTTTGACGAAATTGAATTCCGAAGATTGTACGAAAACCTTTATCGTGCATTTTCAAATGAGCAATCAGCAATCAGTAATCAGCTATCGGCTGATCCGAATAAAGTATCGCGATACGACAAAAAAGCGGAGGAAAAAAGCGGTCCTGTTCAATTGGATTTGTTCGCCAATTTTGAAGAGTTGGAACAGGCAACTACAACGAAAACGACCATTGAGAACAACGACCATCTTTACCAATACATCGATTCCCCGAAAGCACAGAAAATTTTAGTTCAAAATCTTTTAAAACAAAATGCGGTTTGCTTCGACACGGAAACGACTTCGTTAAATGAAATGGAAGCCGAATTAATTGGGATGAGTTTCTCCTACAAAAAAGGTTTGGCTTATTATATTCCACTCTCAGAAAATAGAGAGGAGGTTTTGGAGACTTTAGAAATTTTCCGTCCGTTTTTCGAGAAAAAGGAAATCTTGAAAATCGCCCACAATTTAAAATTCGACTACAAAATTCTGAAACAATACGGAATTGATGTTGATGGAGCCATCTTCGACACCATGATCGCGCATTATCTCCTCAATCCCGATGGAAGACACGGAATGGATTATCTATCTGAAATGTATCTGAATTACAAACCTGTCGCAATTGAAACCTTGATTGGTAAAGGAAAAAATCAAACGACACTTCGTTCTGCCTCAGTTGAAGAACAAACGAAATATGCGGGTGAAGACGCCGATGTAACTTGGCAATTGTACGAAATCTTCGCTCCTCAACTGAAAAAAGAAAACTTAGAAGATTTGTTTTATAAAGTCGAAATGCCTTTGATGAAAGTCTTGGCAAAAATGGAATTGGAAGGAATTTCTTTAGATAAAAATTGGCTCGAACAGGAAAGTAAGGATTTGGAAAGTGATATTAGAGAACTTGAAAAAAAGATTTTTGAATTTGCGGGTGAAGAATTTAATATGAATTCACCAAAACAGTTGGGTGAAATTTTGTTTGAAAAAATGCAGCTCGACCCAAAAGCGAAAAAAACAAAAACTGGTCAGTACGCCACTTCCGAAGATGTTTTACAAAAACTTTCCGCGAAACACGAAATCATTAAATACATTCTCGAATACCGAACTTATCAAAAACTGAAATCGACTTATGTGGACGCCTTGCCGAATCAGATTGATAAGGATGATAACCGAGTTCATACCAATTTCTCGCAAACTACGGCTGCAACGGGAAGATTAGCTTCCGTGAATCCGAACTTGCAAAATATTCCGATTCGAACTTTGCGCGGACAACAAATTCGTGGTGCCTTTAAAGCGGATGAAGGAAACAAAATTATTTCAGCAGATTATTCACAAATCGAACTTCGTTTAATCGCCGAAATTTCGAATGAGGAAAATATGATTAAAGCATTCCAAAATGGAGAAGATATTCACGCTTCAACGGCTTCAAAATTGTTTAATGTTCCTTTGGAAGAAGTTACGAAAACCCAACGTTCACAGGCAAAAACGGTGAATTTTGGAATTATTTACGGACAAGGCGCATTCGGTTTAGCCGAACAAACCGGACTTTCCCGAACTGAAGCAAAGCAGATGATTGAAAACTATTTCGCCACTTATCCTCAACTAAAAAAATATATGGCAGAACAAGTCCAAAAAGCGCAGGATTTGGGTTATGTGGAAACGATTTTAAACAGGAAGCGTCATTTGAAAGATATTAATTCTGCCAATTTTGTAGTAAAAGCTCACGCGGAAAGAAACGCCGTAAATGCACCAATTCAGGGAAGTGCAGCCGATGTTATCAAATTGGCGATGATTAAAATTGACGAAAAACTTCAGGAAAAAAATTTGAAAACCAAAATGCTTTTGCAGGTTCATGACGAATTGGTTTTTGAGGCGCCAATCGAAGAAATAGAAACGGCCAAAAAACTCATCAAAACCGAAATGGAGTCCGCATTTGACACCAAAGTTCCTTTATTGGTGGAAGTTGGAGTAGGTGATAATTGGTTGGAAGCGCATTAGTACGGACAAGCCTCGACTTGTCCAAAATCCGCAGGATTTTTAAAGAAACAACATCAAATAAAATCATGAGAACAGTCGTATTCTACGAAAACACAGCCGATGCAACCATGGAAAAATTAATGGAATTTTTTCCGCAGCATCAGGAAAATGAAGACAAATTTGTGAAAGCTGGAAAAGTCATCGGAATTGGCCCTTTTTCAATTCCCGGACAAGGCGCGATGGGAATTTTCACAGACCGGGAATCTGCCGAAGAATTCGTGAAAAACGATCCCTTTGTTTTGAAAGGATTGGTAACGTACACCATGAAAGATTGGGTAGATGATTTGGAAGGTAAATAGATTTCCAATTATGATTTTCCATTTTCATATTTTCAAATTCGCTCATTTTCAAATTATTAAATGAAATTTCTTATCATCATTCCTGCACATAACGAGGAGAAGAATATTTTCTTTACCCTTGAATCCTTGAAGAATCAAACTTTTCAGGATTTTGAAGTGATCGTGGTGAATGATGGTTCTACCGACAAAACTGCGGATATAGTTCATAAGTTTATAAGCACTGTAACGCTGAGCGGAGTCGAAGCGTCAAATTTCAAACTTTCCAATCTCGAATCTTCAGTTCACGAACCGGGAGCAAAAGTGGTAAGAACTTTCAATAAAGGTTTGCAAACGACGGATTTAAATCACTTCGACATCATCTGTAAATTCGACGCCGATATTATTTTTCCTAAAAATTATTTGAAAAGAATTAATGAGGTTTACGAAAGTAATCCGAAAGCAGGAATGGTTTCAGGTTTGGTAAAAATCAAAAAATCAGTTTTTGAAAAATCTTTGGCGTTTGATTTTAAAGACGAAAAACATCAATGGATTTATGAGAACTTATCTTCGAAAAATCATGTTCGTGGACCGATAAAATCTTACAGAAAGGAATGTTTTCTCGCCATGAACGGACTTCGACCTGTTCTCGGTTGGGACAATATCGATGTGATGTTGGCAAAGAAAAACAATTGGGAAACCGTCACCATCAAAGATTTATGGGTGAAACATCTTCGACCAACTGCCTACAAATACAAAAAGCAAAAAGCCGAAAAACTCGGTGAATATTTTTACAACATCGGTTTGAATTTACCTTTAGCAATGATTTCGTCTGCAAAGTCATCATTAAAAAATAAATCATTTTTTGAGTTTTTTACTACTATAAAATCTTTTTTAAAACAAAATGGTGAAAGAAAATTAACGAAAGAAGAAATACAATACATCCGCAACTTAAGATGGAAACAAATGTGGCGTAAGGACAAATCGTGATTTGTCCAAAAATCGAAGATTTTTAGAATGCAGGACAGAAATAGAAATAGAAAATAGGACTTTGATTACTCGAAAGACGCAATCTGTTTTATCACCATCAACACAAAAAACAAAATCCATCCTTTTGGAAAAATCAGAAATGGAAAAATAGAACTTAATGAATTAGGAAAAATTATTGAGACTCAAATTCTTTGGTGATCTGAAAAATACTTGTATTGATAATTACATCACTAATAATCCTGAAAATTGGGATAAATATAAATATTATGGAATTTAATTTTACAAAAAATCGCATTGAAAACCTGCATTTTTCGGACAAATCACGATTTGTCCCTACACTTGTTATACTACTTTTTTCGGTATTCATCTCCGCACAAAATAACGCCGACTTAATCATCCAAAACGCGAAAATCTATACCGTTAATAAGAATTTTGATGTCGCTGAAGCAATGGCAGTTTCAGAAGGAAAGATTTTAGCGGTTGGGAAAAATGCGGAGATTCTGAAAAAATTCAAATCAAAAAACATTCAGAATCTTGAAGGAAAAACGGTTTTTCCCGGATTCATCGATGCGCATTGTCATTTCACAGGTTATGCGACGGATAAATGGAAATGTGAACTTTTGGGAACAAAATCTTGGGACGAAGTAATTTCCCGAATCACCGAATATTCCAAAAACGCACCAATGGAATGGCTTTACGGCAGAAGTTGGGACCAAAATGATTGGCCCATAAAAGAATTTCCAAACAAGGAAAAACTCGACCAACTTTTCCCGAACCGTCCTGTTTATTTAAAGCGAATCGATGGTCACGCTGCAATTGCAAATCAAAAAGCCCTCGATATTGCGGGAATTGATTTAAACACGAAACTGAACGGCGGTGAAATTGAACAAAAAAACGGCAAACTTACCGGAGTTTTAATTGATAATGCGATGCTTTTGGTGGAAAAACATTTGCCGCAAATCAGCGATGAAATGGCGATTAATTATTTTGGAGAACTGCAAAAAGAATGCTTTTCGTATGGCTTGACTTCACTTCACGATTGCGGAATTACGGAGCATACTTTGTCGCTTTTGGAAAAGGCACAGTCGCAGAATAAACTTCAGATGAAAATCTTCGCATTGCTTGAAGACAATCCTAATTATTACGACCGTTGGGTAAAAAAAGGAAGATATACCAATAAAAATATTACGGTTGGAGGATTTAAAGTGTATTCAGATGGTGCGCTTGGTTCGAGAGGAGCGTGTCTCATCCACGATTATTCCGACAAAAAAGATTGGAAAGGGTTTTTGTTGAGCGAGAGAAAACATTTCGAAAATTTAGCCAAAAAACTCAAAAATAGCGACCTTCAAATGTGCACTCACGCGATTGGAGATTCTGCGAACCGGACGATTCTTCAAATTTATGGTGATGTTTTAGGCATTAAAAATAACAGAAGATGGAGAATCGAACATGCGCAAATTGTCGATAAAAACGATTTCAATCTGTTTGCGAAATATTCCATCATTCCTTCTGTGCAGCCAACTCACGCGACTTCCGATATGTATTGGGCGGAAGAAAGATTGGGGAAAGAGCGCCTGAAATATTCCTACGCTTATGAAGATTTGCTGAAACAAAACGGTTGGCTTCCTCTGGGAACCGATTTTCCAGTGGAAGAAATCAATCCTTTTAAAACATTTTTAGCGGCGGTGGCAAGAAAAGATTCTAAAAATTTTCCAGCCAACGGTTTTCAGAAAGAAAACGCATTGACAAGGCAACAAACCATTCGTGGAATGACAATTTGGGCGGCAAAAGCAGCATTTCAGGAAAATGAATTGGGTAGTTTGGAAGTCGGAAAATCGGCGGATTTTATTATTTTGAATCAAAATTTAATGACGATTCCCGAAACTGAAATTTTGAATACAAAGGTTTTGGAAACTTGGAGTAGCGGAAAAAAAGTGTATTTTTTCAAAAGAGAATTTAAAATTGGTGAAGCAAAAAATATTGTTGAAGATGCCAAAAATTAAATAAAGTTGAATTTGAATTTAAAAAAAATAGCCTTTATCGAACTCGACACCCACGCTGAAATTGCGGCAAACTTTATGGAATTAATGAATGATTCCAAAGAGTTTGAGGTAGATTATTATTTCTCTGAAAAAGTTTTAAAGACGATTGGAAAACATCAATTCAACATTTTTCTAACGGAAAATTCAGAGATTCTGAATCAGTTGAAAGGAAATAATTATGATTTGGTCATCATTGGAACGGTTCATCGCTATTTCAATGTTTTTGAGAATATTTGTAAAAATTGCAATACAGCGATAATTGTTCACAACTTGAATTTTACTAAAATTTCTAAACTTCAACTCTTTAAAAATATCTTTAGAAAGGATTTTAAATATCGGTTAAAACTCCTGTTGAAAGAGGATTTACTTTCTGCAACCGATGTTTACAAAAAGGCGAAAAGTCTTTTGGTTTTGGATAAAAGTTTAGTTCAGCAAAACTTCAAATTTCTTCCTTTATTTTTTAATAAGTTTAATGAAAAGTCTGCCTCTGAAAATTTCACCATTGTCATTCCAGGTGCAGTTTCGCAAGCAAGGAGAGATTATAAAAGGGTTTTAGAAATTGTAAATCAAAAGGTGGAGGTGGAGCGGCGAAGCCGCGAAATGTTGGTAGAAGATGCCGTGTCTGAAGAGGAGGTGCGAAGCACCGAAATGTTGGTTAAGAATTTTGAAATCATTTTTCTCGGCAAAGCCAAAGGAAAAGAACTTCATTGGTTAGAAAATTTCGAGAATTCAAGTCCTGAAAATCTATCCATCAAATATTTTACTGAAAAAGTTCCGCAACCCATTTTTGATGAATGGATGAACAAAGCCGACGTTTTGTGGTGTCCCATTCAGCAAGAAACAGAATTTTTCAGCAACAATGAAACTTACGGGAAAACCAAAATGTCGGGAAATATTGGCGATGCCATTAAATATGGTAAATTCGCTTTCTTTCCCGCAAATTATCATTCAGATTTGGATTTTATAATCAACGAAAATAGAAATCGAACGAATGAAATTTTAGATTTTAACGGAGAAAATTCTTACAACTTCCAAGAAAATTTCAACAAAGAAAAGATCAGAAGGGAATTAGAAAATGTTTTGAAAACGCTAATTTAAAATTTAAATAAACTCTGAAAGAATTTCTTGTTCAAATAATCTTCCACAGGAAAAATTTTCATAAAATAATTTCCCGCAAAAATGATCACCAAAACTAAACCTGGCTTAAAAATTAAATTCGCCAAACTGCTTTTAAAATTCGGTAAGATAATCGCCAAAGTAATCGCCAAAGTACAAATAATTGCGGCGTAAATCATTTCAATACTTAATGGTGAAACTTTGAATTTTATGTAATTAAAAACAATTTTAATGATGTTGAACAAAGTGAGCGAAATTGCGGTTGCCATTGCGATTCCCATGATTCCAAAAGTTGTTTTGGTGAGGAAAATCCAGTTGAGAACTATCGTCGTAATCGCCAAGAAAAGCATCACGATAATATTGAAACGGTAATGGTTGGAAAGGGAAATAATATGTCCGTTAAAACCCGTCGCCAAATCAAAAAGCATCGCAAAACCAAGAATCCAAACAACAGGTTCCGCTTTTCGAAGTTGGTCGCCGTTTTTAATGAAGTCGCATAAATAAGGAAATCCCACCAAAATACAGGCAAATAGAACTGCTCCCAAGAAAAACAATGTCAGTGAAGTCTTTTTGTGGAAACGGTCGAGTTCGTCGAAATCGTTTTCTGCAATGGTTTTATTGATGATTGGTGCGGAAATGTTGAACAAACCCATTTGTGGAATCATGATGAAAGAAAGTACCGACAAAATAATGCTGTAAACTCCGTTTTCCTCGAAGTTCAAAAATTCGCCAATCATGAAGTTATCCACTCTGAAAGCGATGTAATTGCCGATATTTCCTAGAAATCCGAAGAAACTGTAATTCAAGACTTCTTGCCACAAATTGTCTTTTTTAATATAGTCGGTACTGAAATCGGGTGTGATTTTTTCAAGTTTATTGGCATAGAAAATATAGCCTAAAAACGAAAGCAAAAACATTCCGAAGAAAAACGCGTAAGAACCTTTTTCTGAAACCCCGATAAAGAAGAACAAACAGAAAGCGCCTAAATTAGCGAGTTTCGGCATTAAATTCTCAAAAATATTGGGAACAACGATTCTCTTAAAATTGGAAATGTATTTATTGAAAACCGCCGAAAGTGCAAGAATGAAGATAAGAGGCAAAATCAACCTTTTCATTTTCCATAGTTCCAAACTTTTAAATTGAGGGAAAATTAGGAAAAATCCAAAAAATAAAATCGTGAAAATCAGGAAATTAACTCCAATTCCCAGCAAAGACAAACTCAAAAAATTTTGATTTTTTCCGTCTTTTTGGGTTTGATGGAAAAATTTCACATTAGAAAAAGAAAGCCCGAAAACCACGATGGGCAAAAGCATTTCCGCAGTCGGCATAATGTAGCGCAGTTTCCCGTAGAATTCCATATCTCTCGGAAATATGAAAATCGCAGAAAAGGTTCCGAGCAAAAACCCGAAATATCCAATTAAAGAATATTTGAAGCCTTGTCGCGCTACAACACTCATTTATCGTGTTTTTTTTGGTAATTCGGTACGAAAATAATATTGTTGATGTACTGATTTTTATTGATCAACTCATTTTCCTTTTGAATTTCATAAAAATCATCTTCAATTTTTTGCAACCGGAAGTTTTCGCGGTTCAGAAAATGAGCGGTGTAATTCCAATTCTCAATTTCGGAAACCATTTCCTGTAAAGGTTTTTCATGGTGGCGTTGTTCCATTTCCACCATCAAAACGGGTTTGAATTTTTTAATTGTTTTTTCTGCGCCACGCAAAGTTTCCATCTCGTTACCTTCCACATCAATTTTAATGAAATCGAGACGTTTTAGGTTTTCAAGTCCTGCCCAATCATCCAATTTCATTACTTTCACTTTTTCCGTGAAATGATTTTCTTCGCCATTTTCGAAAAATTGGGTGTGCAAAGTTCCGCGGGAATTGTAGGTTTCACCGTTGATTACAGGGATTTTAAAATCAGCTGTTTCATTTTTATCCGACAGAGCCAGTCGGTAAATATGCATTTCGGGAAAAATTCTTTTCAAACGGAAATAGAGTTTCGGATTGGGTTCGAAGGCGTAAATTTGATGAGGAGAAAGTCGTTTTTCAAGACGAAAAAGATAAGTTCCCACATTGGCTCCAATATCGAAAAATACAGCAGCTTTTGGGATATAATCTTTAATCCAAAGCAATTCGGGCTCCATATTTTTTTCCGAAAAGTTGTCCGCAGAAAGTTCTTCCAATTTTTTGAAATACCTTTTTTTATAAAATTCGGGTGATATAAACTGTAATTTTTCGGCTATTTTTTGATAAAGCGTCATGAATCTTTTGGGTTAAGGAAAACAAAGATATAAATTTATGTTAAATATATGTTAAATTGAATGTACGATGGAAAATGATTTTTTGTACAGCCGATTTTGTTTTAACTTTATCAGTCGAATAATAAGCAAATGTGGGGCTTTCTTAAGGTTTTATTCATAATACATTAAGATAAAAACTTCCATTTTATAAAAATTAAAAAAATGAAAAAAATCCTTTTTATCGCAGGTTTTGCGTTATTAACTTCTTGTGGTTCTGTTCATAATACCAAAAAACAACCTTTCACTTGGGAAGGTGCAAATCTCTATTTTTTGTTGACGGACCGTTTTCAAAATGGCGACAAATCCAACGATATTAATTTCGAAAGAACGGAAAAAGCTGCTGTTTTGAGAGGTTTTGAAGGAGGCGATTTGCGTGGAATTATTCAAAAAATTGATGAAAATTATTTTACGGATTTAGGAATCAATGCCATTTGGATGACGCCGCTTGTGGAACAAATTCACAGCGCAACCAATGAAGGAACAGGAAAAACTTACGGTTTCCACGGATATTGGGCAAAAGATTGGACGGAACTTGACCCGAATTTTGGAACAAAGGCCGACCTAAAAGAATTGGTGGAAAAAGCCCACGCAAAAGGAATTAGAGTCGTTTTGGATGCCGTTGTAAATCATACAGGTCCCGTTACAGAAGTCGATCCTGTTTATCCAAATTCTTGGGTTCGAACTTCGCCGCAATGTAAGTACAATAATTTCGAAAATACGACTGCGTGTACTTTGGTGGCGAATCTACCGGATATTTTGACCGAATCAAATGCTCCCGCTGAACTTCCACCAATGTTGGTTGAAAAGTGGAAAAAGGAAGGAAGATACGATGCGGAAATGAAATCCTTAAACGAGTTTTTTGCAAGAACAGGTTATCCGAAAGCGCCGAAATATTACATCATGAAATGGCTCGCTGATTACGTGCAGGAATTTGGAATTGATGGATATCGTGTTGATACCGTGAAACATACCAATGAGGATGTTTGGAAAGATTTCCAAAAAATTTGTCAGGAAGCTTTTGACATTTACAAAAGAAACAATTCGTCAAAAGTGCTCGACAATAATTTATTTTTCACAGTTGGTGAAGTTTACGGTTACGGAATTTCACACAAACAGATTTACGATTTCGGTGATAAAAAGGTGAATTATTATCAAAATGGTTTTAAAGGTTTGATTAATTTTGATTTTAAGGGAGATGCGAACAAATCTTATGAAGAGCTGTTTTCAAATTATTCTAAACTTCTTCATTCCGATTTAAACGGTAAAACGGTGATGAATTATTTAACTTCTCACGACGACGGTTGGCCTTTCGATAAAGAGCGAAAAAGAACTTATGAAGCAGGAACCAAACTTTTGCTCGCTCCTGGAATTTCGCAGATTTATTATGGAGATGAAACCGCAAGAAATTTAACAATAAGTGGAGCAGAAGGAGATGCAACTCTTCGTTCCAACATGAATTGGAGCGACGTGCAATACAATTCGGGAACAAAAAAATTATTGGAACATTACCAAAAATTAGGAAAATTCAGAGCTAATCATCCATCAGTTGGAGCGGGAGTTCATCAAATGATTTCTGCGTCACCGTATTGGTTTACAAGAACTTATAATAATGATAAAGTTTTAGTTGGATTGGATTTGAAATCAGGATTAAAGGAAGTTTCCGTTGATGGGCTTTTCCAAAACGGAACAAAACTGCGTGATGCTTATTCAGGAAAGACTACAAAGGTCGAGAATGGAAAAGCGTTGATTGATACAGAATTTTTCATCGTTTTGTTTGAGAAAATTTAGAAATGAAAGAATCAATAAGTTTCATATTATTACTTTTTACAATAAGCGCTTTCGGACAAAAAGTTCCAACGGAAAATAAAAAAGCCTTTTCTAAAGAAGCTCTTGCTCAAAAAATAGTTTCGCTTGATGGTAAAAAACTTTCCGTTTCCGACGTCATTAAAAAGCATGAAGGAAGAATTTTAATTATTGATTTTTGGGCAAGTTGGTGCAGAGACTGTATTCTCGCGCTTCCTTCCACAAAAGAGTTGAAAGAGAAAAATCCTGAAATTGATTTCGTTTATTTTTCGCTCGACCGTAGTCATGAACAATGGAAAAAAGGACTTGAAAAATATAATATTTCAGCGAACGAAAATTATTGGTTTGATGAAGGTTGGAAAAATAATTTCAATAATTATATCGACTTAAATTGGGTTCCGAGATTTATGGTGATTGACCAAAAAGGAGGAATTGCAAATTATTATTCCATCAATCCAAATGATCCTGAAATTCAGAAAGCGATTGATTTGTTAAAACTAAAATAAGCTTGTTTGCCACGAACGCAGAAATAAAAAAGCAATTAATTATTCCTGCATTCGTGGCAATTTTTATAAGAACGGCGCACTCAGAAAATCATTCAACGGTTTGATTGATTTGTAAATTTTCGCAAAATTTTCAGTTGCATTTTCATCCGTTAAATCCAAATCTGAAATCGGATGAATCACCACAAAACTTTTCAGTTTCAGATATTCCGCCATCGCATCGTCTTTTTCAAAACCTTGCGGAACTTTCTGTAACTTATTTTCAACGCTCAATCCACGAAAGTGATGCCTGAAATCGTCTTGTTCAAGAATTTTCAGAAAATCTTTTCCGTTCATTGAAATTTCTTTTCTGATTTGCTTTAAAACTGAACTTTCGGGTTGATAAACTCCGCCCGCTAAAAACGATTTTCCCGGTTCAATATGTAGATAATATCCTGAAACCCGATTTCCTTTTCCCATTCCCAAACTTGCTCCGATATTGGTTTTGTAAGGTGTTTTATCTTTAGAAAATCTTGTATCTCGGTAAATTCTGAACAAAGATTTTTTCGCAGCAAGTTTTCCAATTTCTTCATCAAATTCTGCAATTTTTTCAATGAGGTCTTCAACAAAATTGACTATGTTTTCATTTGCTGCAACATATTTCTCCTTGTTTTCCGTAAACCAATCGCGGTTGTTGTTTTTGGCTAAATCTTTCAGGAATTTTAGGGTAGAATTTTCTATTTTGGGATTCATAAATTCAATATTATTAAAATCAAATTTAAGGAAAAATCAACTTCAGATAATGAACTGATTTCATTTAACAAAAATTTAATGAAAGCCCCATAAAATTATCAAAAATAAAAAACGTATCTTTGCCGCCGAATTATTAGACGATCATTTACATGAATTTATTTACGGAGACCAATCTAAGTCCTGATCTATTGAAGGCAATTGGCGAATTGGGCTTTACAAGTCCTACAGAAATCCAAAAACAGACTATTCCTTTTATCTCTTCAGATATTCGCGATCTCATCGCACTTGCGCAGACAGGAACAGGCAAAACAGCAGCATTTTCGCTTCCGATTTTGGATATGATTGACGACGGGAGTCGCAAAATCCAACTTTTGGTGCTGTGTCCTACAAGAGAACTTTGTTTGCAAATTACCAAAGACATTAAAAATTACTCGAAATACATGCAAAACATCAAAACCACTGCGGTTTATGGTGGAAGCAGTATTACCGACCAAATCCGCTCCTTGAGAGAGAAACCGCAAATTATTGTGGGAACTCCGGGACGTGTGATCGATTTGATTAACAGAAAAGCCCTCGATTTTTCTGAAATTCATTGGTTGGTTTTGGATGAGGCAGACGAAATGCTTTCCATGGGTTTCAAAGATGATTTGGAAACCATTTTAAGAGAAACACCGGAAACGAAACAAACTTTATTGTTCTCAGCAACGATGAATAAAGAGGTGGAAAGAATTTCTAAAAATTATTTAACGAATCCGCACAGAATTTCTGTTGGTTCCATTAATGAAGTGAAGAAAAACATCAAGCACGAATATTACGTGGTTGGTTACCGTCACAAAAAGGAGGCGTTGAAAAGATTAATCGACGCAAACCCTAATCAATACTCGATTATTTTTTGTAGAACAAGAATGGAAACACAAGAAGTTGCCGATTTCTTGATGCAGAACGGTTATGCAGCAGATGCGCTTCACGGCGATTTGTCACAAGCCCAAAGAGATACGGTGATGAAGAAGTTCCGTTTGAAAAACATCGACATTTTGGTGGCGACAGACGTTGCCGCAAGAGGTTTGGATGTGAATTCTTTGACGCACGTAATCCATTATTCACTTCCGGATGATCCTGAAGTTTTCGTCCACAGAAGCGGAAGAACAGGTAGAGCAGGGAAAGATGGAATTTCAATGGCATTGATTAAACCTGAAGAATCAAGAAAATTAAAGCAGATTAAATCTTCTACTAAAATTGATATTCAGGAAAAGAAAATTCCTACGGGTGATGCGATTATAAAAGCTCAAGTTGGAGGTGTTTTTGAAAAATTATTTACAGAACATGAAAACGTTTTCGATTTTGATGATGAGTTAATTCCAGATTTATCGGCATTTTCTAAAGAAGAATTGGTTCATCAGTTGCTTCAGTTGCAATTAAGAGATTTGGCGCTTTATTACAAAGACAAAAATGATTTGGCGGACCAAAAATTCAACACCGACGAAGGCAGAGAAAGTAGAAGAGATCGTGGTAGAGATCGAGACGGAAGAGGAAGAGACCGCGACAGAGGCGACAGAAGAGAAGGCGGAAGAGGCGAATCTCGCGAAAGAAAACCCAGAAGAAACAGTGGCGACATGACAAGATTTTTCTTCAACCTAGGAAAACGCGACAATTTGAAGAAAATGGATATGCTTGAAATTTTGAACAAGGCAACTTCCAAATCAAAGAAGCGTCCCGATATTGGTGACATCGAAATTTTAGAGAAATTCTCATTCTTTGAAGTAGAAAAATCCTTTAAAGACGAAGTTTTGAGAGGTTTGCAGACTCAAAAATTCAAAGGAAAAGAAATGAGGGCGGAAGTAGCAAACTAACCTTTCCAATAAAATAATTAAAATCAGTTTTGATATTCAAGACTGATTTTTTTTTGAGAAATTTTACACCCTTTAGTGTGGGGAAAAGAAAATTCCAGATTTCAGACAAATTTATTCAGGTTATAAAAACGCAATCTTTTAACTCAATGTTAATAAAACTTAACATTAAATTGCGAAAGTTGTGTCTCTTTTTCGGAAATTTGCACCACTAATTATAAACTCTAAAAAATGGGAATCGGAAACATTTTTAAGGCATTCCAACCAAAAGACAAAGTATTTTTTGTATTGTTTCAAAAAGTGGCAGAAGCACTTACCGCAATGTCGAAAGAATTCCACGAAGGATTGATGGATTTCGATATGAATGACGAAACAATGCTGACTCACATGAGCGATTACGAACACAAACTCGATGACCTCACCCACGAAATTTTTGTACAGTTGGGCGAAAATTTCATTACTCCGTTTGATAGAGAGGACATTAATTATTTAGCAAGCGGATTGGATGATATTGCAGATTTCATGTACGCTTCGGCAAAATATATTTATTTATATAAAACGCCCTTAAATCCTGCATATACAGAGTTTTCACTGTTGATTTACAAATCTTGTCAGGAAATTGAGAACGCTATTAGAAACCTGAAAGATTTTAAGAACCCGAAAGAAGTTAAGGAATCTTGCATCAAAATCAATTCTTACGAAAATATTGCAGACGATGTTTTAAGTCAGGCAACTGTGAAGCTTTTCGAGACTGAAGATGCCATCAACATCATCAAAATTAAATCAGTTCTAGAATATCTTGAAACGGTGACCGACAAAGCAGAAGACGTTGCAAACACCATTGAAAGCATCGTCATCAAATACGCTTAATCTATTCAGAATCAAAAAAATTAAAGAATGGATTTACCTATATTATTGGTCGTCATTATTGTTTTAGCATTAATTTTCGATTATATCAACGGTTTTCATGATGCCGCGAATTCCATTGCGACCATTGTTTCCACTAAAGTTTTAACACCTTTTCAAGCAGTTCTTTGGGCTGCAGTTTGGAATTTTGCCGCATTTTTCCTCGCAGCTTATGTTATTGGAGAATTTAAAATCGGTAATACGATTGCGAAATCCGTTAATGAAGATTTCATCAATCTTGAAGTAATTTTTGCAGGATTAATCGCAGCAATCGCATGGAATTTATTAACATGGTGGTTTGGAATACCGTCTTCATCCTCACATACTTTGATTGGAGGGTTTTTGGGAGCGGCATTAATGTACGCTTTGGTTTCCGATTATCACGCAATTGCTATAGCACAGCCTGATTTGGGAATTTTTGAAAAACTCAAACTCGCTTTCCAACAATTATTTACCCAAAATGTCGTCAAGTACGAAAAAGTAATTCCAATATTCCTTTTCATCTTTTTGGCGCCGGTTATTGGGATGATTATTTCGATCATTATCACTTTGATTATTGTATATATCGCAAAAAACTCAAGCCCGAGAAAAGCAGATAATATTTTCAAAAAACTGCAGTTG
The DNA here is from genome assembly GCF_020084865.1 of Candidatus Kaistella beijingensis. NCBI lineage: Bacteria > Pseudomonadati > Bacteroidota > Flavobacteriia > Flavobacteriales > Weeksellaceae > Kaistella > Candidatus Kaistella beijingensis. The sequence goes on along the minus strand of NZ_CP071953.1, from coordinate 814,675 downwards.
GTTTCTTCCGCACTTTTCAGTTTGGGACATGGTACAAACGATGCTCAAAAAGTAATGGGTATTATTGGTGCAGCAGTGATTTATTATCATGTTCAAATGTTGCACGACCCGGTTTATCTTGCATTAGACGGTTCGCATCAGTTTACCTATTTCGTGGAGCACTATTTTTGGGTTCCTTTCACTTCATTCTTGATGATTGCATTAGGAACAATGAGCGGCGGTTGGAAAATCGTGAAAACAATGGGAACAAGAATCACCAAAGTAACGCCTCTTGAAGGAGTAAGTGCAGAAACAGCAGGTGCAATTACTTTATTTTTGACAGAACATTTGGGAATTCCAGTTTCTACAACGCATACTATTACTGGTGCAATTATCGGGGTTGGTTTAACCAAAAGAGTTTCCGCAGTTCGTTGGGGAATCACGGTAAGTCTTTTGTGGGCATGGATTTTAACTATTCCGATTTCTGCAATTGTAGCGGGAATTACTTATTTGATTGTTATTTTAGTAAGATAAAAAAATCAATATTATTTCTAAAACCATTTCCACGGAAGTGGTTTTTTTATGCTTTAAATTCCATAAAAAATGATTAAAATCGTACTTTTGTAAAAACAGAAAAATTTATGCAATTTTTAGATGAATATCAGGAAATCGTAGCCAAAGCGGTTGATAAATACATGTTCAAGGATAAGCCGGAAGAACTTTATGCGCCGATGAATTACATTATTTCTCACGGCGGGAAAAGACTTCGACCGATCATGGTTTTAATGGCGAATGATATGTTCAACGGAAATATCGAGAAAGCATTGAAACCTGCTTTAGCTATAGAGTTTTTCCACAATTTCACGCTGATTCACGATGATATTATGGATGAGGCGCCGCTTCGCAGAAACCAACCCACCATCCATACTTTACACGGAATTAATGTAGGAATTCTTTCCGGCGATGCATTGCTTTTCAAAGCCTATAAATTTTTCGAGGACTTGGAGCCCAATCTTTTTAAAGCCTGTGTTCGAGTTTTTACACATACCGGACTTTTACTTTGTGAAGGACAGCAATACGACATCAATTTTGAGACGCAGGAAGATGTAACCTTCAGCGATTATATCCGAATGATTACCTACAAAACCGGAATTTTAAGTGCTTCTTCTTTTGAAATAGGAGCTTTGATTGCAGGTGCCGATTTTAAGGATGCGAAAGCCATTTTCAATTTCGGGAAACATGTCGGAATCGCTTTCCAGATTATGGATGATTATTTGGATGTTTTCGGAAACATGGAACAGTTTGGGAAACAGCATGCAGGTGATATCGTGGAAAATAAAAAAACCGTTCTCTACCTTCTAGCCAAAGAAAACGGAACGGAAGAGGAGCGTAAAGAACTCGATTACTGGTACTCCAAAAAGACGGATAATGTTGATAAAATTTACAGTGTAGAAAAGATTTTCCGCCGTACGAAAGTGGATGAAAAAACGCTTCATTTGATTCAAAAGCATAATGAGATTGCGCAACATTACCTTAATAAAATCAATGTTCCCGATGAAAAGAAAAAACCGTTCATCGAATTGGCGAACTATTTATTGAGAAGGGAATCTTAAATTATAAAAATATCCAAAATCTACCGAGACTATTCCCCCTCTTTGAAGGGGAGGCAAAAATTTGACAAATTTTTGAAGAGGTAGTAAACGAGTTATGAAATTTCGCACCGAAGTAAACATCGAAAACTCATCCAAAAAAATTGAAGTTGAAGACCAAATATTTTCAATCGGTTCGTGCTTTTCTACGGAGATTTCTGACCTCCTTAAAACGGGGCAGATTCAAACTTTCAATAATCCATTTGGAACGATTTTCAATCCATTTTCGATTAATAATTCCATTAAAAAACTCCACGATTCGCAGTTTTATACCGAAGAAGATTTAATCAGTTACAATGAAGAAGTGATTTCGCTCGACCATCACACCAGTTTTAATTCGAGGTTTGCGCATCAAACTTTAGAGAAAATCAACACCAAAATTGAGGATGCGAATCTCTTCCTACAAAATACGGATTGGGTCATTATCACGTACGGAACTTCTTTTGTCTACGAATTTTTACCCAAGAAAAAATTGGTGGCAAACTGCCACAAAATTCCCGGAAAGTTTTTTGAAAAACGACTTCTAACAAATCTTGAATTGACCGATTCCATTTACGAAACAGTTACCCTTTTAAAAGATATCTGCAAAAAAGAAGTGCAGATTTTGTTCACTGTTTCGCCGGTTCGTCACACCAAAGACGGGATGGTTGAAAATAATTTGAGTAAAGCCAAACTTATTTCCGCCATTCATGAAATTTTGCCGCAGTTTGAAAACTGTTATTATCTCCCGATTTATGAGATTTTGATGGATGATTTGCGGGATTACCGTTTTTACAAAGACGACATGATTCACCCCAATTCACAGGCGGTTCAATACATTTGGAAAAAGTTTGGAAACGCGTTTTTCACAGATGAAACCAAAGAATTCATTACTGAAAACTTCAAAATTGCAAAGTCTTTGGAACACCGAACTTTCGATGAAAAAAATCCCAAATACCAGGAATTTCTAGAAAATTTGAAAGGAAGAATTGCATTGCAACAAACCAAAGTAAAGCATCCTATTTTTACAACAATAATTAAAAGTCAATAGGGAAATTTTTTCCACGAAAAGTCTGTGATGAATTTCTATTAAAGCCACGAAGTGGCGAAATCAATAGCCAATGCTGAAGCCATTGGAACAATAAACAGATTGATATCGTAATTGATTCAACAGGAACGGACTTAAGTCCGTTTTATGTAAGAAAAGTTCTATTGGCTTTAGCCAAAACTTAAAAAAATGGGAGAAATTAAAGTTAGAAAAATTACAAGCGTAGATTTAACAGATTTAGTAAAAATCAGTCGTCAAACGTTTACCGAAACTTTCGAGGAAGTTAATTTCGAAGAAGATATGCAAAAATATCTTTCTGAAAACTTAAGCGAAGAGCAATTACAATCCGAATTAGATAATCCTGAATCCGAATTTTATTTTGCCGAAAACAAGGATGAAATTTTAGGATATTTAAAACTAAATTCAGGAAATTCACAAACCGAAAACAAAAATGAAAATTCAATTGAAATCGAAAGAATATATGTTCGCAAAGAATTTCTGCGAATGAAAATCGGTCAACTTCTTCTAGACCATTCCATTCAAATTGCCAAAGAAAAAAAAGCAGAATTCATTTGGCTTGGAGTTTGGGAACACAACGAACGAGCCCTGAAATTCTACGGGAAAAACGGTTTTGAAGTTTACAGCAAACACGATTTCGTACTTGGAAAAGATGTTCAAACCGACTTATTGATGAAAATGAATTTATAGTAAAATTTCAAACGAATTTTTAAACTTAAACCTTGCATCCTGCACCGATTTTATGATTGATACACACACTCACCTATACTCCGAAGAATTCGACCACGACAGAAAGGAAATGATTGAAAGAGCCATTAATAAAGGCGTTTCAAAATTTTATCTTCCTGCAATCGATTCTGAACATCACGAAAAAATGTTGGATTTAGAGAAGGAATATCCCGATCAAATTTTTTCAATGATTGGACTTCATCCTTGTTACGTAAAACCCGAAACTTGGGAAAACGAACTGCAAATTGTTGCAAGTTATTTGAATCAAAGAAGTTTTCCGGCAATTGGTGAAATTGGGATTGATTTATATTGGGACAAAACGACTTTGGATATTCAAGTTAAGGCATTCGAAAAACAAATTGATTGGGCGATTGAAAAAGATTTGCCCATCGTGATTCACACCCGCGAAAGTTTCGATGAGGTTTTTGAGGTTTTAGAAAGAAAAAAACATCCAAAATTACGTGGAATTTTTCACTGTTTTTCAGGGAATTTAGAACAGGCAAAACATGCAATCGACTTAAACTTTCTGCTTGGAATTGGTGGAGTAGTGACCTTTAAAAACGGCAAGATAGACCAGTTTCTGCATGAAATTCCTTTAGAAAAAATCGTGTTAGAAACCGATTCACCTTATCTCGCTCCAGTTCCACACCGAGGCAAACGTAATGAAAGTTCGTACTTGGATTTGGTGGTCGGAAAACTCGTCAATATTTATGGAAAAGATTTTTCAGAAATCGATAGAATTACCACAGAAAACGCGAATCGTATTTTCAACTCAAAATAGAAATCTGCGAAATCCGCTAAATCTGCGAGCGACTATTTTCTCGCAGATTTAGCAGATGACGCAGATTAAGAAGGGATAATTTATTTCTTCCTAAAAAACCCTTTGTTTTTCGGTTTCTTATAGCCAATATTTTCCTTCGATTGTGGTTTCGGCTTTGGAACAAAAGGTTTATTGTTTGAATCTCTCTTTGTCACTACCAAATCATCGGTGTGAAACGGGTGGTCTTTCTCTACCGGAATTTTTTTTCCAATCAGTTTCTCCGTATTTTTCAGGTTAATCAAATCCAAACCATCAACAAAAGAAATCGATTTTCCTTCTGCACCGGCTCTTCCTGTCCTACCAATGCGGTGAACATAAGTTTCGGAAACATCGGAAAGTTCGAAGTTTACCACGTATTTCAGTTCATCAATATCGATTCCTCTTGCTGCGATATCGGTGGCAACCAAAACTCTCGATTTTCCTGATTTAAAGTTGGTTAAAGCGTTTTGTCTTTGATTTTGAGACTTATTTCCGTGAATTGCTTCCGCAGAAATTTTGTGTTTTTGTAGTTTTCTCGCAATTTTATCTGCTCCATGTTTCGTCCTTGAAAAAACGAGAACGGAATCTGAAATATCGTTCTGAAGAATATGCGTCAACAAATCGAGTTTGTCATCTTTTTCCACAAAATATACTTTCTGCTGGATCGTGTCCGCAGTTGCAGAAACGGGCGCAACAGAAACTTTCACAGGATTATTTAGAATCGAATCCGCCAAGTTTTTAATTTCATCGGGAAAAGTCGCCGAGAAAAACAAAGTCTGTCTTTTTGGTGGTAAAAGCTTCACAATCCTTTTCACATCGTGAACAAATCCCATGTCGAGCATTCTGTCGGCTTCATCAAGAACGAAAATTTCCAAATTTTTCAAAGAAATAATTCCCTGCGAGATAAAGTCGAGCAATCTTCCCGGAGTAGCCACCAAAATATCGACGCCTTTTTTCAAAGACGCTTCTTGCGCTCCTTGTTTCACACCGCCGAAAACAACGAGGTTTCTCAATCTCAAATGTCTTCCGTAAGCGTTAAAACTTTCTTCAATCTGAATCGCCAATTCTCTTGTCGGCGTTAAAATCAAAGCTTTAATTTGGTTGTTTCTGACATTCTTTTCAGTCAGATTCTGTAAAATTGGAATAGCAAATGCAGCCGTTTTTCCGGTTCCGGTTTGTGCGGTTCCGAGCAAATCTCTGCCTTGTAAAATGTTGGGAATTGCTTTTTGCTGAATTGGGGTTGGTTGCGTGTAACCTTCCTCCTGTAACGCTTTCGCGATAGGTTCGATTAGTTTTAAGTCGGTAAAATTCAAATGAAATGTTTTTTTTATTAAAAATGAAACTCATGTCATTCTTTTAATGTAACGAAGAAATGAATGAAAAAGAATTTTCAGCTCCGAAAAGAAATCGGATTCATCAAGAATGACTACGTTCATAAAAAATCCTTCCGCGAAGAAGGAATTTTGTGCTGCAAAGATAGTTTAAATAATTTTAGCAACTTGTTTTTGGTTAAAACAATTATAAAACTTTCAAATTTTTCTTCAAAACATCCCGAACTTCGTCATTTCTTGTCAACATTAATTTCTGAAAAGCAAGAAGTGAAATTTTAGCGCAAACTTCCGCATCGTCTCCTGCTCGGTGATGGTTGAAAGAAATTTGGTGTTGTTCTGCCAAACTTTTCAATCCATATTTCGGCAGATTTTTCCAAGATTTTTTGGCTAAAGAAATCGAGCAAAGATAATTGAGTTTTGGTTTAAAAAATCCGTAGTAATCTAGACAGCCGCGCAAAACTCCCGCGTCAAATCCGGCGTTATGCGCAATCATCAAGTTTCCGTACATCAAATTTTCGGCTTCGTGCCAAATGTCTTCAAACGTGGGTGAATCCTGAACATCTTCGGGTGTAATTCCGTGAACATCAATATTTCTTGGATGAAAATAGGGAAAACTCGGCGGTTTAATGAGCCAAGTCTTGGTTTCCACAATTTCGCCATTTTCTACCACGCAGATTCCCATTTCACAAGCAGAGTTTCGTTCATGAGTGGCGGTTTCAAAATCGATGGCGCAGAAATCAAGCATTAGGAAAATTTTGTCTGAATTGGTTTAATGTTATTTGATGTAGCTTGTTTTTGTTTGTTCCAAGTTTTAAGTTTCAGGTTCCAAGTTAGGTTATCAAATTCATTGCGAAGCAAATTGACCCGAAGAAATTGATTATTCACCTTTTTATTATAATATTTTCTTCATTTCTTCTACAAACTCATCATATTTAATCAAGTCTTCATGCGTTCCGCCTTTAATTTCAATAAATTTTTTTGGAATTTTCGGATGTTCCTTTTCGAAAACCTCAAACAGTTTTTTCCCCGATTTTAAAGGAACAACTGAATCTTTCGTTCCATGAAAATGATAAAGCGGAACTTTTATTTTTAGAATATTTTGGTTAGAGAGAAAGTGATAAGTCATCTTCGGGGAAACTTTGTCGGTGACTTTTCCCGGCAACCAACGGTTTACAATGTCTTGAAGATTGTAAAAGGTGGCTTCTAAAATCACCATTTTTGGCTGGTTTTCTCCTGCAATTTTTGTTGCAAATGCGCCGCCTAAACTTCTTCCGTACACAATAATCTTGTTCTCGCCATAATTTTCCTTGGCAAAATCATAAAAAAATTGAGCATCAGAATAAAGGTATTCCTCATTTCTTGGGCCTGAACTTTTTCCGTAACCACGATAGTCCATCACCAAAACATCATATCCAAATTTCGTAAAATCCACTGCAATTTTTCCCCATCGGTGAAGATTATCCGCATTTCCGTGGAAGTAGGCGATGACTCCTTTTGGATTTTTAATCCTGAAATGAAGCACATTGATTTTCCCATCAAAAGGAGTGTCCCAAAGATATTCCTCAAAATCATTTTCAAAATCGTAAGTGTGGTCATTTGGCAAAATAACCGGCAAAAAAACCACTTTTTCCTGAAAATATTTGAGTAATTCGGACATTGTGCAAAGATAGCAAATGCTTTTGGGTTTCGGCAATTGGCTTTCAGCAAAAATAAATCATCCATCATCTATTCATCATTCATCATTCATTATTCATCATTCATCAGTGATGATAATTACTTCCTGTGCGAATAACCCAAACTCGTTGTTTCGGCATTGATGAAGACTTTTCTTTCCTCAAAAATCTCCTCCATCACTCGGTGATATTCTTCAAACTGATGTACGTTGATGTGTCCTGCTCTCAAAATCACGTAAAGCCTAGTCAATTCGGGATTAATTTCTGACAAATCAACTGCAGTGCTTATTGGAACGAGTTTGTCATCACTTCCGTGAATAATTTTTATAGGACAACGAACATTTTTTAAATAATGAAAAGTCGGAATATTGTAGCGCAAAAAAGGTTTTGCAGGCATAAACGGAAGGTAACGGTGAATCGTCCTTAACAAAGAATAAAGTGGAGAAGTGAGAATCAGAAGTCGCGGATTGTTTTTCGCAGCCAATCGCGCCGCAAATCCCGAGCCGAGAGAACGACCGTAAACAACAATTTTGTCTTCTGAATATTGCTTTTTTGCAAGATTGTAGATGAATTGTGAATCACGTTTCATGGCTTCGACGTTGCGTTTTCCGGTGCTTTTCCCGAATCCGCGATAATCCATCATGATGACTTCGTAACCAAGTCGCGTGAAATCGATGGCGAATTTTCCCCAACCTTTGATACTTTTCGTATTTCCCTTTAAATAAATCACGACTCCTTTCGGGTTATCGACGATGAAATGCAGATAATTGATTTTTGCTCCCGGTTCAGGTTCCACGGTGACTTCTTCGGCTTTCAAATTATCGTACGCAAACTTGAAATCGGGTGGAAGTTTTTCTGGCTGGAAGAAAAATTTGTGTTGAAAAAAATAGATGATCAACCCGATAATCAAGGTACTGGCTACGATAATTCCGATGACGAGATAAATATCTATTTTCATAAATCATTACAAAAGTAGAGATTTTTATTGGAATTAATTAAAAAGAAAAAGAATTTTTCAGAAAATCTACAGGAAATGTCTAAAAATCAACCATTTGGATTGAAAGTAATCATGGATTTGATTATTTCCACGACGTTTTATGGTTTCCGGAACTTGGGCATAAAATCCAAAATGAGCCCTTACAACTCCCCAAAAATGAGGGAAACCGTTTTTTAAGCCAAAATAAATTCCGGCAATTGCGTCCAAACACAAACGGAAAAAGATCAACCAAATCAGTTTTCGAAAAGGCAAGTTTTTCAACAACATCGAAAGATTATTTCGGATGTTGAGATAAGTTTTTTCTGCGCTTTGTTTACTCAAAGTTCCACCACCGACATGATAAACAGTGGATTTCGCGGTGTAGAAAATTTTCTTTCCCGAGTTAATCAAACGCCAACACAAATCAATTTCTTCTTGATGAGCGAAAAATCTTTCATCAAACCCTTTTTGTTCCCAAAAATCCTTGGAGCGAATAAAAAAACAGCAACCTGAAGCCCAGAAAATTTCGGTTTCGTCATCATACTGACCTTTATCTTCCTCGGTTTTTTCAAAAACTCTTCCTCTACAATAAGGATAACCAAGATTATCGATAAAACCACCTGCAGCACCTGCAAATTCGAAATAATTTCTTTTGTTGTAATCCAAAATTTTCGGTTGAACTGCAGCAATGTTTTTGTCTTTTTCAAACAAATTTAAAACAGGTTGCAACCAGTTTTCAGTCACTTCTACATCGGAGTTTAGAAGGCAGTAAATTTCGGCATCAATCTTTTTTAAACCTTCATTGTAACCGCCTGCAAAACCAAAATTTTCTTTATTCTGAACAATTTTAACCGTTGGAAAATTCAAGTTTAAAAATTCTACGGAATTATCAGTTGAACCGTTGTCAACTACATAGACTTCTGCATTTTGGGAATAAAGAATGACTTTGGGTAGAAATTTTTCCAACCAATTTTTGCCGTTCCAACTTAAAATGACGATTGCTAATTTATTCAAGATTCAAATATTCAAGATTCCAAATTCGATTTTGATAAAAACAATTAAGTGGTTTAAATTAATCATTATCAATTATCATTTATCAATCATTCTTTGTCCATTACCTTAATCGCATGTTGATATTTCCATCTTCGGTGCGACCACAAATAATTGTCGGGTCTTTTGTTGATCGTATTCTCCAGCAGTTTATGGAATTTTTTCACCACTTCATGTTCCACAAATTTTTCACCGTCTGGATAAATGCGGTAATAGTTGATTTGGTAAAAACCGCGTTTTACTTTCTTCATGTCGCAATACACAAAAGCCAAATCCATCCTTGTAGAAAGCTTGTCGTAGCCGATGAAAGCGGGAGTTTTTTGGTTAAGGAAATTCAATCCATAAGTTATTTCCGAGAAATGTGGAGTTTGGTCGGCAACAAACATGTATACAGAATTTCCGTCGTTTGGATTTCTGAAAATATGGCGAATCACTTCCTTTGCCTCAATCGCATGATTTCCGAATCGATTGCGGATTGATTTTACTTTTTCTTCCCAAAAATTGCTCTGAACTTTTCGGTAAACCGGGAAGCTGTTTTCTTGCGGAATAATCGTTGCCAAAGCATTGAACCACTCCCAATTGAAAACGTGACCGGAAAGTAGGATCACATTTTTGCCTTCTGCTTTTGCCTCGTGGAAGACGGCCTGATTCAGGTGTTGAACTCTGACCCTCAATTCGTGCGATGACATTGTAAAAGATTTTAAAGTTTCAACAATATAATCTGAAAAATTCAGATAAAAATTCTTCCTTATTTTCTTTAATTCTTCGTTTGTTCTATGGGGAAATGAGTTTCTTAAATTTTCGGAAACCACCTCTTTTCGATATCCGGCGATATGATAAATCAAGAAAAAAGTACAATCGGAAAAAATGTACAGGATTTTCAGCGGAAGTTTGGAGAAAAGTAGAATAATCTTAAATAGGAAGTCCATAAACGGTTGCAAATTTAATCATAAATAAATTTATCATTGGTTCTATTTTTGTTAATTTGCAATGATTTACTCTAAAAAAGAATTTAATGAAAAATAGTAAAGTGAAATTGTTCGCATTTTCCTCATTATTTATAATGGGCTTTGCCTGTTCCCAAAAAACAGATGATTTACAGGCTAAAAAAATCGAAACCGACAAATCATTAATGGTAGAAGCAGACAGTGCAGCCATTGCAGAAGCCAAGAAAAAAGCGGCAGCTGAAGAAAAAGCAAAGCTCCCTAAACCTTATAACGACAAGGAAAATGCGGAAGCAAAAATTGCAGAACTGGTAAAAATTGCGAAGAAAGAAAATAAAAATATTATTCTTCAAGCAGGTGGAAACTGGTGTATTTGGTGTTTGAGATTTAATAATTATGTACAGACAACTCCCGAATTAAAGGAGATTATCGACCAAAATTACCTTTATTATCACTTAAATTATTCACCAGAAAATAAAAATGTGAAAGTTTTCGCAAAATATGGAAATCCTGGTGAAAAGTTTGGCTATCCTGTTTTCATAGTTTTGGATAAGGACGGAAAACAAATCCACACGCAGGACAGCGCAGTTTTGGAGGAAGGAAAAGGGTACAGTTTGGAAAAAGTGAAGGAATTTTTCAACGCTTGGAAACCAAAAGGATAAAAGAGAATTTTCGGTTAATAAATAAAAGGTGGTCAATTTTAAACCACCTTTTTTGATGTATTTTTTGCAATAAAATCTGCGAAATCCCCTAAATCTGCGAGAAAATATAACGGCATGAAAAGTTAAAGAACTCGCTTAATCCAAGTCAATTTTTTCTGTGAATAAGGAGGATATTTCAAATCAGGTTCGCCCCAAGTTGTACGTTCCAATATTGCTTTCTGATGAGAAAAAGTATCGAAACCAAATTTCCCGTGATAATTCCCGATTCCCGAATTTCCCACGCCGCCGAAAGGAAGATGGTCATTACTCAGATGCATCACCACGTCATTAATACATCCGCCGCCAAAAGAAATCCTAGAAGTAAATAGATCTTTTTCTTCGGAATTGTTGGTGAACAAATAGGCAGCGAGTGGTTTTTCATGCTTAGAAATTTGAAGAAGCGCTTCGTTGAAATTTTTGTAAGTCAAAACAGGTAGAATAGGACCGAAAATTTCTTCCTGCATCACCGAATCTTCCCAAGTGACGTTCTGCAAAATCGTAGGTTCGATGAATCTTTTTCTAGCATCAAAATTTCCGCCGTAAAAAACATTTTCCGGGTCGATCATTTTTATCAATCGCTCGAAATTTTTCTCGTTAATGATTTGTGTATATTGTTCGGAATCAGCTTTGTAACTGAACTTTTGAATATATTTCTTTAGGGAAGTAACTAAACTGTCTTTCACTCGTTCATCCACCAAAATATAATCAGGAGCAACGCAAGTTTGTCCTGCATTTAGAAATTTCCCCCAAACAATTCTTCTTGCCGCTACTTCTAAATTTGCCGACGCAGCAACGATTGCAGGACTTTTTCCACCCAATTCCAAAGTAACGGGAGTTAGGTTTTTTGCGGCGGCTTCGTAAACGATTTTGCCCACTTTGGTACTTCCCGTGAAAAATATTTTATCGAATTTTAGTTCTAGAATCCCGGTGATTTCTTCCACACCGCCTTCTACAGCAAACAGATATTCTCTCGGAAAATTTTCGTTGATTATTTTCGCCATCGCTTTCATGGAATTTTCCGCCACTTCACTTGGTTTCAAAATACAGGTATTTCCCGCTGCAACTGCTGCAATTAATGGCGAAAGTGAAAGTTGATACGGATAATTCCAAGCACCGATGACCAAAGTATTTCCCAAAGGTTCAGAATAAATTTTGCTCGAACCTAATTGATTTGCCAAATTAGTTCTCACTTTTTTCGGACTTGAAAGTGAATTGAGATTCTTTAAATAAAACTCAATTTCCTTTAAAACAAAAGAAATCTCCGTGGTAAAAGTATCAAACTTTGACTTGCCAAAATCTTTGTAAATCGCTTCATACATTAAGTCTTCATTTTTAAGGATGGCTTCTTTCAGTTGTTGAAGTGCCCTTTTTCGGAACTTAACATTTTTGGTTTTTTGGGAATTGAAAAACTCCTTTTGTTCGTTTAATATCTCTTGAAAATTCATTACTTTTAAAGTTTTAATCTAAAAATTTTAGACCTGCAGATCATTTCTACAATTTTAAAACAAATTTACTTCAAATAAAATATACCAACATTAAAGATGTATTTCAAAAATAAAACGGTACTCATCACAGGCGGCGCTTCAGGAATCGGTAAAATCATGGCGAGAAAATCCTTGGAAAGAGGATGCAAGAATTTGATTATTTGGGATATAGATGAACTTGGTTCTCAAAAAACAAAAGATGAATTTTCCAAAATTGGTGGTGAAATTTTTATTTTTAAAGTCGATATTTCCAATGTTGACGAAATCCGTATTAATGCACAAAAAGTCCGGACTGACATCGGAAAAGTAGATATTTTAATTAATAATGCCGGAATTGTGGTCGGAAAATATTTTCACGAGCACACGCATGAACAAATCCAAAAAAGTATGCAGATCAATGCAAATGCAGCGATGCACCTCACTTTAGAATTTCTTGCAGAAATGATGAAGGAAAATTCTGGCGCAGTCTGCAATATTGCTTCTTCTGCGGGATTAATTTCCAATCCGAAGATGTCGGTTTACGCCGCCTCAAAATGGTCGGTTGTTGGTTGGAGCGACAGTTTGCGCCTGGAAATGGAGCAACTTGGAAAAAATATTTCGCTGACAACGATTATGCCTTTCTATATTAATACAGGAATGTTCGACGGCGTGAAATCGAAACTTCTTCCCATTTTAGAACCTGAAAAAACTTCAGAAAAAATCATTACAGCGATTGAATCAAAAAGAAAAATGTTGGCAATGCCGCTTCCTTATTGGTTCATCCGGTTTTCGCAAGGGATTTTGCCGCTTCCTGCATTTGATTGGGTGATGAAAAATATTTTCGGAATTTACGATACGATGAACGAATTCAAAGGACGAAACTGAAAGAAATCAAATCGGTAACAAAAACATCTTTTAATTCCTCTATTTTTGACCTGGGAGATTTTTGCGTAAAAAGATCCGGTCTTGATTTTTTGGATACTTTTGCATAAAGGCAAAAGTATCATTATTAAAGATGGAGTTTTACTCAATTTCATAATTCTCCATCTTTTGCAGAAAATCATTTTTATTAAACATTAAAAAATCGTATTTTTGGGCATCTAAAAAAGTAAAAAGAAAGCATGGATTCCTACAAAAACCCACTTGAAGAACGCTATTCAAGTGAGGAAATGCTCTATAATTTCTCGCCCAACAACAAGTTCAGAAACTGGCGGAAACTATGGATCGCACTCGCCGAAATCGAGAAAGATTTAGGTCTCGAAATCACCGACGAGCAAATTTCCCAACTCAAAGAAAACGCTGAAAACATCGATTACGACAAAGCAGAGAAATATGAAAAAAAGTTCCGACACGACGTGATGGCGCATGTTCACACCTATGGTGACGCTGCACCTTTGGCGAAAGGAATTATTCATTTGGGAGCAACTTCCGCATTTGTGGGTGATAATACCGATTTAATACAAATTCGTGACGGACTTTTACTCATCAGAAAACAATTGGTGAATGTCATTAAAAACCTCTCCGATTTTGCCCTAAAATACAAAGATTTACCGACGCTTGGTTTTACACATTATCAACCTGCACAATTAACGACCGTCGGGAAACGCGCGACTTTATGGCTTCAATCCTTAATTCTTGATTTTGAAGAACTGGAATTTTTCCTTGAAACTTTAAGATTTCGTGGCGTAAAAGGAACAACTGGAACTGCGGCGAGTTTCTTGGAATTGTTCAACGGCGATTATTCCAAAGTAAAACATTTGGACAAGGAACTGTCGAAACGTTTTGGTTTTGATAAGGTTTTCGGGGTTTCCGGACAAACTTACGACCGAAAAATTGATGCAAAAGTGGTTTCACTACTATCGAATATTGCACAATCTGCACATAAATTCACGAACGATTTACGTCTCTTACAGAATTTAAAGGAAATCGAGGAACCTTTTGAAAAAAATCAAATTGGTTCTTCTGCAATGGCTTATAAGAGAAATCCGATGCGTTCCGAAAGAATTGGTGCACTCGCAAAGTTTGTGATTTCGCTTTCCACAAGCTCTGCAATGGTCGCTTCAACACAGTGGTTTGAGAGAACTTTAGATGATTCTGCAAACAAAAGATTGACGATTCCACAAGCGTTTTTGGCAGTTGACGCCATTCTTTTGATTTGGAATAATATTATGAATGGAATTGTGGTTTACGAAAATCGAATCCAAAAACATATTATGGAAGAACTTCCTTTCATGGCGACAGAATATATCATTATGGAAGAAGTAAAAGCAGGAGGTGACCGACAGGAAATCCACGAAACCATCCGAGTTCATTCCATGGAAGCTTCGAAAAAAGTGAAAATAGAAGGAAAGGAAAACGATTTGATTGAAAGAATTATGAACGATTCTTCCCTCAAAATGGACAAATCAAAAATCACAGAAGTTCTAGATCCGAAAAACTTTATCGGTTTTGCACCCATTCAGACCGAGGAGTTTATTGAGAATGAAGTTCAACCGATTTTGAAAAAATATTCCGACCTAATTGGTTTAGAAGCCGACCTTAAAGTATAAATGTGTGCAGTCTTTTTGGCTGCATATTTTTTATGATACAGTAAAGCCACGAAGTGGCGACATCAATAACAAAGGATAAAGCCCTTTGAATAAAGAAAAAATGAAATAGTAAAGGTGCGAAGCACCGACATCAATAAAATATTATTAGAGATCAAAAACATCTGAAATCTGATAGCTAGAAAATGAAATCTAATGAAAAAAAGAATTTTCGTAGAAAAAAAAGGAATTTTCGATGTAGAAAGTCCAAAAGTTTTTAATGAGATAAAAAATATCGTTCCCGAAATTCAAAACGTAAAAATCTACAATATTTACGATGTTTTCAATTTGGATGAAAAAGAGTTTAATCAAGTGGTTTTCAACACGTTTGTGGATCCTGTCACGGACATCCTTCATCATGAAAATCCAGCCAGAAATCTTTATTTTTCAACTGAATTTCTTCCCGGACAATACGATCAAAGAGCAGATTCTGCGCAACAATGTATTTCGTTATTAACTGAAATCGAAGATTCTACTGTTCGAAGTGGGAAGCTCGTAGAACTTTTCGGAGTTTCTGATAATGATTTAGAAAAAATCAAAAACCATTTAATCAACAAAGTAGAATCCCAAGAAAAAGATTTGTCTAAACTCGAAATTCCTGCGGAAGAAACTCCCGATAAAGTGATTGTTCATGATGGTTTCAAAGACTTTTCAAAACAGGAATTAGAAAAATTTTACCATAATCACGGTTTCGCGTTTGGTTTGGATGATTTGGAATTTATTCAAAACTATTTCAAATCTGAAAATAGAAATCCTACCGAAACTGAATTAAAAGTTCTCGACACTTATTGGAGCGACCATTGCAGACATACGACTTTTGAAACGGAATTAACTGATATTCAGTTTAATGGACATTTCGAAGAAACTTTAGAGAAAATCTTCAACGATTATTTAGAAAAGAGAAAATTTCTTGGTCGTGAAGCAAAATCAATTTCGTTGATGGATTTGGCAACCGTTTCGGCAAGATATTTCCACAAAACCGGCAAACTTCAAAACCTCGTCGTCTCCGATGAAATCAATGCATGCACTATTGAAATTGAAGCAGAATTTGATGGTAAAAAAGAACAGTGGTATTTGTTATTCAAAAACGAAACCCACAATCACCCGACAGAAATTGAGCCTTTTGGCGGTGCTTCCACTTGTTTGGGTGGCGCGATTCGTGATCCGCTTTCGGGAAGAGCGTTTGTTTATCAGGCGATGCGACTTTCCGGTGCAGCCAATGTTCTGGAACCGATTTCTGAAACTTTACCGGGAAAACTTCCGCAACGAACCATTACCAAACAAGCAGCAAATGGTTATTCGTCCTACGGAAATCAGATTGGTTTGGCGACAACATTAGTTAATGAAATTTACCACGAAGGTTATAAGGCAAAGCGAATGGAAGTCGGTTTCGTTGTAGGAGCCGTGAAAAAAGATTGGGTAAAACGTGAAAAACCACAAAACGGTGACATTGTTATTTTACTTGGTGGAGCAACGGGAAGAGACGGAGTTGGAGGAGCGACAGGAAGTTCAAAAGAACAGGACGAAACCTCGATTCACACACTTTCTACAGAAGTGCAGAAAGGAAATGCGGTGGAAGAAAGAAAAATCCAGCGACTTTTTAGAAATCCGGAAGTCACGACTTTAATAAAAAAATCAAACGATTTTGGAGCAGGTGGAGTTTCCGTTGCAATTGGAGAAATCGCTGATTCACTGGAAATTAACCTCGATATTTTACCTTTAAAGTATGAAGGGTTAAATGGAACCGAACTCGCTATTTCTGAATCTCAGGAAAGAATGGCGGTTGTAATCGAAGCAAAAGACAAAGAAAAGTTCATCAATTTTTGTGAAAAAGAAAACATAAAGGCAGTTGAAGTTGCTAAAGTTACCGATTCCGGAAGGATGCAGATGTTTTGGCAGGGAAATAAAATTGTGGATTTAAGTCGACAATTTCTTGATACCAATGGTTGTACAAAAAAACAGCATGCCGAAGTTTCACACTTGCAACCTGTTGAAAGTCAAAATATAATCTTCAATGAAGAAAACTTTTTGAAGGTACTTTCTGAAAAAAACGCTGCTTCTCAAAAAGGTTTGGCTGAAATGTTTGACGCTTCAGTTGGTTGTACAACCGTTGCAATGCCTTTTGGCGGGAAATGTCAGTTGACTGAAATGGAAGGAAGTGTTCAGACTTTACCTATTCTAGATGCAGAAAACATCGAAACCGTTTCTCTAGCAAGTTGGGGTTTTGATGCGGATATTTCTTCACAAAATTCGATGATTGGCGCAGCAAATGCCGTTGTGGAAAGCGTTGCCAAAATTGTCGCAATGGGTGGAAACTACAAAAACATCCGTTTGAGTTTTCAGGAATATTTTGAAAAATTAGGCAATAACCCTGAAAAATGGGGAAAACCGTTGGCTTCGCTTCTTGGTGCGTATGATGCACAAATGAATTTGGAACTCGCCGCAATTGGCGGAAAAGATTCCATGAGCGGGACTTTTCAGGATATTAATGTTCCGCCGACATTGATTTCGTTTGCATGTGCAAATGGCGAAAAGAAAAACATTATCTCACCTGAATTTAAAAAAGCGGGAAACAAACTTTATCTTTTCCATCACATTCCACAAGAAAATGGGTTGCCGAATTATGAGAAATTAAAAGAAATTTTCGAATTTATTCACGAGAATATTCAGAGCAAAAAAATTGTTTCTGTGAAAACGATCAAAGAAGGTGGAATTGCTGTTGCCGTTGCAAAAATGAGTTTTGGAAATCATTTAGGAGCAGAAATCTCTGTTGATGAAATCTTACTTTTAAATAAAAATAGTGGAAGTTTAATCATTGAATCTTCGGAAGATTTAGAAAACGATGTGCTTCAATTAATAGGTGAGGTAAAAAATGATAATAAATTAAAATTTAATAATTTAGAGTTTAATATATCAAATTTAATTGAAGTTTGGAAAAGAACTTTTGAAGAACTTTTCCCAACAAAAGAAAAGAAAAAGATGGTTGTAGAAATCGACGAAAAATTGAATTCAATCCAACCAAGAACGATTGAAATTATCAAACACGGAATTGCAAAACCAAAAGTTTTCGCCCCAATTTTCCCAGGAACAAATTGCGAATATGAAACCCAAAACGCTTTCCGAAAAGAAGGAGCGGAAGTTTCAAGTTTACCTCTGATAAATCTCAATCATCAATTATTAAATGAAAGTTTGGATGCTTGGATTTCCGAAATCAATCAGTCGCAAATCCTTGTTTTTTCTGGCGGATTTTCTTCTGGAGACGAACCGGATGGTTCCGCAAAATTCATCGTGAATGTGTTGAAAAACGAAAAAATGAGAAATGCCGTTCATCAACTTTTAGAAAGGGACGGAATGATTCTCGGAATTTGCAACGGGTTTCAGGCACTCGTGAAATCAGGACTTTTACCTTACGGAGAGATTCGGGATTTGGATGCGGATTCGCCAACTTTAGCTCACAATGCAATTGGGCGACATATTTCGCAAATGGTTGATGTGAAAGTTGTTAATGAAGATTCACCGTGGTTGAAAGGAATGAAAAACCAAGTTTTCACCATTCCAATTTCTCATGGAGAAGGAAGATTTATGTCGTCGGAAAATGGGATTAAAGAATTGTATGAAAACGGACAAATCGCAACGCAATACATTGATTTTGATGGAAATATTGCACATGGAATGCCTTTTAATCCAAATAATTCACTTTTCGGAATTGAGGGAATCACGTCAAAATCGGGAAAAATTTTTGGAAGAATGGGACATCCTGAAAGATTTGCAGATGGCTTGATGAAAAATATTCCAACTGCAAGTTACCATAACATTTTTAAAAATGGTGTCGAATATTTTCAGTAGGGAAAAATCACGATTTGTCCTAAAATCCGAATGATTTATAAGTATTGGTATAAGCAGAAAGTGAGTTCAGTACCTCGACTTGTCCAAAATCCGTAGGATTTTAATGAAGCTTTAAAACAATCTGACAAAGTAATTATAAGTAGATTTGCTTATATTGTTTGATTATAAGTAAATTCGCTAATATTTTAATTTATAAGTTTTATGGCTAATAAAATCTATTTATAAGTAATTTTGCTTATATTTGTGAATTATAAGCTCAAACGCTTATAGAAATTTGAATGAGAGCGATAATTACAGGAGATATCATCAATTCCCAAGAAACAGATTCAGAGAATTGGTTGCCAAAATTGAAGGAACTTCTCGGAAAATGGGGAAAAACACCCTCCGATTGGGAAGTTTACAGAGGTGATGAATTTCAACTCAAATGCAGTATTGATGGTGTTTTTTGGAAAGCTTTAAGCATCAAATCACTCATTAAACAGTTTGAAAATCTGGATGTTAGAATTGCAATAGGAATTGGTGAAGAGCAATATTCTTCCGAAAAAATTACCGAATCCAACGGAACGGCTTACGTGAATTCGGGACGGCTTTTGAATGAAATTAAAAACGAAGGAAAAACTTTCGCCATTAAAACTCCAAATGAAGGAATCAATGCAGATTTCAATATTTTATTTAAATGGAGTTCGCTGGATTTTGATTCGTGGACGGTTGCAGTCTCAGAAATCGTACATTTATTGATGATGGACAAAAATTTAACGCAAGATGACTTGGCGAAAAAACTTAATATATCCCAATCATCAGTCAGTCAGCGAATTAAACGTGCAAATTTCGACTTGATTTTAGAAACTGACTATTATTTTAGAAAAAAAATCGCCGAATTGTAAATGATTTTTATCCCACTCATATTAGCACATCTTTTGGGAGATTTTCTTCTCCAGCCAAATTCTTGGGTTGCTGATAAAGAACAAAAAAAGGGAAAAAGCAAATTCCTCTATTTTCATGTTTTAATCCATATCGCGTTGGTTTTCATTTTCTTATGGAATATTCAACTTTGGTGGATTGCGCTGATTATCGGAATTACGCATTTTCTAATCGATTGGGCAAAACTTCAATTTCAAACTCCGAAAGCAAAAAGAACCTGGTTTTTTGTTGACCAACTCTTGCATATAGTGGTAATCGTCTTATTATCAGTGTTTTACTATCCGTATTTGAAGTGGGAAGATTTGTTTAATCACGACAATTTAAAAATAATTACAGCTGTAGTTTTTCTCACGGTTCCAAGTTCGATTATCATTAAAACTTTAATTTCCATTTGGACTCCTGTTACCGTTGAACACAGCAAAATTCAAACGGAATCATTGGTGAACGCAGGAAAATATATCGGGATTTTAGAACGGCTACTGGTTTTTGTTTTTATCATCGTGAATCATTGGGAAGGAGTTGGTTTTATGATTGCGGCAAAATCTGTTTTCAGATTTAGCGATTTGGCAGAAGCAAAACAGAGGAAACTCACGGAATATGTTTTAATAGGAACTTTATTGAGTTTCGGAATTGCTGTTTTGACAGGGATTTTAGTAAATACATAAATGTAGAAATTTAACCACGAAAGGCACAAAAGAGTTTTAAGGATATAAATCAATTTTTCAAGTAAAAATTAGTTTTTGGGAAATGTTTATTTTTCTCTTTCGTGAGAAAGAATTGAGTTCTAAAAAATGCAGCTTTTGTGAGTTTTGAGGTGGAAATAAAATATCAAAATAAAAAGTAAAAATGACAAAAGGAAACATGCTTTATGAAGGAAAAGCAAAACAGGTTTTCGAGACCGAAAATCCTGATGAAGTAATTGTACGCTTCAAAGATGATGCAACCGCTTTCAATGCTCAGAAAAGAGGAAGCGTCGATTTGAAAGGCGAAATGAATAATGCCATTACCACGCTGATTTTCGAATATTTGAATGAAAAAGGAATTCCCACACACTTCATCAAAAAATTGGACGAAAGAGAACAGTTGGTGAAAAAAGTGAAAATCATTCCTTTGGAAATGGTGGTTAGGAATTATTCCGCAGGAAGTATGGCGCAAAGATTAGGCGTGGAAGAAGGCATCAAATCTCCGGTGACGATTTTCGATATTTGCTATAAAAAAGATGAACTGGGAGATCCGCTTATCAACGATCATCATGCGGTTTTCCTGGGAGCCGCAACTTATGAGGAACTCGACGAAATGTATGAATTAACTTCCGATATCAATGATATTTTGATTGATTTATTCGATAAAATGAATATTATTTTGGTCGATTTTAAAATTGAACTCGGAAAAACTTCCGACGGAAAAATAGTTTTGGCAGATGAAATTTCGCCCGACACTTGCCGACTTTGGGACAAAGACACGAAGAAGAAGCTCGACAAAGACCGTTTCCGCCGTGATTTGGGAGAAGTTACCGAAGCTTATGTGGAAATTTATGAACGATTGAAAAAAATCTTAAACAAATAATTTTTCCGAAAAAAGTAAAAAATGAAAGATTTACAACAGTACAGAAAAAATTATTTAAACCAGTTTAAAGAAAGAACTTACGGCAGAAATCTTTTAAAAACAGAAGATCCGTTTGATTCTCCAACTGAAGAATGTGGGATTTTCGGACTGTATTCTGAAAATGATTTAGATACGTTTTCACTGTCTCAATTTGGTCTTTTTGCACTTCAACATCGTGGACAGGAAGCATGCGGTATTTCGGTGATGAAAAATGGTAAAATTTTCAATATAAAAGATGAAGGTTTGGTTTTGGATGTTTACAAGGAAATTCGAGAACCCGAAACGTTCATGGGAAATTCCGCAATTGGGCACACTCGTTATACCACCGCAGGTGATAAGAAAAAATATAATTTTCAGCCATTTTTTGCAAAGAATGAATACGACCAAATCATCCTTTCCATCGCACACAACGGAAATTTAACAAACGCAAAACAACTCAAAGCAGAATTGGAAGCAGAAGGTGTTGTTTTTAAAGCCACTTCGGATTCAGAAGTAATTTTAAGACTGATTCAAAAAAATCTTGATTTAGGTTTAAGAGGTGCCATTAAGGAAACAATGGAGAAAATTGAAGGAGCTTATTCTGTGGTGGGAATAACCAGGAATAAGTTTTTCGCCTTCCGTGATTTTCATGGAATTCGTCCGCTGGTTTTGGGTGCAATTGATGAAAAAACGTACGTTGTCGCTTCGGAATCCGTTGCCTTAGACGCAGTTGGAGCGCAGTATGTTCGCGATATTTTACCTGGAGAAATTGTTTATACCAACGAAAACGAAACCGGTTTGCAAAGTTTTTTGGTTAAAGAAAATTGTGAACGAAATATCTGCGCTTTCGAATATATTTATTTTGCGAGACCAGATTCGGCTTTAGAAGGAATTAATGTTCATGAAGTCCGTGAAAAATCAGGCGAAAAAATCTGGGAGCAAGCTCCCGTTGAAGCCGATATCGTGATTGGAGTTCCAGATTCTGGAGTTCCTGCTGCGATTGGATTTTCGATTGCATCGGGAATCCCGTTTCGTCCGGTATTGATTAAAAATAGATATGTTGGACGTAGCTTCATAGTACCAACTCAAGATATGCGTGAACGGTTGGTGAATTTAAAGCTGAATCCCATTATTTCCGAAATCAAAGGGAAAAGAGTCGTCATTATCGACGATTCCATTGTTCGTGGCACGACATCAAAACGTTTGGTTAAAATCCTGAAAGATGCCGGTGTGAAGGAAATTCATTTCAGAAGTGTTTCTCCACCGATTATTGCACCGTGCTATTTAGGAATCGACACGCCTTCAAAGGATGATTTAATTTCCGCCAATATGTCAAAAGAAGAACTTCGAAAATATCTCGGGGTAGATTCTTTAGAATTTCTAAGTATGGAAAATCTTAAAGAAATCCTCGGAAGTTCCAACCACTGTTTCGGTTGTTTTACAGAGAAATATCCCGTTCCAAAGGGAGAGGACGTGGATTTGTTCAAATAAAAAAAGGTTGGGAAAATTTCCCAACCTTTTTGTTTTATGTGTAAAGTGTTTTGTATTAGAACTTGTAGTTTAATCCAACTTGGAAAACATTATTCTTAATAGCGTCAGAACCACTTGGTCTGTTTTTCGCAATGTCGGTGAAACCAGCAACATATCTTGCATTAATTCCAACATTTGGTGTGAAATAATAACCTGCACCAAGACCTACACCGAAGTTGAAACCATTAAGATTGTCTTTAATGTCGGTAGAACCTGAAGAAGAAGTAGTTGTGGTAGTTCCGTTAGTTGTTGTAGATGTAGTAGTATCTCCTTTTACTTTTCCGCTCAACAACATACCAAATTCCGGACCAGCTTCAAGGTAAAATTCTGGAGTTGCTTTATACTGGAACATTACCGGTAAAGCTAAATAATCTAAGTTTGTTGAGCCAGTAGTTTTCGAAGTAATCGTACTGTTTCCAAGTGTGTAAGTGCTTGTACTCGTTGATTTGTTACCATATTGAGAATAAATCAATTCTGGCTGAATACTGAAGTTTTCTGCAAGTGGCGCATTCATGAAAACACCTGCATTAAAACCGATTTTTGATTTAGCATCATCCATTGAAGCATCTTTTGACAATGATGAAACGTTCATACCTGCTTTAATACCAAACTGTTGTGCAAATGTCAATGAACTCATTGCGATTGCTGCACCTAAAAATAACTTTTTCATAATTTTAAATTTTAATTTTTTCTAATTGTTTTTTGCAGATTTCGTAATTAGCAGTCGGTTAATCATTGAAAAAATATTTTAATCTTCCAAAAATTAAAATTGCCGATTACTGCTGCATTTTTAAATTTGTTTTACGAAAACAGTTAGACAAATGCTGTGCCAAAAATTAAAATCGAGAGAAAAAGTTAAACGGTAGTTTAAGTAATTTTAAGTCTAATAAATTGCAAATCAAATACTTATTAATTGTATGTTGAAAATAGTTTAGTAGTTGCTCAATTAGTCAAAATATTGACAAGAAGTAATATTTAGGACAATTTTTGATAAAAATGCAATGAATTGATTATTTTTTCAGTCGGAACAGATACATCATAAACGGATTCACCAATATTTTTAAGAAGAGCAAAGTTGATGTGGCCATCAGAATTTTTTTTGTCGTTCATCATTAAAGCCAAAATCTCTTCAATACTGAAGTTTTCAATGTATTGATAAGGATAGAATCTTCTAATGTTGTTAATGATTTTTAGAGCACTTTCTTCTGAAATTAAATTTTCAAGAACAGAAAGATAGGTTTCACAAATCATTCCCAGTGCAACCGCCTCGCCGTGGAGTAATGGTTTTGCTTTTGCCAGGAAAAGACTTTCTAAAGCGTGACCAATGGTATGTCCAAAATTTAAAGTTTTGCGGATATTTTGCTCCTTAAAATCTTTTTCCACCACGTTTTCCTTAATCTTCGTCGAGGTTTCAATGAACAGGAAAATATTTTCAGCAGTTAAATTTTCAATGGAAATCAAATCGTTCCAATGCTTTTCATCGGCGATTAAACCGTGTTTCAGCATTTCTGCAAATCCGCTTCTTAATTCTTCATAAGGTAAAGTTCTCAAAAATTCTGGATACACGAAAATCATTTCGGGATGGGCAAAAGTTCCCACAATATTTTTTAAATATTGATGGTCAATTCCAGTTTTTCCACCGATTGATGCATCGCACATTCCCAAAAGTGTCGTGGGAATATTAATGAATTTAATCCCACGTTTGTAGGTTGAAGCCACAAATCCGCCCAAATCTGTAATTACGCCGCCTCCAAGATTGATGAGCAAGGACTTTCTGTCGGTTTCAAATTCCGACAAAATCTCCCAAAGTTGCGTGGCGGTTGCAATGGTCTTTATTTCTTCGCCCGCCTCGATTTCGATGATTTCAAAAGGAATTTCGGTTTCCAGATTTCCTAAAAGTGTGGGAAGACAATATTCATGGGTGTTCTCATCTACAAGAATCAAAAGTTTTGAAGGTTTCAGCTCTTTTAAATATTTGTTGAGTTGGGAAAAATCCTGGTCTAAAAACGAGATCATATCTGAAATTTTTACAAATTTAAAGGATAACAAACGATTTTCAATACAGAGAAATTTAATTTTAAACAAAACTTTAGAATCCGATTACAATTACTAAATTTGCAAGAATCTAATTCTTTTCAAAAATGAGTATTTTCGATAATACACAAATCGCATTCGCCGACAAAACTACGCCGCAACTCAAAAAAGCGTATTGGATGTTTAAGGCAATCGAGCAACCTGCTTTAACCCATGTTGGAATTTCAATCCTCAATTTCACCGTTAAAAATAATTTCCCTTTTGTTACAGATATTGTTAAGAATACTTTATTTGAACAGTTTTGCGGCGGAGTGACAAGAGAAGAAAGTATGAAAGTGGTAAAACAAATGTTCAGACACCACATCGGGAGTATTTTCGATTATGCGATCGAGGGAAAAGAAGAAGAAGCCACTTTTGATCATACTTGCGAAGAAATCAAGCAGAACATCAAATTTGCGGAAGGAAATCCAGCAATTCCTTTTGTAGTTTTTAAGCCAACGGGTTTTGGTAGACTGGATTTATATGCAGAAGTTCAGGCAGGAAAAGAACTCACTTCCAGCGAAAAAGAAGAATGGAATCGTGTTGTGAACCGTTATGAAGAAGTCTGCAAAATGGCGCACGAAAAAAACGTGGTCATCATGATTGATGCAGAGGAAACCTGGATTCAAGATGCGGTGGACAAATTGGTGAACGAAATGAAATCACGATACAACCGTGAAAAAGCCATCGTATGGAATACCATCCAAATGTACAGAACTGGTCGTCTTGAATATCTTGCAAAAGATTTGGAAAGAGCGAAAGAGAAAAATTACTTTTTGGGTTATAAGTTCGTTCGCGGCGCATACATGGAGAAGGAGCGAAACCGTGCTCAGGAAATGAATTATCCGGACCCTATTCAACCAACGAAACAGGCGACCGACGATAATTTCAACGCGGCGATTGATTTTGTGATGAAAAATTTAGATAAAGTTTCTGCATTTTTTGGCACGCACAACGAAAAATCTACAGAATTGGTGATGGATAAAATGCGCGAACAAAACTTACCAAACGATTTCGACCACATTCATTTCGGGCAACTGTACGGAATGAGCGACAATATCACCTATTATCTTGGTGCGAAAAAATATAACGCGGCGAAATATCTTCCGTATGGACCAGTAAAAGATGTTGTTCCCTATTTGACGAGAAGAGCGCAGGAAAATACCTCAGTTGCAGGACAAACTGGTCGTGAATTGGGATTGATTGAGAAGGAGTTGAAGAGGAGGAAAGCGTAGTTTTGTTTGAGGGTTTGAGAGTTTGAGTGATTGAGTGATGGTGTGATTGAGCTGGGAGTTTATGAGTGCAATTTTATCATTCAATTTGTAGAACTTGTACAGTTCAATATGAATATGCTCTATTCAATCTACTGAAAAGGATATCAAACGAAATATTGCAAGAAGAATATAAAATCTGTACAATTTCCTAAATCGGACAAGTCTGCGAGAAATATGAAAATCAAGTGCTTTACGCTTCGTCTTTTATTGAAATTCAGTAAAATCCACAAATTTTATTTTCTAAATTTGTAAATCAAATTACAATTGCGAGTACGTAGGGATTTTAAAATTACCCAAACTCTCAAACTCTCAAACCCTCAAGCTTGAATTACGCCCAAATCATTTTACCACTCAACCTCAAAGGAACTTTTACCTACAAAATTCCTGATGAGCTTTTGGCTCAAATCCAAGTTGGAATGCGGGTTTTGGTTCCGTTTGGTGGAAAGAAAATTTACACGGGAATCGTTGCGGAAATTCATGATGACAAAGCTGAAACTTTCATTCCCAAAGAAATCATCAATATTTTAGATGATTTTCCAATTTTGCCGAATGAGCAAATCCGCTTTTGGAATTGGCTTTCGGAATATTATCTCTGCAATTTGGGCGAAATATATCGGTTTGCTTTTCCGTCTTCTTTAAAATTAGAAAGCGAAACGTATTTAAAATTAAAACCCAATATCACCGTCGATTTTGAGAACTTGGATGTGAACGAAATGTATCTCATTCAAGCTTTGGAAGTTCGACAACTGATTAATTTGACCGAAATTGAAGCCTTTATTCCGAAAAAGGAAATCGTGAAAACCATAAAATCCCTCATCGATTTACAGTATATTGAAATTGACGAAAAAATCGCCGAAAAATACAAGGCAAAAGAAATCGCTTACCTTCGGGTGAATGATGACGAACTAAAAAGCAGAAACCTTCCAGAAATTTTATCGGAGTTAAAACGTTCACCAAAACAACAGGAACTTTTCCTTTTAATTTTAGAAAAACAAACAGAAAATCCTGAAAAACCCATCAAAAAATCAGGAATTTTCGATGAAGGAAATTACGCTCATAACCAATTGAAATCGTTGATGGAGAAGAATTTGGTTCAAGAGTATTTTCTGCAAAAAGACCGATTAGATTCTTATGAAGGCGAAATCGAAGATTTGGAAACGCTCACCGAATCGCAGCTTCAAGCAAAAAAGGAAATTGATGCGGCTTTTAATGAAGGAAAAAATGTTTTGCTTCACGGCGTAACTTCATCAGGAAAAACGCATATTTATTTAGAGAAAATTGAAGAAACTGTTTCCGAACGAAAAAATGTTTTGTTCCTGCTTCCGGAGATTTCTTTAACCAAACAAATCGTTCAGCGTTTAGAAAAAAAATATGGGAAACAACTCGGTTTTTATCATCAAAAATTGACCGATTTCGAAAGGGTAGAAGTTTGGCGAAAAGTCCGGAACAACGAACTCAAAATCTTAATTGGAACAAGGAATTCCCTATTTCTTCCGTTCCAAAATTTAGGTTTGGTTGTCGTGGATGAAGAACACGACTCTGCTTATAAACCGAAAGAAGTTTCACCGTTTTTCAATGCAAGGGATTCAGCGCAAGTTTTGGCGAAATTCTATCATGCAAATGTGATTTTGGGTTCCGCAACTCCTTCGGTAGAATCCTATTATTCAGCGAAAAATGATAAGTTGAAATATGTTTTTTTGGGTGAAAGATATGGCAATGTGAAACTTCCTGATTTCGAGCTGATTGATTTCAAGGAAGAACAAAATTCAAAGAAAATCATCGGCAATTTTTCTACAAAATTAATTGACGAAATCCGAAACGAACTAGACCGAAAAAAGCAAACCATGATTCTGCACAACCGCCGCGGTTACGCCAATGTGGTGGAATGTGAAACTTGCGGTTACGTAAACTATTGCTCGAATTGCGACGTGGTGATGACTTATCACAAATTTTCCAACGAGATGAAATGTCATTATTGTGGACAAAAAGCGACCAAACCAAAAATTTGCCCAAAATGTCATTCCGAAAATTTAAATGAAAGAGGAGTTGGTGTGGAACAAATTCACGAAGAAGTTTCAAGAATTTTCCCCGAAGCAGAAGTTGATAGAATGGATGTGGATTCCATGCGGAAGAAGTTTGCCTACGAAAAACTGTATGAAAAATTAGAAGACGGCGAAACCGACATTTTGGTGGGAACACAAATGATTTCTAAAGGTTTAGATTTCGACAATATTGAATTGGTCGCGATTCCAAAAGCAGATTCTTTGTTGTATGTACAAGATTTTCGGGCAGAAGAAAGAGCGTACCAACTGATTACGCAGGTTTCCGGAAGAGCGGGAAGAATTTCGGGAGATGGAAAAGTTTTGATTCAAACTTACAACCCACAACATTCAGTTTTTCAGTTGATTAAAGAACGTGATTCTTCAAAAATTTACGAGCATTTTTTGCAGGAAAGAAAGAAGTTCCATTATCCACCGTTTGTGAAACTTGTTTTAATTGAACTGAAACACCGAAGAGAAGACAAAGTTAATCGCGCCTCTCAATTTTTGGGTTCCATTTTACGAAAGTATTTGCCTGAAGAATGTGTTCTCGGTCCAGAGAAATCATCCATTGGAAAACTGAATTTGATGTACCAGTTTCAGATTTTGCTCAAACTTCCTAGAGGGAAAAAGTATTCGGAATTCAAAAATTTAATTCTGAAAAGTTTTGATGAGTTTGATGAAGTCACCGCTTATCAATCCATCAAAAAGTCGGTTTTTGTCGATTTTTAACAAATTTTAACAACTTTTACCCACTTTTATAAGTGTTAAAGACTTGACTTTCAACAATAATTTATATTTTTGACCGTTGAAAAGTTGTCTTGCAATCCACTTTTAAGCATTTTAACCAAAGAGTTTACAGATAATCAAATAAATAAAATTAAATGATTAGACTAAAAAATATATTTGTATCAACAGCGATTTCGCTTTCGGCATTCGCTTTTGGACAAGGAACTTTCACCTCTAATACTTACCCACAATCTTACGAAACTTCATCATCTATAACGACCTCCTCTGAAAAACTGATGAGCGCAAAAGAATTGGTGGATATCAACATCAATGCGATGATGAACGATCCTGTTTTGCGTAATGCAAATTGGGGTTTCGTGATTTACGATCCAAAAACCAAGAAAGTGGTAAGTTCTTACAATGAAAATGCTTCATTAATCCCTGCTTCCACCACTAAACTTTTAACCACAGAAACTGCAATGAGTCTTCTAGGCGAAAAGTTCAAGTGGATTACGCAGTTGGAACATTCGGGAACAATTGATGATGAAGGAAATCTCAACGGAAATCTTTACATTGTAGGGAGCGGCGATCCTTCAATGGGCACAAACAAAGCTGGAGCAGCTTCTTATCGCGACATTATCACTGATTTCATCATGGCGATGGGAGAGAAGGGAATTAAAAAGGTAAACGGCGATATCATTATTCAAACTGCAGTTTTCAAAGCGAATAAGATGCAAAAACTTCCTGAGAATATTGTTTGGCTCGAAAACGGGAATTATTATTTACCGGTTGGAACTACTTCTGAAATCAACCCAGCAAACGAAAAATTAATCGCGAAGTCATCAAACCCTTTTTCCGAAAGCAAAAACTACTATTATATTTCGCCCTACATCAAACAAATGGTTTATGCGGAAAAATTTGACGGTGGTTATTTAACGACTAAACTTCCAGACGCACCTGCATATCTTGCCAATAGTTTGCGAGCAAGTATGGTGAAAAGCGGAATTCCGGTTATTGGAAAAGTGGTTGCCAAAATGACCGATCCAAATCCTGAAAAACGTGAAATGATTACCAATTATCAATCACCAACTTTGTCTGACATCGTTTTCTATACGAATCAACATAGTGACAATGCTTTAGCGGAGGCGACTTTACGAATGGTAGGTTTTCAAAAAAATGGTGATCAAACGTTGGAATCTGGGAGAAATGTGGTAGTGGAACATTTAAAATCTAAAGGTTTCGATACCAATGGTTTGAACTATATGGACGGAAGCGGACTTTCCAGAAGCAATTTGGTGACACCAATTTCTCAGGTGAAGTTTCTTACCAATTTGATGAATGAGAAATATTACAGATCCTATTTTGATTCTTTGCCAATCGCAGGACAAACCGGGACTTTGAAAAAATCATTTTTTGGAAGTGGATATGGGCAAATCAATGCAAAAACGGGAACTTTGAATAAAGTAAAGACACTTGCTGGATACATGAAAACCAATTCTGGCAAAACTTTAGTATTCTCTTTGCTGATTAACAATTATGCTGGTTCTGTGGATCAGGTTAAGGCAAGAATGGAACAATTACTTGATCCTGCCATGAATCTTTAAACATATTTTTAAAAAAAAATCAAAACCTTTCAATGTATGTTGAAAGGTTTTTTTATCTTTAGCACTCAAAAAATAATCAATGAAAAAATTCTATATCCTTGCTTTGGCAACGATTTTTACGCAGTTGTTTTCACAGAATAACGACGAAGCGGACATGAAAAGTTTAAAGCGTTCTGAAATGCAGCGTTACGCAAAGATGATTAATTATAATGTAAACCCCAATACATTAAATTATGATCTAAAATATCAGAGATTAGAGCTTGAACTGGATCCCGCGCAACAATTTGTCAGCGGAACGGTAACCAGCCATTTTGTGCCAAAACAAAATATTTCGAGCATTTACTTTGATCTTTCAAATGTTCTTACTGTTTCAGAAGTAAAATATCACGGTACGAATCTAAGTTTTTCACAACTATCAACCAAGGAAGTGAAAATAGATTTTCCGGCAAGTATTTCTGCTGCAACATTAGATTCACTTTCCATAAAATATTCCGGAGTTCCCGATGTAAACGGAAGTGCAGGTGATGCATTCACCGTTTCCACTCAAGGAGGAACACCTGTTTTATTTACGCTTTCTGAACCTTATGGCGCACAAGAATGGTTCCCAACCAAACAGAGCTTGAACGACAAAATTGAAAAAGTTGCTCTTAAGATTACAACTCCTTCACAATACAACGTTGCTTCTAACGGCAAATTATTCTCTGAAACATTATTGCCGAACAGTAAAAAACTAACTTATTGGCAAACCAATTACCCGATTCCTGCATATTTAATTGCTTTGGGAATCACCAATTATACCAAGATTAATGACACTATGGGAAATCCGCCGTTTCCTTTTGTGAATTATTTATACCCGGCAACAACTTCCAATACAACAACGATGTCGAATATTGCATTCACAAAAAATATAATGGAAACGTTTGAGCAATATTTTGGGCCTTATCCGTATCGCAGCGAAAAATATGGTCACATGCAGTTCGGTTGGGGCGGTGGAATGGAACACGCCACAATGTCATCAATGGGTGCTTGGAGCAGGTCTATAATTGCTCACGAACTTGCCCATCAATGGTTTGGTGATAAAGTTACATGCGGTACATGGAACGATATCTGGATTAATGAAGGGTTCGCAACATTCGGGGAACATCTTGCCAACGAAAAATTGTTGATGACCAATGCACAGTTCATGACTTATCTATCAAATGCTATTAGCAGTATTACAAGTTCTACCAGTGGAAGTGTTTATGTTGCAGATGCAAACTTGGGAAATGTAAACGCAATCTTTAATAGTAGATTATCCTACACAAAAGGTGGCTTTGTTTTGAGAATGATGAAATGGATTTTAGGTGATGCGGCATTTTATCAAGCCATAAAAGAATATCACGACCGTCCACAACTTGCATATGGTTATGCCGGAACAACTGATTTAAAAAATTCGCTGTTGCAATCCACTGGAAAGGATTTTACAGAATTTTTCAACGATTGGATTTATGGGCAAGGCTATCCAACTTACCAAATTAGATGGAACCAAACTACTGATAAAGTTATTCGTTTTAATGTGAAACAAACTCAGAGTCATTCATCGGTAAGCTTCTTTGAAATGCCATTACCAATAAAAGTCACAGGAACAGCAGGTGAAATTGCATATCTAGTTTTGGATAATACGACCAACAACCAAAATTTTGCCAATCAACTCAACTTCACGGTAGCCACTGTTCAGTTTAATTATGAATATCAAATTATCCACAAAGGTTCTACAGTTATCAAAGATACTGCAGTCTTAGCGGTTGAAAATTCCGGGCATGATGTTACAAAAGTATTTCCTAATCCGGTGAAAGATCTTCTTTCAGTGTCGGGAATTAAAAAAGATTCTAAATATGAAATTTATAGTTTAGATGGTAAACTGATTAAGCAAGGAATGTATAATTCGTCAAGCAAAATCAATGTAAACAATTTGAGCAAGGGGACTTATCTTATAAAAATTGGTGAATCAAATCTAAAATTCATCAAACAATAAACTTGATCTATTTATTAACACCTCAAAGCACTCAGAAATGAGTGCTTTTTTTCTTAAATTTACCAACATCAAAAAAGTAAAGATTATGATTTCTACAACCTATCTCGAAACTCTTCAGAACGAACTGCAAAATATTAAAAACGACGGACTCTTTAAGACTGAAAGAATCATTACCTCGCAACAATCTGCTGAAATTGAAGCAAATGGAAAGAAATTATTGAACTTCTGTGCCAACAATTATCTAGGACTTTCCAATAATGCAGAAGTGATGAAAGCTTCGCAAGAAATGGTTGATGAACGTGGTTACGGAATGTCTTCAGTTCGTTTTATTTGTGGAACACAAGATATTCATAAGGAACTTGAGGAAAAGATTTCAAAATTTTTAGGATTAGAAGACACGATTCTTTATGCAGCTTGTTTCGACGCAAATGGTGGAGTTTTTGAGCCATTGTTTACAGAAGAAGACGCCATTATTTCTGATGAGCTTAATCATGCATCAATTATTGATGGAGTAAGACTTTGTAAAGCAGCAAGATACCGCTACAAAAACAATAATATGGAAGATTTGGAAGCTCAATTAAAGGCGGCTTCCGAAAAAAATCACCGTTTCAGAATTATAGTGACCGACGGTGTTTTCTCCATGGATGGAATTGTGGCAAATTTAAAAGGCGTTTGCGATTTGGCTGAAAAATATGATTGTCTGGTGATGGTCGATGATTCACATGCAACTGGTTTTATTGGAAAAACTGGTCGTGGAACGCACCAAGCCAATGACGTAATGGGAAGAGTCGATATCATTACTTCAACGTTAGGAAAAGCTTTGGGCGGTGCTTTAGGTGGATTTACTTCCGGTAAAAAGGAAATCATTGATATGTTGCGACAGCGTTCAAGACCTTATCTTTTCTCCAATTCTTTAGCTCCTGGAATAGTTGGTGCAGCGATAAAAGTTTTGGACATGATTTCTGAGGACACATCTTTAAGAGATAAAGTCATGGAAAATGCCGAATATTTCAGAACCC
The DNA here is from genome assembly GCF_020084865.1 of Candidatus Kaistella beijingensis. Taxonomy (NCBI): domain Bacteria; kingdom Pseudomonadati; phylum Bacteroidota; class Flavobacteriia; order Flavobacteriales; family Weeksellaceae; genus Kaistella; species Candidatus Kaistella beijingensis. Next base: position 781,118 of record NZ_CP071953.1, on the reverse strand, counting down.
AAATGAAAGCGAAAGGTTTCGATATTCCGGATGGTGATGCAGCGATTGTTCCAGTGATGCTTTACGACGCACCTTTGTCCCAAAAGATGGCTGAAAAACTCATGGATGAGGGAATTTATGTGATTGGTTTCTTTTATCCTGTCGTTCCAAAAGGGAAAGCGAGAATCCGTGTGCAACTTTCCGCTGCTCATACGAAAGAACAATTGGATCAAGCGATTGCAGCGTTTGAAAAAGTAGGGAAGGAATTGGGAGTGATTTAATTTCGAAGGGACAATTCGTGACTTGTCCCAATCCCAAAGATTTTCAGATAACAAAACAATTTAAATCAGAATATCAGTGCAAACCACCCCGTCAAATATGCATCAGCAAATTTGCCATCCCTCCACCGGAGAGAAATTGTAATTCATATTTCAAAAGTGTTTTCAAAACAAGAAGCCCAACAATTAAAGAAAGAATTCTGGACTGCTTTCGGGAAAAGTTTTCCCAGGAAGTGGATTTTGTATGATACCAAAATCAAGGATTTTTCCTTTAAATTTCATGCGGATCACAAAAAGGCTGAAGTTTCTATCGATATCGAAATGAAAGATGAAATCTTCAGAAATGCGTATTACGAGAAGATATGGTCGCTTGAAAGTTTATTGGAAGAAGAAGTGGGCGAGGTTCAAAAAGATGAATTTTACAGTTTAGAAAACGGTAAAATTATTTCCAGAATTTGGGTAAGGAAAGAAAACGTTTCGATTTATAACAAAAACACTTGGCGGGAAATATTTGAGTTTTTTGTGGCGAAAATGGATGGTTTTGAAAGGTTCTTTTGGGAGTATGAAGATTTTATAAAAGATATTTGAGTGTGTAAAAATCACCTTAAATAGTTAACAAAAGAATTTTTATTTTATTCTCGCAGATTTCGAAGATAAAATGCTATACATCTGCGCAATCTTATAAATCTGCGAGATGTTATCAATTATTGTCTTAAACAATTGTCTTAAAATAGAAAAAGTTTATTCGAGTAAAATTAAATATACTCTTGAATTTTATTTACCACGAATGCACTAATTAATTGATTAAGAATTATTCGTGGCAATTCTATTATCCGAATTTCCTTTTTCGCAACCAGAAAAACAATCCGCCCAAAAATGCGACGATTGCTAAAGGAAGCAGCAAATTAAACCATTGCCAATTGGTTTTTTCCTCATCAATTCTTTGTCGGTCGAGAAGTCGGGCTTCAATATTTCGGTTTCGAAGTTCCATTAAATTGGAATCGTCGAGTAGAAAATCAAGACAGTTTCTTAAAAATTGTTCGTTGCCATAAGATTGTTTGGTCAGCAAATCTTCACCGAGAGGAAGCGGATTTCCTTTGTACATTTGGTTTCTCCCAACATCGCCGTCTGCAATTACAATCATTTTATTTTCAGGACTTTGCCTTTTAAAATTAGGATAAGAACTTCGTTCGCTTCTATTAGCATAAACGGAAGTGAATTTACCTTCCAGACTTACCGCAAAGATTTTCGGCGCAGTGGGTTTGTCGAATTCGCTTAAAGAGTCGGTTTTTACGATTTCCGCCAAAGCCACATAATTTGGAACTTGCTTAATATTGGTCCTTTCACTCGATTGAAAAAGTACGTTGGTTTTAATATTTTTTCTACCCAAAGTGTCAATGGATGTAGGAAACTCAAACTTTACAGGGTTTAAATTTTTGGTGATTGGATTTTTGGTTTCAGCAATTCCAAGCGGAAAATAAGGCCAAAGAAAACTGCTGTATTGGGGATTTCCAGCGACTTCACCGGAAACAATTCTGATGAGTGCAGATTTTTTCATGTCCTTCACCAAACCTGGATTTATTCGCAAACCGTAATTGAAAAAGAAATCGCCAAGATTCGTATCCATCGGATAAGCCATGATTTTCTTGGCGTGGAAAAGTGTGTCCATTTCAGCATTTACCCCATCAATCATCCACAAAGTTTTTCCACCGTTCATAATATACTGGTCTAGAATTACCTTTTCGCCATCGGTAAATGCTTTTCTTGGTTTTGCGATAACGATCGCATCCATTTTGTTGAGTTTTGGAACATCTGCGACCGTAAGTTCCTTTTGATTTTCGGGAATAATTGGTCCTGCGTTGTAATTTTCCAGCGCCATTTCCATAAATCCACGGAATTCATCGGGGCGCAATTCATCTTGATTAATTAATACGCCAATGTTTTTTTTGTGCTCTTCAATGAGGGATTTAATATTTGAAGCAAAATTATATTCCAAGTTTTCGATGGATTTGCTCAATTGTTCGGAAGCGTCAATTCCGCTTTGGTTGATGATTAAAGGTATTGAAGTTCCATAGTTGTTGTACTGCAGCGTTGCATAAGGAAACATCACGATTTCGGAAATTTTCCCGTCCTTCATGTCGGGAAGAATCGAAGGCTGCATTCCCATAGCCGCTAAAGTATCTTTCGACATTTTGGTTTTGACGGGATCAATGAACTTAAAGTCAATTTTTGGATTAATTTTTCTAAATTCTTCGAGCATGAATTTGGTTTCATTCTGCAACTGTCGGAAGCTTGCCGGGAAATCGCCTTCCAAATAAACATCCACAACCAAAGGTTTTTTTATGGATTCTAAAATTTTTACGGTGGATTTGGAAAGGGTGTATCTTTTTTCCTGAGTTAAATCGAAGCGTTTAGAAAATATTCTGAAAACGCCCATCAACAAGAGAGTGGCAAGAATGATATAGATGATATTTTTTTTGTTCATGCTTAAAAATTACTTTTTCTTTTCAACAAAAACTTTCGCTAAAAACAGGCAGATTCCAATGACTAAAAGAAAATAGCAAATGTCTCCCACATCAATCAGACCTCTGGAAAACCCTAGAAAATGCTGATAAAATCCTACATTAGAAAGTACATAATCAGCGCCACCTAAAAGTTTGTAACTCGCCAATTGCTCAATCCCAAAATAGAAAATGAAACAAAGAAAAACGCCGAGCAAATAAGCCATAATCTGGTTTTGAGAAAGGGATGAAGCTAAAATTCCAACAGCTGAAAAAGCGGCGGTCAAAATAATCAGTCCAAAATAACTGCCGAAAGTGGCACCCAAATCAATATTTCCTTCCGGAACTCCTAAAACATAAACGGTGTACAAATAAACCACCGAAGGAAGCAAACATAAAATCCCGACCAACCAAACCGACAAAAATTTTCCCAAAACGATTTCTGAAATTTTCAAGGGTTGCGAAAAAAGCCAGTTCAAGGTTCCTGCTTGTTGTTCTTCCGCCAAAGTTTTCATAGAAATTGCGGGAATGATGAACATCAACAACCAAGGAACGAGTACAAAATAACTCTGCAAACTTGCCGTTCCGATATCGAAAATATTGGAATCGTTCTCGAAGAAAAATAAAAAGAGCGTCCCGATCAAACTGAAAGCACCAATGATTAACCACGCGCTCCAGTTACCGAAATAACTCCAAAGTTCTTTTTTAAATATAGCAATCATAATAAGCTGGAAGATGGGTGTTGAAAGAGGGAAGTTTACAAAACAACTTCAATTCCTGTATTTTTTATTGTTTTTTCTTGTTCACTAACTTTACCGTCATCATTATTAAAAATACCAAAACGAAAAATCCCACGATTAATTGCCACCATAATTCGATAACCATTGATTTTAGGATCACCGTAAAAACCACAAGAAATAAAAGGAAGGTTGCAATTTCGTTGGCTTGCCGAAGTTTAATGTTTTTGATGGGTAAAGGATTTCCGTTAAGATTTTTGATTTGCAACACTTTTTTCCAACACCAATAATGATAAATGGCGAGTCCGACAAGAAAGGTGATTTTCAGGTGAAACCACGGCATTTTCATTAATCCTGAATTGAGAAAAATCATTGCTAATCCGCTGACTGCCATGATTGTTCCTGCGGGAACGGTGATGATGTTCCACAATCTTCGAGCCATGAAAATGTATTGTTCGCGCAGTATTTGTTTTTTAGATTCATCAAAAGCGTCCGTATCTTTATAATAAACAAACAATCTAACGAGATAAAATATGCCCGCAAAGTAGCTCACCATAAAAATGATATGAACCGCTTTAATTATAGTGTAAAGCATGAAAAGAAATATTTGCAAAGATAGTATTTATACCAATTTCTTTTTAAGCAAAAACGGAAGAATGAATTTAAATGTTAAAATTGTAAATCATTCCGTTATTTTCGAAAAAAATCCGTTTTTTTGTAAATATAAATAATTAAATAGTAAAAATTATGAAGAAAATTTTCCAATTGGGTTTCAGTTTGGCATTTTTCGCATTTGGTTTTTCGCAGGAGCTAAAGCCTATTGCAGAAAAAGTTAAGAATGCACAGCTGAAAAACAAAAGCTTTGTGAAATACGATCTCTTTACCACAGATCGTTCGCCGCAGAAGCAAGATCTTTACAAATCTGCTGCAGAAGGTGTTACCGTAATGAACCTCAATAAATTAGAAATTAAGAGAGTTACCAACGAGCGGCCAGAGACAATGGAGATGACTTTCCCTTTTGAAGGAAAGAGCATTACCGTAGAATTAGTGAAAAACAATATTTTCACCAGCGATTTTAAGGTGAATACCGATAAAGGTTCAGTAAATTATACACCGGGTGTTTACTATCAGGGAATTGTGAAGGGAGATGAGGAGTCTTTGGTTGCAATCAGCTTTTTTAATAATGATGTGGTGGGAGTAACTTCTATTAAAGACGTTGGGAACATCATTTTAGGAAAGGCAAAAAATTCTGAAGACTTTGTATCGTACAGTGACCACAAACTGAAAGGAGAAAATCCCTTCAAATGTGCTGCAGACGAGATTGAAGAAAATAAGCTTCCTGTAATAAAATATGATCCAGCGATGCTTACGACCAAAAAGACGGATAATTGTGTCCGCATTTATTATGAAGTGTGTAATCAACCTTACAAAGATAATGGAAGCAACGTAACAACTACAACAAACTGGTTGACTGCAGTACACAATAATATCGGAACACTTTATAACAACGATGCAATTACTGTGGCTTTAAGTGAAATCTACATTTGGACTACTGCGGATCCTTATACCGGGACATACAGCCAAAATTTGGCGGCTTTTAGAACTAACAGACCTACGTTCAACGGAGATTTGGCTCATTTGGTAAATTCACCTGCGACAACCAGCGTTGCATACGTAAATTCGCTTTGTACAACGTCCAAACATGCTTACTCGGGAATTTCCCTAAGTTACTCCAATGTTCCGGTGTACTCGTGGACGATCATGGCGATGACCCACGAAATGGGACACAGTTTGGGATCACCTCACACCCACGCTTGTGCATGGAACGGAAACAGTACAGCCATTGACGGTTGTGGTCCTTCTGCAGGATATAGTGAAGGATGTAATGCACCGCTGCCTACAAATGGTGGTACAATAATGAGTTACTGTCATTTGGTCCCATCTGTAAAAATTGATTTTTTGAATGGATTCGGACCGCAACCAGCCGCATTAATTAGAAATACTGTAAATTCAAAAGGTTGTTTGGGCACAAATTGTACCACCTCTTGTGCCATAACGGTTACAGGAATGAGCATTACGAACGTGACCAGCAATTCTGCAACAGCAACGATTGTTGATAATACTTCCACCAGCTGGAAATACAGGCTTTCTAAGATGGATGGAACAGTTGTAACTGCTGGGAACACCACCAATAAAGTCATTAATTTCACCAATCTAACGGATGGAACGTACTACAAAATTGCGGTAGGAACGGATTGTTCTGGTCCTCAAGCTTTTGCTTTTGAGCAGCTGTTGCTTACCGATGCAAACTGGTGCAGCGGTACTTTATTTACCGATACAGGTGGTGCAACTGGAAATTATCAGGATGGGCAGAATTTTGTAAAAACTTTTTACCCAGCAAATCCTTCCGATAAATTGAAATTAACATTCACGCAATTCGATACAGAGGCTGGTTACGACTTCATGAATGTTTATGACGGTCCTTCAATCGCGTCGCCACGATTTGCAAATGGTTCGTCGTTAAGCGGAACCACCATTCCGGGACCATTCCAGTCAACACATTCTACTGGTGCAATTACCGTGAGATTTACTTCTGATGCAGGATTAACCGGTGCAGGCTGGGTTGCTTCTTTCAACTGTATTACTTTGGCTACTTCGGAATCAACTATCGGCAATTCCGTGAGCGTAACCAAAGTTTCCAAAGATATTTTCAAAATTTTGTCGAAAGAGAAAATTCTTTCATACCAAATGTTTGATACCTCAGGAAAATTAGTCAAAAACTCAGGTAAAATCAGTTCGTACGAAGAAAAAGTTGATTTGTCAGGTTACCCTTTAGGAACTTATGTTGTAAGCATCGTAACTACTAAGGAAACCATTACGAAAAAAGTAATCAGGTAATATATTTTGTAAGATAAAAAAACAGCCGGTTCACTTGAGCCGGCTGTTTTATTTCAAAATTTTATCTTCTGTTATTCAAACTCTATAAAAATATTTTCTCCCACCTTCAGTCCGAATAGGTTTTTCGCACCGCTCGTGTTGTTACCTTTGTAAACGGTAAGCTCCAACAATCCCGCGTCGTTGAAAATGGCGGCAGACTTTCCGTGGTATTCATGCTCCTTGTTCCAATCGGAAACCAAATCCGTGTACTGATTGTAAATTTTTGACAGAGCAAGATTTCTAAATTTTACAATAAAGCTTTGGAAACCAACGGCATTTTTTTCAAAAAACTTCCTGCTTATGTTTGAAACAACATTTCCAAAATTGTCGATATACATAATTTCACCAATGATCATTTTTTCGCTTTCATTAAAAACAGCTCTTGGAAAAGAAAGTTGTTTCGGGTTTTTCAGTTTTCTGCCAATAACTTCTGGTAAGCCCCCATTTTGAAGATGAACAGCAACGGGTACAAATATATCAGTTGATGGAAAATTTACCTCGTCATCAAATCTGTTGTTCAGCGTAATTTCGTAAACAGCTTCAGGTTTGATATCATAGAAAATCAAACTTAATACGCCATTGTCGGCTGCAATAAAATAATGTCCGTCCGCTTGATAAAGGATACATTTCCGGTCTTTGTGGTAAAAGCTGTCGACCGAAATGATGTGCACGGTTCCCGCAGGAAAAAAAGAATAGGCATTTCTTACAACATACGCTGTTTGCAAAAGATTGTATGCCTGAATATCGTGGGAAATATCAATCACTTTAACATCTTCCTTCAGACTTAATACCTTACCTTTCACCGCAGCAACCCTGTGATCAATAAGTCCGTAATCTGAAGTAAAAGTTATAACTGCCATCTAAAATATCGTGAATGGCAAATTTAAGGCAAAAAAATATTTTTTCCCTCAATGTGGAAAAGTAAAAAACATTTATTTGAAAATTATTTGATACATTTAAGCAAAATAATAATTAATACAATTATAGATGTTTGAACTGAATTATGACCTTGCAGGAATTGATGCCAAAACATTTTACGGCGTAAATAACCAATATTTTAATCTACTCAAATCAAGCTTTCCCACCTTAAAAATTACCGGAAGAGATCATTATGTTTTCGCGATGGGAAACCAGCAAGCGCTTGATGTTTTAAAGCAGAAACTTGACGATATTGTAAACTATATTTCGAAAAACAATTCCATTACTTTAAAAGATGTTGAGAATATTTTGAACATTAAAGACGAAACCGAAAAGCAACTGGTTTTCGATCAAGATATCATTGTGAAAGGCGTTAATGGCAAAGTCATTAAGGCCAAAACTACCAATCTCAAAAAATTAGTTAAAGAGACCGAAAAAAAAGACATGGTTTTCGCAATAGGACCAGCTGGAACTGGCAAAACTTATACCAGCGTCGCATTGGCGGCACGGGCTCTGCGCGATAAGGAAGTTAAGAGAATTATTTTGACAAGACCTGCAGTTGAAGCAGGAGAGAGTCTGGGATTTCTTCCCGGTGATTTGAGAGAAAAACTCGATCCATACTTACAGCCGCTTTATGATGCGTTACGGGATATGATTCCGCACGAAAAGTTGGAAGGCTTCATAGAAAAAAAGGTGATTGAAGTGGCTCCCCTTGCTTTTATGAGGGGTAGAACTTTGGATGAAGCTTTTGTAATACTTGATGAAGCACAAAATACAACACACTCTCAAATGAAGATGTTTTTGACCAGGATGGGAGCCAACGCAAAATTTATTATCACAGGTGATCCAAGCCAGGTGGATTTACCGATGAAACAGAAATCTGGTCTGAAAGAGGCCATGCGAATTTTAAAAGATGTGGAGGAAATTGGTTTTGTGCATCTTACGGAAGAGGACGTTGTAAGACATCCAGTAGTAAGGAAAATTATCAATGCTTACGGAAAAGAGGAGAAAAGACTTCGAGATGAATAGCTCCGAAAATTTATATTATTTGGAGGTTTAAGGTTTTACTACGTTATTTTACGTATTTTGAAAAAAAATTCTCTAAAAATTGTTAAAAATTTGTTAATTAGGAAAAACTTTTTATATTTGCTGCACAATTAATATTTTAATCATGAAAAAATTATTTTTAGCAGCTGCATTTGCAGTATTTGGAATGGGGCTATCACAGGCTCAAGTAGTAACAGGTAATTCATTAATTACCGCAAAAATCGGTTTCGGTGGTAACTATGTTGGAGGTGGTGCAAAGGCAGGTTTACCAATGGGACTACAGTATGAATATCAATTAAACGACAAATTCCGTTTGGGAGCTTCCCTTGATTATCAATCTACAAAACTAGCGAATGCATGGGCTGGAAAAGATTGGAAATGGACTCTTCTTTTTGCAAGTGTTGTTGGTAATTACGTTTTTGTAAATGATGCAAAATATGATGCTTATGTGGGAGCAAAACTTGGTTATGTGAATGTATCTTTTGATGACGGAGGTTCAGGACTTCCTTCAACTTCATCAAGTGGTGTAGGATATGGAGGACACGTAGGTGGTCATTACTGGTTTACAAATTCACTTGGATTAAATGCAGAGGTGGGATATAGTTCTTTTTCAATCGCAAATGTAGGTTTAACTTTCAAACTGTAAACAGAATCAATAAGATAATAAATTCCCAACACAATGTTGGGAATTTTTTTATGATTAATATAAAAAAATCAGAAATCAAAAACATCCCGAATCGCAAAATTCGGGAATTTTCATGTTGTTAATTTCTTAATTCTAATTTCGTAATTGGTACTTCAAATTATCTTCCAAAAAGATTTCCGCCCATTCCAGGCATTTTCGGCATTCCTTTGCTCATCATTTCCATCATCTGTTTTCCTTGCGGTCCCTGCATCATCTTCATCATTTTACCCATTTGCTCGAATTGTTTCATCAACTGATTCACGTCTTCGATTTTTCTTCCCGCACCTTTTGCAATCCTGTTTTTTCTTTGGGTGTTGATGATGGATGGTCGCCTTCTTTCATCAGGAGTCATGGAATGGATAATCGCTTCAATATGTTTAAAGGCATCGTCTTGAATATCCACATCTTTAATCGCTTTACCAACTCCCGGAATCATTCCCATCAAATCCTTCATATTTCCCATTTTCTTGATTTGATTGATTTGTTTTAAGAAATCATCAAAACCAAACTCATTTTTGGCAATTTTCTTGTGTAGTTTTTTTGCTTCCTCTTCATCGAATTGTTCCTGCGCTCTCTCCACAAGGGAAACCACGTCACCCATTCCAAGAATTCTGTCCGCCATTCTTTCAGGATAGAAAACGTCAAGCGCTTCCATTTTTTCTCCCGTGGAAATAAATTTAATCGGTTTTTCAACCACGGAACGAATGGTTAAAGCAGCTCCACCACGAGTATCACCGTCTAATTTCGTCAAAACAACTCCGTCAAAATTCAAGGCATCGTTGAATGCTTTCGCCGTATTCACCGCATCTTGTCCCGTCATGGAATCCACCACGAACAGGGTTTCATTCGGTTTGATGAAATAGTGAACGGATTTTATTTCATTCATCATCTGCTCATCAATCGCCAAACGTCCCGCTGTATCGACGATTACCACATCATGATTATTTTCTTTGGCAAACTTCACTGCATTTTCAGCAATCGCAGAGGGATTGGTTGCTCCGGGTTCTGTATAAACAGGGATTCCGGTTTGTTCTCCCAAAATTTTCAATTGGTCAATCGCAGCCGGTCTGTAGACGTCACAAGCGACCAATAGTGGTTTTTTGCTTCTTTTCTGTTTTAAATAATTCGCCAATTTTCCCGAGAAAGTCGTCTTACCCGAACCTTGCAAACCTGCAATCAAAATAACGCTCGGTTTTCCGGAAAGGTTGATTCCTTCGTGAGTTCCACCCATTAAATCCACCAATTCGTCATGAACAATTTTAGTCATCAACTGTCCGGGAGTTAAACTTGTGAGAACATTTTGTCCCAAAGCTTTGTCCTGAACTCTTTTGGTTAAATCTTTCGCAACTTTGTAGTTCACATCGGCATCAACCAAGGCACGACGGATTTCTTTTACCGTTTCTGCAACGTTGATTTCGGTGATTTTTCCACGTCCGGAAATATTGTGAAGAGCTTTATCTAACTTATCCTGTAAACTGTTGAACATTGTTTTTTATTTAAGATTTGCAAAAATACAAAATAGAATCTAACCAAATTGAATTTTAATCACGCAACGAAAGCAATGACATGTTTAGTTGCTATTCATTATATCTACGCTAAGTCGTTTCACTTATCGAGGTAAGACTTTGAAAACCCACCGTTTCTTTATTTTCAAATGATTTTCAATAATCGTAGGATTTGATTCGCTCGTTTTCAATTGCTAATTGAAAAGCCTTCGCGTGTTTTTAAGAGGTTTTATTTTGAATTTTCTTTACGACTATTGCGTCTATATTTCTTAGCTTATATTGCATTCATTAAATAATTCTAAATTTGCAAAAACAAAAAAAATGTCCCACGAAAATCCAACCGAACAGGAATTCAGCAAACAAGACGAAGAAAAATTTGAGAAAAACGGGCTTCGTCAATACGGCGTTTATTCCGCGATAGTTTTCCAAATGCTTGCAACAATGGGATTCGCTTTTTGGGGCGGGAAAAAATTGAACGATTATTTCGAAATTAAAAACAACCTTTTAACAGTCGGCGTTGGTTTTCTCGGAATGGGACTCGCTTTCTATATGCTTTTGAAGCAACTGAAAAATGTTCAGGGTGAAGCTAAAAATAAGAATTAAATCAATTATTCAATAGGAACGGGCTTTAGCCCGTTTTCAATATCATGAAACTCAATCGGCTTTAGCCAAAACTTAAAATATTCATTAAATGAAATTAAAAAACAACACCTTATATATTATTCTCTATTTTTTAATGTTTTTCGTCCATTTCGGGATTTGGCAACTTTTGAAGGTCGGTTTCGAGACGACTTTCATCAAATATTATCTTTTCCTCACGATGCTTTTTATGATGGTGATTACAATTCTTTCCATTATTAAAAAGATTTACCCGACTTATATTGGTTTCGCTTTTATGGGTTTGGTGATGTTTAAATTGATGATAATGTTCTTGATTATGAAGAAGTTAAATTTAAGCGAGGTTCCCAATTATAAAATGCACTTCATCATTCCTTACTTAATTTCACTTTTATTGGAAACCCTCTATTCGGTGAAACTTATTCAGAAGGAAGATTTTTCAAATGCTGAAAATTCCAAGAAAGAATCTGAATAAGTTGTTGCCCAATATTTTGAAGATATAGTTTTTGATTTCATTATTAAAATCAAATAATTTTTACGAATCATTAAAAGTTTCAATGAATATAAACGAAAAATTAAATCCTCTGATTTCCATTAAGAAAGACAAATCCAAAAGATGAAAAAAATCAGTAAAATTTGACTTTTATATTCTGATAATTTGTCCTATTTTTGCAAAACTTTAAAATAAGATATATCAATGCTGAAAAGAGTAGTACTTGTATTAGGTTTTTTATCGACATTTTCAACAGCATTTGCACAGCACGAAACTGCAGTGGCAACCGCACCTGAACACGGAACTGAAGTTGCAGCGCCGCTTTCGGAAAAAGAAAAAGCTCTAGAGGAAGTTAATGCGTTCAAGCAGCACCACATTTTAGATTCTCACAGTTTCAATATCATGGTGGAGAAAAAAGCCGATGGTACTGAAAAACATTGGGGTTTTCCGTTGCCTGTAATTTTCTACGATAAAGCAAACGGACTTCATACCATGATGAGTTCAGCGTTCGACCATGATCAAGTGGCAGAAAGCAAAGGTGGTCACTACAAACTTTTCCATGAAAAAATCTTAAAAACAGATGCTAACGGAACCATCAACCTTGATGAGCATCACCACGCTACCAACGAAAAAGTATTGGACTTTTCCATTACCAAAAGCGTTTTGATGATTATCGTGACGGCGTTGTTGATGTTGTGGATTTTCGGTTCTATGGCGAGAAATTATAAGAAATCTTTAGTTCCGACGGGAGTTGGTAAAATTTTCGAGCCATTAATTCTTTTCATCAGAGACGATATCGCCAAACCAAACATCGGTCCGAAATACAAGAAATACATGGGTTATTTATTGACGGTGTTTTTCTTCATTTTATTCTTAAATATCTTTGGTTTGATGCCATTCGGAATCAACGTTACAGGAAATATCGCGATTACTTTTGCTTTGGCTTTGATCACGTTTATCATAACTCAATTCACTGCGAACAAAAATTATTGGCAGCACATTTTTTGGATGCCGGGAGTTCCTGTTCCAATGAAGTTGATCATGTTGCCAATCGAACTTTTAGGATTATTTATCAAGCCTTTCTCACTTTTAATACGTCTTTTTGCGAATATGTCTGCAGGTCACTTAATCGTGATGAGTTTGATCGGATTGATTTACGTATTTAAAAATGTGATTGCAGGTGTTGCGTTCCCGTTCCTTACTTTCGTACTTTATTTATTGGAAGTTTTGGTAGCGTTTTTACAGGCGTATATCTTCACGATGCTTTCTGCGGTTTACTTCGGAATGGCAAATGAGGAACATCACCATGAGGAAGCACATCATTAAGAAAGAGGAAGAAACAAGTAAAAATAAACAAGTTTAGACTAATTTTTTAAAATTATATATTATGGAAATGCCAAAAATCATTGGTGCAGGTTTAGTAGTAATCGGAACAGGTATCGGTATCGGTAAAATCGGTGCTGCTGCTTTGGAAGGTATGGCTAGACAACCAGAACAAGCTGGTAAACTTCAAACTGCGATGTTGATCGCTGCGGCTCTTGTAGAAGGGGTTGCGTTTGCTGCATTATTCGCTGTAAACTAAGAAGTTGCAAAATCTATCACTTGCCGGGAACGGTTGGTTACGGCAAGTGGTTTTTTAAAAAATTACAAAAATTAATTACAATTTTATTTTATAACTCTTATGGGATTATTAGAAAATTTTTCATCAGGTTTATTCATCATTCAGTCGGTTATCTTTTTAGTACTGATTTTCGTTCTTAGAAAGTTCGCATGGAAACCCATTATGGATGCCGTAAACGAAAGAGAAGTGACCATCGTTGATTCTTTGAATCAGGCAAAATTGGCAAAACAGGAAGTTCAGAATTTGAAGGCTGAAAACGAAGTAATCATCCGTGAAGCAAAAGTGGAGCGTGATAATATTTTGAAGGAAGCAAGAGAAATCAAAGACAGAATCGTAGGTGAAGCTAAAGATGCTGCAAAAGCGGAAGGTGATAAAATGATTGAGCAAGCGAGACAATCCATCCAAGCTGAAAAAGCTTCTGCAATGGCGGATATAAAAAACCAAATCGGTGCACTTTCTGTAAACATCGCAGAATCGATTTTGAAGCAAAAGTTGGATAACGACGGTGCACACAACACTTTGGTGGAAAATATTCTTAACAAATCTAATTTGAACTAAAATGCTTACAAGTAAAGTAGCAAAGAGATACGCACAAGGTTTGCTGAATTTCACGCAGGAAAGTGGAAATACTTCTACTGTTTTTGGTGAAATGGGCGACGTTGTGAAAACCATCGCGGGTTCGAAGGAATTGCAGAATTTTTTCAATTCGCCGATTATCGACGTGAAAAAGAAAATCAGTGTTGCAGGTGAAATCTTCAAAAGTTTTTCTCCGGTAACGCAGAACTTGATTCAGTTGGTCATCAAACACGGAAGAGAAAATCAGTTGCAGAATATCGCACAGGAATTCATCAATAAAGTGGAAGACATGAACGGTGTTCAAAGAATTACATTGACTTCGGCTTCCCAACTTTCCAATGAAAACATCAACAACATCTTGAAATCAACCAACTTGGTGAATCACGACAACAAATTCGACGTGAAATCCATCATCAATCCTGAAATTTTAGGAGGATATATTTTAAGAGTTGGTGACCAACAAGTGGATGCTTCAGTGAGAACCAAATTGAGCAAACTGAAAAAAGAATTTCAATTAAATTAAGACAAAAACAACCATAAAATGGCAGAAATAAATCCGGCAGAAGTATCTGCAATTCTTAAACAGCAGTTGGCAAACTTCGACACACAAAGCAATGTGGAAGAAGTGGGAACTGTTTTGACCATCGGTGATGGTATCGCTTTGGTGTACGGTTTAGAAAATGTTCAGTACGGTGAATTAGTAAAATTCGAAAGCGGTATTGAAGGTATCGTTTTGAACCTTGCTGAAGACAATGTGGGTGTTGCACTTCTTGGTGAATCCAAATTGGTAAAAGAAGGTGATACCGTAAACAGAACCAAAAGAATTTCCTCAATCAAAGTTGGTGAAGGAATGTTGGGAAGAGTAGTAGATACTCTTGGAAACCCAATCGACGGTAAAGGTCCAATCACAGGCGACCTTTATGAAATGCCACTTGAAAGAAAAGCACCGGGTGTAATTTTCCGTCAACCGGTAAATGAGCCACTTCAAACCGGTATCGTTGCAATCGACTCCATGATTCCAATCGGAAGAGGACAGAGAGAATTAATCATCGGTGACCGTCAAACCGGGAAAACTACCGTTGCGATTGACACGATTTTGAATCAAAAAGAATTTTACGACGCAGGTCAACCAGTATATTGTATTTATGTTGCAGTGGGACAAAAAGGTTCTACCGTAGCACAAATCGTTCAAACTTTGGCGGATAAAGGAGCTTTAGCTTACACGGTTGTTGTAGCTGCAAACGCTTCTGACCCTTCTCCAATGCAGGTTTATGCACCAATGGCGGGAGCTGCAATCGGTGAATATTTCCGTGATACAGGAAGACCGGCTTTGATTATTTATGATGACTTGTCTAAACAAGCGGTTGCTTACCGTGAGCTTTCTCTACTTTTGAGACGACCACCGGGACGTGAAGCTTATCCAGGAGACGTTTTCTACCTTCACTCAAGATTGTTGGAAAGAGCGGCAAAAGTTATTGCCGACGACACAATCGCTGCACAAATGAACGATTTGCCAGAATCTTTGAGACCAATGGTTAAAGGAGGTGGTTCGTTAACAGCACTTCCAATCATCGAAACTCAAGCGGGAGACGTTTCTGCATATATTCCAACCAACGTAATTTCAATTACAGACGGACAGATTTTCTTGGAATCCGACTTGTTCAACTCGGGAGTTCGTCCTGCGATCAACGTAGGGATCTCTGTATCGAGAGTAGGTGGTAACGCACAGATCAAGTCAATGAAGAAAGTTTCTGGTACGTTAAAACTTGACCAAGCGCAGTACAAAGAATTGGAAGCGTTTGCGAAATTCGGTTCCGACCTTGATGCTTCTACACTTGCCGTAATTACTAAAGGTGAGAAAAACGTAGAAATCTTGAAACAGCCGGTAAACTCTCCATTAAGAGTTGAAGACCAAGTTGCAATGGTTTACGCAGGAACTGAAAACTTGTTAAGAAACGTTCCTGTAAGAAAGGTGAAAGAATTTATGAAAGAATATACAGAATTCTTGAAATCTAAGCATCCAGAAACGATGTCTGCCATCAAAGCAGGAAAAATTGACAATGCAGTAACTGATGTTTTGAAGCAGTCTGCTACAGAATTAGCTTCGAAATACAACTAAAATAATTGTTTGATGGATTTGGTATTGTTTGACCTTGTTTGAACAATATCAAACCACTTCAGACTTTCAAACCATATCAAACCTTTTTGAGGAATGGCAAATTTAAAGGAAATACGCGGAAGAATTACTTCAATCTCTTCTACAATGCAGATTACGAGTGCGATGAAAATGGTTTCGGCAGCGAAACTAAAGAAAGCAACCGATGCGATTGTAATGTTGAGACCTTACTCCGAAAAATTGCAGGAAATTATCGAAAATGTAAGTTCCACAACCGATTTGGAAGAAGTAGGAACTTATACTGCTGAAAGAGAAGTGAAGAAAGTTCTTTTCATTGTAGTGACTTCAAACAAAGGACTTGCAGGAGCTTTCAACTCTTCTGTAATTAAAGAACTGAACCACGCAATCAGCAATACAAGGCACGAAGTTGAAATTCTTTCCGTTGGTAAAAAAGTATACGAAGCGGTTAGAAAGAACAGAACGGTTTATGACAACCAAAGTGCAATCTTCGATTCGATGAGTTTTGAGGCGGTTTCCAACTTTATGGAACACGTGATGAAGGATTACAGAGAAGGGAAATTCGACAAAGTTTTTGTGATCTACAATAAATTCATCAACGCGGCAACTCAGGAAGTGAAAACCGAGCAAGTTCTTCCAATCAAGATGGCGGAAAAAACTTCAAGTGTAAACACCGACTATATTTTTGAGCCGAATGCGAAAGAAATTCTTGATGTGTTGATTCCTAAATCAATCAAAACGCAAGTTTACAAATCAGTTTTAGATTCCATCGCATCAGAACACGGAGCGAGAATGACGGCAATGCACAAAGCAACCGACAACGCTCAAGCTTTGAAAAACGACCTTGTTATTTTCTATAACAAAGCGCGTCAAGCAGCAATTACCAACGAAATCTTGGAAATTGTAGGCGGAGCGGAAGCACTGAAGAATTCGTAAGAAATTTAGAAATCTATATTGAGAGCATCGAAGTTTTTCGGTGCTTTTTTTATTGTGGGATTTCCAATTGCACAGAAGTTCCTGTCGCATTTTTTTCTTCGTCGGTCAAATCAAGAATTTTTAAAGAATATTCTTTAGCATAAAAATTTTCAAGTCTTCGTTCAGAAATAATTAACCCTTGCGATTCTTTCCGGTTTGAATTTGCGGAGTTAATTTCCTGTGATTTTTTTCTGCCGATTCCGTTGTCAATAATTTCGATGAATAGTCGGTTGTTTTGGATTTTAGAAATTTTCACCATCAGTATTTTATCTCCCTTCTTTAATGCCAAACCGTGCCAAATTGCATTTTCCACAAAGACCTGCAGAAGAAATGCAGGAACTTTTACCGATTCGGAATCTACGGTTTCATCAACTTCTATCTTATAAAAAATTGAACCCCCAAATCTCATATTTTCAATAGAGAGATAATTTTCAATATTTTCCAGCTCTTGCTTTAAAGTCGTTTCTTTTTGTTGTATTCCAGTGAGGATATTTCGGAAAATTCTTGCGAATTTGTTGAGATAAAATACAGAATTTTGGGTGTCATTCTTAACGATGAACGATTTTATTGAATTCAGTGCATTAAAGATAAAATGTGGATTCATTTGCAGGCGGATCAAATCTTGCTCCATCAATAGCATTTTCCTTTCTTGCCTCAACTGTTTTTGCCTGCTTATGAAATAATAAAAAATCCCACCAATAATAAACAACAGCAGCAAGATCGAAAAGACAACTTTGTTGGAGTTCATTTTGATCATCATTTCTTCCTTCGCCGTTTTCAGCTCGTTGATTTCATTTTTTCGTTTTTCCAGGAGATATTTGTTTTTCAGTTCGCTTATGCTTCGCAAAGTGCTCTGGTTGTTGAACTTTTCTTTTTCCGTAGCATAAATTTTATAGTATTTTAATGCCGAATCTGAATTCTTTTCCTGTTGGTAAAGTTGGGACAGCAGTTCATAAGCATCAATTTTTGAAGAAATGAAATCATTTTTTTCGGCAATATTCAATCCTTTTAAAATGGTACTTTTTGCCTTGGGATTACTTTGCAGCAAGTAAAGCCAACCTGTGTTGATGTAAGAAAGCGAAATATAGAAATTATCTTCGATTGCCTCTGCTTTTGGTATCGTAGGTAGAATGTACTTTTCGGCTTTTGCCAGATTGTTTTGTTTTAAATACACGCTCCCAATGCTGTTGTTACAAATGAGTCTGCCTATTTCGGAATTGATTTTTTCGTTGTAAAGAAGTGATTGCTGGTAATTTTTTAATGCGGTTTCCAGGTCATTTTTCTTTTCGAAAATTCCGCCGATGTTTTGGTAATTTATTGCTAAACCTAATTTATTGTTAATTATTTTTTCAATTTTTAGCGACCTTTGAAAGTATTGCAGGGCGTCATCCAAATGGTTCATGGTGAGGTAAACATTTCCCAGGCTGTTGCACGAAATTGCCACGTTTCGTAAAATGGTTTCGTTTGGATTTTTGATGGATTCTGCTAGTTCCAGCGCTTTTTGATGATGTTCAATGGCCGGAATAATTTCATCCTTTCTTCGAAAAACAACGCCCAATAAATTTTCGCTGATGATGATTTGCTCCAGATTGTCATTGCTTTTCGCAATTTTTAGCGCTTTTTGATGAAGATTAAAAGCGTCTGAATATTTAGATTTGTCGCGGTAAAACACCCCAAGTTTATTCAAGAAAAACGATTGGGCAGTCCCATTTCTATTTTTTTCACTTAAGGTCAGGAGTTTTAGCAAAGAAACCGTGTCGCCGGAAATTTTTCTGTAAGTGGTATCTAAAAGAGCGTTGTCGGTTTTTAAATTTCGGGTAATATCCTTGAAGGTCTCCTGCGATTGGAAAAACAACGAAAAAAATGATATGAAAAAAGTAACGATGGGTTTCATCAGGATAAGTTCAGAAACGGTCCAAGAAACTCGATTTTTTCTGCCTTGAAACCGGAATTTTAATATTGTTGCTCAAAATCACATACGAGTCGTTTTTCAAATATTCCTGCACTTTGTTCATGTTGATGATATACGAATGGTGAATCCTGAAAAAATCGTCTGTAAGTTTTTCTTCAAGCTGTTTTAGGGGAGTTGAGATCAAAATTTTTTTTTCGTTTTCAAGATAAATGGTGGAGTAGTTCCCGTCGCTTTCACAGTAGATGATTTCATCGGGCTGCAGAAACATCAGTTTTCCGTCGGTATTGATGATGATTTTTTTTGTGGCCTTCTTTCTCTGCTTTCCGGTAGAGTTTTTCTTCAAAATAATTGATGAAAAGGTGCTCGTTTTTAAAGTTCTTAATTTTATTGATGCACTCCTTTATTGCAGCAGAATCGGTTGGTTTTTGCAGGAAGTCAAGACATTGTTTTTTGATTGCAGGCAAAGCATAATCCTGATAAGCGGTTGTAATGATCACCGCAAAATTCCTTTTAGCAAACTTTTCCAGGAATTCAAAACCGCTCATTTCCGGCATTTCAACGTCAAGAAAAACGGCGTCTGTTTCATTTTTTTGTAGAAATTCAATGGCATTGTGGGCATTGTTAAAGGTTGCAGCAACTCGAATTTCGTCCTTGAAATTTTCCAATTCCCACTGTAAGCATTCTAATGCGTCGGGTTCGTCATCAATTAAAATTGCAGTAATCATCGGTTTAGTTTTATTCAAAGTTAAAAATTAAATGTGAATAATTATTATCCATCTTTTTACCAGTAAATGCAAAACTGTTTTTTTGAGAATTGTTTTTTTCGAAATAAGAAGTTTCCAGAACCATTTATACAGAATTTCGTGCAAACCGTACAAAAAATATTGTAGTATAATTATTTTCTCGTGAATTTTGAACATCAAAAAAACTAATAACCAATTTTTTAAAAAACACTAACCATGAAAACTTTATTTACGCTCTTGGCTTTTGCTGTTTTCTGTAATTGCCGAGCGCAAACTTCGGTGAACGCATCCGGAGGCGATGTAGGGAGCGCTACGGGTAGCCTCAGTTATTCGGTAGGGCAGGTTTTTCAGGAAACTGTAATTGCCGGTAATAATTCTACTATTCAGGGAGTTCAGCAACCTTTTGAAATCACGACACTGGGCGTGGATAATTTTGCATCCATTACGGTGGAAATGAAAGTCTATCCCAATCCCACCTCATCCATTCTATTCTTGAATTTTGCAGATTTTGCCAAAAGAAGTTCCTCTTATGAACTTTTCGACACGTCTGGAAAAATGATTAGAAATGCTAAAATTCAAAGCAAAGAGTCACAAATTGATTTGCAGCAAAGTCCTTCGGGAATATATATCTTGAAAGTTTCAGCTGAAAATGTCGTTTTGAAAACATTTAAAATCATCAAAAAGTAATTTACCAAATCATTAAAAAATAACAACTAAAAACAACATAACCATGAAAAATTTTACTCTTAAAGTGCTTGCGATTTTTATTCTTTTGCTTTTCCAAGGAATTTATGCGCAATCACCGAATCTCATTAGTTATCAAGCGATCGTAAGAGGCGCAGGAAATGCAGTTGCCGCTAATAAAAGTATCGGGGTGAAAGTAAGCATTTTGCAAACTTCCGCATCTGGAACTGTGGTTTACCAGGAATCATTCACCCCAAATCCAACGACCAATGCAAACGGTCTACTTACGTTGCAAATTGGTTCTGGAACTCCAATTACCGGCACTTTAGCTGGAATTAACTGGAACACAGGTCCCTATTTTGTAAAAACGGAAATTGATCCGAACGGCGGGACTGCTTATTCACTTATATCAACTTCTCAACTATTAAGTGTTCCTTATGCATTGAGCGCAAAAACTGCACAATCTGTTGCAGGAATTACAGGGACAAACAATAAAGTACCCAAATTCATTTCAGCAAACAGTTTGGGTGATTCGCAGATTTCGGACAACGGAACATCGGTAGGAATTAATGTAGGGACATTGGACCCCAACATTAGATTCCAGGTTCAGAGTACAACCGGCGCCAATTCATTCAGGAGTACCTTAGTCGGAGTTCCGGCAACTTCTATTGCAACGGCAGGATCAATTTATGGTGAATCCACAACAGGTATCGGGGTCATTGGTGTGAGCAGCTCTCAAAACGGCATTTATGGCCTCGCTTCAGGAACTCTTGGTGGAACTGTAGGTGTCAACACCGGTACCGGAAAAGGAATATGGGGTGTTGCTACAGGAGCAGGAGTTGCCGGTTTTTTTGACGGCGGAACTTCCGGCAAGGGACTTATCGTAAGCAATGGCGCAACCGGAATAGGTACAGAAAATCCTACCGGAAGACTTACCGTAATGCAACCTTCAACCCCAGTCGCCGGAATCGACAATTACCCGGCTATTTCCGGGTACTCTTATACAGCGGCTGCAAGTTTGAAAGGAGGAGTTTACGGTTATTATAATACAGCGAATTACGGTACCGGAATTCACGGTATAGGGTACAATGGGGTGGAATTTACAGATGCCAATTCTAATTTTGGGACTGGTAATCAGGATGTCGGCGTTTTTGGTTCTGCAAATACAGCGGGAGTTGAAGGCGTTTCCACGGCTGGAATAGGGGTTGTGGGATACAACAAAAACAGTTCGTTTGCAGCAACCACAGGAGTTGGAAATACCTATGGAGTTTATGGTTTTGCAAACACAATTGGAGGTGCCACTGTTCCTGCCACGCGTTACGGAGTTTATGGTTTTGCCTCAGGAGCTGCAACAAATTATGCCGGCTATTTTAGTGGTAATGTACAGGTTACCGGATCACTTGCTAAAGGCAGCGGTACGTTCAAAATCGACCATCCACTCGACCCCGAAAACAAATACCTCTACCATAGCTTTGTAGAAAGTCCAGATATGATGAATGTGTACAACGGAAACATCACCACTGATTCCAATGGAACAGCTTATGTGAAAATGCCGGAATATTTCAGTGCCTTGAATAAGGATTTTAGGTATCAGCTAACGGTCATCGGTACTTTTGCGCAGGCAATTATCTCGCAGGAAATCAAAGAGAATACATTTGTCATTAAAACCGATAAACCAAACATCAAAGTAAGTTGGCAAGTGACGGGGGTTCGTCAGGATAAGTTTGCAAATGCTCACCGAGTAATTCCTGAAGTTGAAAAAGAACAGGAAATGAAAGGTAAGTATCTACATGCCAAAGAATGGGGTAAACCTGAAAGTCAGAGCATTGATTTCAAAAGTAGACCCTTGGATAAAATGCCCGAAACCGGCATGAAGGGAAGAACATCGGAAGGCAATGTGAAAGCTGTACAAAATGAGAAAACAGAAAAAGGCGAAGTAGCAGGTGTGACCATTAAAAATTAATCCCAAAAAAATACATAATTATTTAGCAAATCGGCTGTTCTTAATAAGGCAGTCGATTTTTTTTTATTGTTTACATTTATGATTATCAATTGGTTATTAATTACTTGAATGGGTGGACTCAATCCTCGCTGGAATCAATTTTTTAACTATCTTTGCCAAAATATTTTTAAAATTCTCAATGGACTCAGACGTCGTCAAGCTTTTGCTTGCATTATTTCTTGTATTACTCAATGGTTTTTTCGTAGCCGCAGAATTCTCAATCGTTAAAGTTCGTTACTCCCAAATTCAGCTCAAAGCCGCAGAAGGAAATGCTATGGCAAAACAAGCGGAACACATCATCAAACATCTTGATGAATACCTCTCTGCAACACAGCTCGGGATTACTTTAGCTTCCCTTGCTTTAGGTTGGGTCGGCGAAAGTGCGATGCATCACGTCATTGAAAATATATTCCACTACTTTAATTTTGCGATTGATCAAACTACGGTAACCACGGTTTCTTTGGTTCTTAGTTTCCTTTTAATTACGGTAATGCACATCGTTTTTGGGGAATTAATTCCGAAGTCGATTGCGATTAGAAAATCAGAACCTACAACAATGGCGATTGCAATGCCGCTGAGAATTTTCTACACGATTTTCAAACCTTTTATTTGGGCAATGAATCAAATGTCGAACGCATTTTTAAGGTTGATCAAAATTCATCCTGCTTCCGAACAGGAAATACATTCAACGGAAGAATTGCAACTGTTGGTAAAGCAATCTGCAGATTCGGGTGAGATTGAAGAGGAGAATTACGAAATCATTAAAAACGCATTTGATTTTACAGACCATTCCGCGAAACAAATTATGGTTCCAAGACAGAATATTGCTTCAATTGACATAGAGGATTCTGTAGAAGAAATCATCAATAAAATTATGGATGGAGGTTATTCCCGACTTCCTGTTTATGATGGTTCTATCGACAATGTTATCGGGATTTTTTATGCTAAAGAAATCATCCGTGAATATATTCGGAGAAAAGGTGAAATTTCTCACGAAGATTTGAAGAGTTTAATGCGTGAAGCATTCTTCGTGGTGGGAAGTAAAAAGATTTCCGATCTGCTGAAAGTCTTCCAGCAGAAAAAGCAACATTTGGCAGTCGTTATAGATGAATTTGGGGGAACGGAAGGAATTATCACTTTGGAAGATATTTTGGAAGAATTGGTGGGCGAAATTCAGGATGAAGAAGATGATGAAGACAAAATCGTGGACAAAGTAGGAGAGAACGTTTTTTGGGTACAGGCAACGCAACCTTTAGATGAAATTAATGAACATCTTCCCAAGAAATTTCCACTTTCGGAGGATAATGAATACAATACTTTAGCGGGATATATTTTACACGAGCTGGAAGATATTCCCGAAGAAAATCAGGAGTTTGAAATGAACGATTACCACGTGAAAATTCTGAAGATGCAGAATAAAAGTGTGGATTTGGTGGAATTGGTTTACGAAGAACCAAGTATTGTTGATGAAATTTCAGAAGAAATCGGTGAAATTTAAATTTTTATAATTCAATGTTTAGTCATACTAAATTTTCAAGAAATTACGAAGACCCGAAACGTGAACATCAAGAAGATGTCGCCGTTTTAGAACTGGAAGATGAAGTGTACAAACTCGTTTTATGGAACGACGATGTAAATACTTTCGATTTCGTAATCGAATCGTTAATCGAAATCTGCGGACACACTTTGGAACAGGCAGAACAATGCACGATTCTTGTCCACTACAAAGGAAAGTGTACCGTAAAGACAGGCAGTTTGGAAGTGCTGAAACCAATGCACGAAAAATTAATATCACGAAGTTTAACTTCGGAGATTGTTTAATAAAAATCACGATAAAGTTTCACATTGCTGAAACTTTTCATTTATAAAATATGAGTTCAATTCTGTTAATTATCATTGCGGTTACGGCAATAATCAGTTTTATCGCTTTTAATAATCAGCAACTTTTTGAGAAGTATAAATTCAATGTAGGTGCAATTTTACAGAAAAAGGAGTATATCCGTTTGCTTTCTGCGGGATTTTTACACGCCGATTTAATGCATTTGCTCTTCAACATGATGACGCTGTATTTCTTCGGACCCATTGTTGTTGAAGCTTTCGGAGAAATCGGTTTTTTAATGGTGTATTTCGGTTCGATTCTTCTGGGAAATATTTTTTCACTTTACCTCTACAAAAATCAACCGTGGTATTCTGCAATCGGAGCGAGTGGTGGAGTTTCGGGGATTTTGTTTGCGTCGATCGCGATGATTCCAGATTTGGGAATCATGTTTTTCTTTATTCCAATCCCAATTCCGGGTTATATTTTCGGGTTTTTATATTTTGCTTATTCAGTTTATATGATGCTGAATCCGAACCAACACGATAATATTGGACATGCTGCACATCTTGGAGGAGCATTTTTCGGATTGGTTTACGCAATTGCATTACAGCCGGAACGGGCAATTCAAAATGCTCTTTTCTTGGGAATTATGGCTTTACCATTGATTTACATGGGTTTTCAAGTTTTTGTGAAGAAGAGAATAGGATAATTTATTATAATATTTAAAGTTCTTTCCAGCGGTCTTTATTTGAATTCTAATGAATTAGCAAGGTCTAAATTTTAAAGCCAAAATCATGTCCGAAAACAAAACCAAGCCCACAAAATTTTCAGTAGAAGATTTCATCCGATATTCAGATCCGAAAAAAGTGGATGACTCCTTCAAACTCGTCGAAATCATGGAGAAACTTTCAGGTGAAAAAGCGACAATGTGGGGACCTTCCATTATTGGTTTCGGAAAATATCATTATAAATATGAAAGTGGAAGAGAGGGCGATAGGTGTAGAATTGGTTTTTCACCAAGAAAATCTGCATTTTCGCTCTATGTTTTACATTGCGATGATACTGAAAACAAGTTGCTCTCCCAACTTGGCAAAATAAAAATGGGACAGGGTTCCTGCATTTATTTCAAAAAATTAGCTGATTTGAATTTGGACGTTTTAGATAAATTAATCACAGATTCATTACATCAGACAAAAAAAGTTATACGGTTAATTCAAAAAAAAATGCTGAAAATTTTCAGCATTTTTTAGTTTAGTTTTACAGTCGAAATTAGATTTTGTAAATCTTCCATTTCAGATTCCTGATAATTGTACTTCATCGACCACTCCATAAATCCTTTTACAACCGGGACGAGCTCTAGTCCTTTTTCGGTGATGTTGTAATGATACACGAGCTTGTTTTTCTTGCTCTGTGTTTTGGTAATTAAACCTTCGCCGGTCAATCTTTCTAATCGGTCTGATAAAGTATTGGTTGCAATTTTTTCTGGCATTTGCGAAATTTCTTTGAAAGTGGTTTTCCCAAAAGCACTGATGTCGCGAAGAATCAACAATGTCCATTTATCACCCACGATATCTAGACTTCTTGCCAAAGGACAGTTTGAAAGAAATTCTTTCATGGATATTAAATAATTAATTACTTTAAAAATAAAAGTAAACAAGTGTTTGACAAATTTAAAACAATATTACAAACAGTAAACAAAATTTTTGAAAAAATTCTTTCTACTCTTTTGCGTTTTCAAGAACGACCGCATAACCTTGTCCAACACCAATACACATCGTAGCCAAAGCATATTTTTTGCCTGTTTTTTGTAATTCTAGAGCCGCAGAGTAAGTAATTCTTGTTCCGCTCATTCCAAGAGGGTGACCCAATGCAATTGCGCCGCCGTTTACATTCAATCGCGGATCGTCGATTGCAATTCCCAATTCTTTTAAAACTGCTATACTTTGCGCTGCAAATGCTTCATTGAGTTCAATAATATCAATTTGGTCGAGCCTAAGATTTGCTCGTTTTAAAGCCAATTTCGTTGCGTCAACAGGTCCGATTCCCATAATTCGTGGTTCGCATCCGGTAACAGCGGAACTTACAATTTTTGCTAAAGGTCTTAAACCATAATTTTTCACCGCATCTTCCGAAGCTACGATTACCGCCGCAGCTCCGTCATTTAAACCCGAAGAATTTCCTGCCGTTACGCTTCCATTTTCCTTTGCAAATGCAGGTTTTAATTTCCCTAAGATTTCTAAAGTTGAATTAGGTTTGATGAATTCATCTTTATTGATGACAATCGCATCGCCTTTTCTTTGTGGAATTAGGATATCAGAAATTTCTTCCGCCAATCTTCCGCTTTCCTGTGCTTTTGTGGCTTTTAGTTGAGAGTTTAACGCGAATTCATCTTGCTCTTCACGGGAGATTTTATAAAGTTCCGCCAAGTTTTCTGCGGTTTTGCCCATTGCTTCTGTACCGTACATTTTTTCCATTTCGGGATTGATGAAACGCCACCCAAAACTCGAATCGTACATTTTTTGGGCGGTGTCAAATCCATTTTCAGACTTTGAAATCACGTAAGGTCCTCTAGACATCCCTTCAACACCACCTGCAATAAACAAATCGCCTTCTCCTGATTTTATCGCTCTGGAAGCCTGTACAATCGCGCTCATTCCCGATGCACAAAGTCGGTTTACTGTTTCTCCCGGTACATTTATGGGAAGTCCTGCTAAAAGAAGTGCCATTCTAGCAATATTTCTGTTATCTTCTCCTGCCTGGTTCGCACAGCCAATAATCACGTCGTCGATTTTATCTAAAGGTAGATTGGGATTTTTTGCGACTAAACTTTTGATGACAGAAGCAATCAAATCGTCGGTTCTCACTGCAGCTAAGCTTCCTTTAAAACTTCCAATTGCAGAGCGAGTACCGTCGATGATATAGGCGTTTTTCATTTCTAAATTTTATTGAGCGTAAATTTAATGAATTATGATGAAAAGATAGTTCTATATAAAATGCCGAGAATTCACGAATGTGAATTCTCGGCAAACTATATTTACTGTGCACTACAGAGATGGATTCTGTGCAACAATTGGCTCTTTTTATTTGGGTTCTTCTAATACTTCTCCCACCATTTTTCATAAACCTTCGCATCATCTTCCCAATTCACTTTTTCGCCAATTTTAGGATAAAGGATTCTTAGGTTTTCGGTGTTCAGCTCTGCCATTTGTTCCAAAGGTTCTTTCCAGGAATGGGTAGCTAAAGCAAATTTGGAGTTGTGAACGGGAATCATTCTTTTAGCATTGAGTTCTTTCATCGCCTTAATATTTTCTCCCGGCATAAAATGGATGTAGCGCCAATCTTTATTATATTGCCCATTTTCCAAAATCGCCAAATCAAAACTGCCGTATTTATCACCAATTTTTTTGAAATGCGTGTCGTAACCAGAATCACCACCAATATAGATTCTTTGATTAGGGCTTTCAAAAACAAAACTTGCCCAAATTGCCTGATCTCTTTTTAAACCACGCCCGGAAAAATGACGTGCAGGTTCTGCGGTAACCTTAAATCCATCGCCTAAATCTGAACTTTCAAACCAATCCAATTCAATGATATTTTTCGGATTGTAGCCCCAAAATTCCAAATGTTCACCGGTTCCCAAACCTGTAATAATTTTTTTGGTTTTCGGGAAAAGTTTCACGACCGTTTCGTAATCCAAATGATCCCAATGATCGTGCGTAATCACCAAATAATCCAATGCCGGAATATCTTCGGATTTGTACATGTCGCTTCCTTTAAACGCTTTTGTAGTAAAAGAAAATGGTGACGCATAACCACTTAAAACAGGATCAACCAAAATCTTTTTCCCATCAAGTTGAATAAAATAGGAAGAGTGTCCCATCCAAACATAAAAGCTTTCATTGGGATTTAATTTTTTTAAATCAGTTTTCTCGAAATGAAAAGCGTTTTGTGGGGTTTTGTTGGGCGTTTTCCCGAAAAGAAAGCGAAACATTACTTCGGGCATTGAAGTATCTTCTGCCAATTGTGGAGTGAGGTTCAAATTATAGAATCTGCCGTTTTTATAGTGCGGAGATTTTAAGACTCTTTCCAAACGTTGTCCTGAAGGTGCTTTTCCAAATTTTTTCTGTTTCATAATAAAATAGGCGGAAACCGAAACGATTCCAACAAGTAGTAAAATAGCTGCTAATATTTTCTTTAAAATATTCATTTTGTTTGTTTGACGAAAACGGCTGCAAAATTACTTTAAAAAATATTCTGAATTTTATATTTTTTATCAATCGTTGTGATGAACGGAAATTTGGTTTGATAAAAATCAGCTTACCCACATTTTTATTTTTTTTACTTGCCTTATCATAAAAATTTGGCTAATTTTAATCAACCTTAAAAAATAACAGCTATGCACGAGAATGTAGTCGTTAAACAAAAAGTTAACGCACCTTTAGAAAAAGTTTGGAATGCAATTACTGATAAAAACGCAGTTAAAGAATGGTATTTTGATATTCCGGACTTTAATGCTGCTGAAAACTCGGTTTTCAGTTTTTACGGCGGTTCCGAAGACGAGCAATATCATCATTTATGTGAAGTCGTGGAAAATGTTCCGCAGAAAAAATTCAAGCACACATGGACTTATCCTGAAATTTCAAAGGAGAAAACCATCGTTCGATGGGAATTGGAACCCGATGGAGAAGGAACTGTGGTGACTTTGACACACAAAGGACTTGAGAATTTTGAACATCTAGGAAACGATTTCCAAGTGGAAAGTTTTGAAAACGGTTGGAACGGAATCATCGGAAAAAGTTTAAAAGAATACGTAGAAAAATAAAACATTGGTGGAGACACGATTGATCGTGCGTCACGAAATGAAATCAAGAGGAGCGGACTTTAGTCCGCTTTTTTAGTGAATTATTCCATTGGCTTTAGCCAAAATTTATTTGTAATTAAATTAGTTGAAGAAGTATTACAAAAATGTTAATATCGAGTTTCCTATTTTTGCAAAAATTATCAAATGAAAATTATTTTAACCGGCGCAACCGGAATGGTTGGAAATGGTGCTTTAATCAGCCTTCTAAAACGTGAAGATATTGCTGGAATTCTTTCCATCAGTAGAAAACCAAGCGGAATTTCTAACCCGAAGCTGAAAGAAGTTATCCATAAGGATTTTTACGACCTGTGGTCTATTGCAAATGAAATGAGAGGTTACGACGCGGTTTTGTTTTGTTTGGGAATTTCTTCGGTTGGACTTTCAAAAGAGGAATATTTTAAGATCACCCACACTTTGACGCTCCATTTCGCGGAAACTTTCAAAAAAGAAAATCCAAACGGAAAATTTTGCTACATTTCCGGAGCAGGCACGGATTCTAAAGAAAAAGGAAACGGCTGGGCTGCAGTAAAAGGAAAAACGGAAAACGACTTAATCAAACTTTTCGGAAAAAATGCCTATAATTTTCGTCCTGCATTTATGAAACCTGTGGATGGACAAAGTTTTGTCAATAAATGGTATCCGTATTTTTCGTGGATGAATACGATTTTCAAACCAGTATTTCCTTACTATTTCGGAAGCGTTGCCGAGGTTGCAAATGCAATGGCAAATGTGGCAAAAACAGGTTATCCAAGTCAGGTTTTGGAAACGAAAGATATTGCTGTTGCTGCCAAGAATATTTGATTTTTCTCTCACAGATAAGTGGTTGTTCCGAATTTTTAAAAAATGGAAGTGGAATGATTTTATTCCAAAGAGCTTTCAAAGAAGAACCGTAAAGTCTTTTTAGCCCCGATCGAGCGGTATGTTTGAGCTTTTTTTCGGCGGCGGCGAAGCCGCCGCCGAAAAAAAGCGAGTAGCGAGAGCGGGACTGTACTTCAAGCAAATCCCAAACTTTTCACGCTTTTAAAATTTTACGAAGTTTTTACAGGCAAAGAATTTCTTTTCTCCACTTTTTTAAACGTATAAGTACACATCAAAATACTGAACTCATAAAGTAATAGTAGAGGAAAAGCCGCCATCAACATACTCAAAACATCGGCAGGAGTTACGATTGCGGCTACAACCATAATCAAAACGATTGCGTGACGACGGTAGGTTTTCATGAAATTTGGCGTGAGAATTCCAATCGTTGTTAGAAAATACACGATTACGGGAAAAAGGAAAATTACACCCATTCCCAAAACAACCTGCAAAAATAAAGTCGTGTAGTCGCTTAAATCGTAAAGTGGAACAATGATGTCGGAAATTTTAAAGATAACACCAAAATTGATGGCGAAAGGCAAAATCAGAAAATATCCACACAAAATTCCCGCAAGAAAAAGAATCCACACAAAATTGATGAGGAAAACAGAATTTTTTCTTTCATTCGGATGAAGAGCGGGACTGATGAAACGCCACAATTCCCAAATAATGTACGGAAACGCCAAAACCATTCCGCCAAACATGGAAACCGCCATCATTACGTTAAATTGCTGATACAGTTTTTGAACACGAACGGGGAAATCTTTTGGTAAATGAATACTATCTTGACCAAGAACCAACCTTGAAAAATGGTTCACCACCCGGAAAGTTGGGAAATCATTTCGAGTCGGGCCGAAAAAAACATGGTCCATAATCCAATTGATATTGAAACCGATAATGACGGCACCCACAACAATCGCAATGATGGAGCGGATTAAATGTCCGCGCAATTCGCCGATGTGTCCCCAAAATGACATTTCTTTTCCTTCGCTCACGGATAAAGGTTTTTAGTTACGAGGTTCAAGATTCGAGATTCGAAAAATGAGTTGCAAAATTAGTGATTATGTAATCAAATCGAACAATTATAACCATTATATTTTGAAGCAGATTTATAAAAATTCACTGCGAAGCAAATTGCAGCAAAGCGAGTTCACTCTAAAAGAAGTTCACCGTTAATTTATCCCTTCATCCAACAATCTGTGAATATCGATAATCCCAAAATATTTTCCGTTTTCCGTGACAATTAATTGACCGATATTTTTCTCTTTTAAAACCGCCATGGCTTCTTTTGCCAAAGCGTTTTTGTCGATGCTTTTCGGGTTTTTGCTCATGATGTCTTTTGCGATAATTTTTGAAACATCTTGTTCGCTCATCAACATTCGTCGCAAATCGCCGTCGGTAATTACGCCTGTAATTTTTTCGTTATCAGTTACAACCGTGATTCCGTGAGTGGAACCGCTTACAGATATGATGATTTCTCGAATTCCCGAATTTTCGGATACTTGTGGTTTTTGCGAAGAAAGAAACTGATCCACTTTTGCGGTGAGGTTTTTCCCTAAACTTCCACCAGGATGAAATTTTGCAAAATCATTTTCTTTAAAACCATTCAGTTCCATTAAACAAACCGCTAAAGCGTCTCCTAAAGCCATTTGAACCGTCGTGGAACTTGTTGGTGCAAGTTTTATTGGGCATGCTTCTTTTTCAACGTGAGTATTCAAAATGACATCTGAAAATTCAGCAAGTTTGGAATTTGGATTTCCCGTCATTGCGATTAATGCTGAAGAATATTCCTTTAGAAATGGCGCAAGATTCACAATTTCAGGGGAATTTCCCGAGTTGGAAATACAGAGAACCACATCCGTTTTTTGAATCACGCCCAAATCACCGTGAATCGCTTCCGATGCATGTAGAAATTGTGACGGAGTTCCCGTGGAATTCAATGTAGCAACTATTTTATTTCCAACATGAGCCGATTTTCCTATTCCCACGATGATGAGTTTTCCTTTAGCGGAATTAATAATTTCCACCGCCTTCAGAAAATCTTCACTAAGACGGTTTTTGAGGTTTTCAAGTTCGGAAATTTCAATATCGATAGCGTTTTTGGCGAGTTGCAGAATGTCGGGTTGATTCATTTTTTAGGTTTGAATTGGGAATCTTTATCGCTATAAAATAGGAAAAAATTTTAACAATATTTAAATCAAAATAAGAAGGCAATTTTTTTTATTCTGATATTTATTTTTTAACTTTGGGTAATATGCAAATTTAGCAAACAAAATTAAATGAATACAAAAAACGCCGATTTATCGAAGGAACTCAAAAAGTATTTCGGCTTCTCAACATTCAAAGGACAGCAGGAAGAAATCATTCAGAAGCTGCTTGATGGAAATAATATTTTCGTATTAATGCCTACAGGTGGCGGAAAGTCGCTTTGTTACCAACTTCCCGCGCTTATTTCGGAGGGAACTGCAATTGTGGTTTCGCCGTTAATCGCTCTAATGAAAAACCAAGTTGATTCCGTGAACGGACTTTCTTCCGACGAAGGTATTGCACACGTTCTGAATTCTTCACTTAATAAAACGCAAACGAAACAGGTTTTCGATGACATCAAATCGGGGAAAACCAAGCTTTTATATGTCGCTCCCGAATCTTTAATTAAAGAGGAGTATCTTGATTTCTTGAAAGAGGTAAAAATTTCTTTCGTAGCCATCGATGAAGCGCACTGTATCTCGGAATGGGGACACGATTTCCGTCCTGAATACCGTAATTTGAAACTCATTATCGATAAAATTGCGGATGTTCCCGTGATTGCTTTAACCGCTACTGCGACGCCAAAAGTTCAAGACGATATCCAAAAAACGTTGGGAATGCAGAATGCGATTGTCTTTAAGGAAAGTTTTAACCGACCGAATCTTTTTTACGAAGTTCGCCCGAAAGTAAACATCGACAAAGAAATCGTAAAATTCATTAATAAGAATAAAGGGAAATCAGGAATTGTTTACTGTTTAAGCCGAAGAAAAGTAGAGGAATTTGCCCAACTTCTTCAAGTAAACGGAATTAACGCACTTCCGTATCACGCAGGTTTGGATCAAAAAACAAGGGTGGCCAATCAAGATAAATTTTTGATGGAAGAATGCGACATTATTGTTGCAACCATCGCATTTGGAATGGGAATCGACAAACCAGACGTTCGTTTTGTGATTCATTACGACATCCCAAAATCTTTGGAAAGTTATTACCAGGAAACGGGAAGAGCGGGAAGAGACGGCGGAGAAGGACATTGCCTCGCTTTCTATGACCCGAAAGACATTGAAAAACTCGAAAAATTTTTAGCGCAAAAACCTGTTTCCGAACGTGAAATCGGTTTGCAATTATTGAATGAAGTTGTAGGATATGCGGAAACTTCGATGAGCAGAAGACAGTATATTCTGTACTATTTCGGCGAACAGTTTGACCCTGTAAAAGGTGATGGAGCGCAAATGTGTGACAATTCCGTGAATCCGCCAACTTTGAAAGACGCGACCAAAGAATTGAAATTGGTCTTGAAATTAGTGAAAGATTTGGAGGAGAAATTTAAAACTAAAGACTTGATTTCGGTGATCGTTGGAAAAGAAAATCCTGTCACGAAATCTTATAAATTAGAATCAACAAAACATTTCGGAATTGGAAAAACTGAATCGGAAAACTTTTGGAAATCCATCATTCGACAAGCAACGGTTCAAAATTTCTTGCAGAAAGATATTGAAACTTACGGCGTACTGAAAATCACCGAAAAAGGGCAGAAAGTTATCGACGGTAAGAATAAAAATCCATTTCTCATCGCGGAGGACAAAGAATATGATCTTGAGCAAAGCAAAGCAGATTCTGACAAAGTTCAGGTTCAGCAAGGAGGCGGTTTAGACCAAAATCTTTTCAACCAATTAAAAGAATTGAGAAAAACGGTCGCCAAAAAACACGGAATTCCTCCATACACCGTTTTCATGGATCCGAGTTTGGAGGATATGACTGTGCAATATCCGATTACCGTTGAAGAAATTGGCAAAGTTTACGGAGTGGGTGAAGGAAAAGCCAAAAAATACGGAACAGAGTTTGCCGAATTCATCAAAAAATATGTGGAGGAAAACGACATCGAGCGAACCCAAGATATGGTGTTGAAAACTGTTGCGAACAAATCGAGCCACAAAGTGTTCATCATTCAAAGTACCGACAAAAAGATTGATTTGGAAGATATTGCCAAAGCCAAAAATCTTTCTATGGATGAACTGTTGAAAGAAATGGAACGTATTGTTTATCAAGGAACTAAACTTAATATCGATTATTATATTGACGAAAATTTTGATGAAGATATTGTGGAAGAATTCATGGATTTCATGAAGGAATCTGAAAGCGACAGTATGAAGGTTCTTTTGGCAGAGTTTGGTGACGATTTGAGCGACGAGGAAGTAAGAATGTTACGGATTAAGTTTATTTCAGATGTAGCGAATTAAGTTGAAAATGTATTAATTTGAAAGTGGAAACACCTTTAACAAA
This sequence comes from Candidatus Kaistella beijingensis, assembly GCF_020084865.1. Taxonomy (NCBI): domain Bacteria; kingdom Pseudomonadati; phylum Bacteroidota; class Flavobacteriia; order Flavobacteriales; family Weeksellaceae; genus Kaistella; species Candidatus Kaistella beijingensis. Next base: position 746,708 of record NZ_CP071953.1, on the reverse strand, counting down.
ATAATTAGAGAATGGTGGGGAAAATAAGTTATTCCTCACAATTTGCCCGGCAATTGGCTGAACCCGCTAAAATTTTGTATAGAGAGGAGTATTTTGGATTTATCAAGATTTAGATTTCTATATAGACAAAATTTATGATTTTGTGGAGGAGAAAATTAGTTTTCCAATTGCTAAAGCTGCACCTGAAAACATTAAGAGATATGGTGAAAAATTTATTAGATACAAAGGAAATCATCAAACCTATTGGTATATTTTTTTTGATGAAAATGACGGAAAATTTCTCGTAAATTATATTCTAAACGATCACGACAAAGACTTTCCCGAGTTACACTAAAAACTTTTTCGCACTTTTGCAGGACGGTTTTCTTTTTAAACATGAAAAAAATCTCCATCATCTTCATCCTTCCAGATTTAGAAACAGGCGGTGCAGAACGCATTGTGACGACAATTGCCAATCATCTTCCACGTGAAAAGTTTGAACCGAAGATTCTTTTGTTGAGAAAAGAAGGCGGTTATTTACAGTTTCTAAAAGATGATGTAGAAATTATAGACATTCAAACTCCACGAATCCGTCATTCTTTAAAACCTATTTTACTGGAAATCAAAAGAAGAAAACCCGATATTGTTTTCAGCGGTTTTGGGGAAATTAATGCGTATCTATCTTTATTTATCAAGATTTTTCCGAAAACAAAATTCATTGCGAGAGAAACGAACGTGGTTTCAAAACACGTGACAAGGAAGGAAATCCGTTTTTTCTATAAATTTTACAACAATTATTACCGAATTATTTGTCAGAGCGACGATATGCAGAATGATTTGGTTGAAAATTTCAATATCAAAAAAGAAAAACTCGTCAAAATTAATAATCCTGTCGATTTTGATTTTATCGAAAGTAAACTGGAAATTTCTACAAAACCTGAAAGTTTTAAAAATGATTGCAAAAATGTGGTGGCCATCGGAAATCTTTCTTCCAGAAAGGGTTTTGATAATTTATTAAAGGTTTTTTCTCACCTACGAAATGAAAAAATTCTACTTCACATTTTAGGAAATGGAAGAGATAGAGAAACCCTCCATCAGATGAAAAATGATTTGGATTTGGAAAATGTCTTCTTTCACGGACAACAGGAAAATCCTTACCAATTCCTGAAGTTTGCAGACTTATTTATTCTTTCCTCGCGTTACGAAGGTTTTCCAAATGTTTTGTTGGAAGCAGGCGCGTGCGGAACGTATTCCATAGCCAACAATTGTCCTGGTGGAATTTCGGAAATCATTCAACCAAAAATTAATGGAGAAATTTCAGATATTGAAAACCACGAAAATTTTGCAAAAAAAATTGTGGAGGTTTTAAATGAAAATCATCATCCGCAACAAATTATAAACTCGATTAAATCAAGATTTTCAAAAGAAATTATATTGAAAAAGTATGAGGAGTTGCTTTTGAAAATCTAAAAAATAATTTGCTAAATTTTAATGACTTATACGGCGTGAACTTTGTGTAAATCTTTGTGCCTTTGTGTTAAAAAACGTAATTTTGTAAATCTTAATTTTTAACTAAAAACAAATAAAAAATAAATAATGAGTCAATTCGATGTTACCGTAATCGGTTCCGGTCCAGGAGGTTATGTTGCTGCAATTCGTTGTGCGCAATTGGGTTTCAAAACAGCAATTATCGAAAAATATCCAACAATGGGCGGAACTTGCCTTAATGTTGGCTGTATTCCTTCCAAAGCACTTTTGGACAGTTCCGAACATTTCGAAAACGCCAAACACAATTTCGCCAACCACGGAATCATCATTGATGAACCAAAAGCTGATTTGGCAAGAATGGTCGCAAGAAAAAATGAAGTGGTTGACCAAACGACTAAAGGAATTCAGTTTTTGATGGACAAAAACAAAATTACAGTTTTTCAAGGTGTTGGAAGTTTTGAAGATGCGACTCACGTAAAAATCACCAAAGAAGACGGTTCTTCTGAAGTAATTGAAACAAAATATGCAATCATTGCAACAGGTTCAAAACCATCGAATTTGCCCTTCATTAATTTAGATAAAGAAAGAATCATCACTTCTACGGAAGCTTTAAAACTAAAAGAAATTCCTAAAAAGCTCATCGTAATCGGTGGAGGAGTGATCGGTCTTGAATTGGGTTCTGTTTATTTACGATTGGGTTCAGAAGTTACCGTTGTGGAATTTATGGATAAAATTATTCCGGGAATGGACGGCGCTTTGTCGAAAGAACTAAACAAAGTTTTGAGAAAGCAAGGAATGAAATTCGAACTTTCAACCGCAGTTTCCGCTGTTGAAAGAAATGGCGATTCAGTGAAAGTGACTGCAAAAAATAAGAAAGGTGAAGAAGTAACTTTTGAAGGAGATTACGTTTTGGTTTCTGTGGGTAGAAAACCTTATACAGAAGGTCTTGGCTTAGAAAAAGCAGGTGTTGATTTGGACGAAAGAGGAAGAGTGAAAGTGAACGAGCATCTTCAAACCAATGTTTCTAATATTTACGCAATTGGAGACGTGATTCAAGGTGCAATGTTGGCTCACAAAGCATCTGAAGAAGGCGTTTTGGTGGCTGAACAATTGGCTGGACAAAAACCTCACATCAATTATAATTTAATTCCGGGTGTCGTTTACACTTGGCCAGAAGTTGCAGGCGTTGGAAAAACCGAGGAACAATTAAAAGCAGAAGGAGTTGCGATAAAAGTAGGAAATTTCCCGATGAGAGCTTTGGGAAGAAGCCGTGCTTCTGGAGATTTGGACGGTTTCATTAAAATTATTGCCGATGAAAAAACCGACGAAGTTCTTGGCGTTCACATGATTGGAGCAAGAGCCGCAGATATGATTGCAGCCGCAGTTACAGCGATGGAATTCCGTGCAAGTGCAGAAGATATTGCAAGAATGTCACACGCTCATCCAACTTTTGCGGAAGCGATTAAGGAAGCAGCTTTGGACGCAACGGGAAAAATTGCGATACATTTTTAATCAAACCAATTTTATTTATTTTATAAAAAAAAGAGAAGTTTCGGCTTCTCTTTTTTCTTTTATTTAACACATAATAAATGGTTAACTTTGAGTATATTTAAAATTAAAGTCATGAGTAATATTAAAGTAAGAAACGCAAACTATTTAAAAAATTACGAAATACAGCTCCATTTTGCTACCAATGAAAGAATGACCGTTGATCTTGAACATTTTCTTTCCAAAGACCAATTTTCTGATTTAAAGGACAAAGAAGTTTTCAAAAACTTCAAAATTGAAGATGGGAATTTAGTTTGGGAAAATGGCGCAGAATTTTCAGCGAATTTCCTTTACTCAAGACCAAGTGAAGACGAATTAAGCTGTGTTTAAAATCTTTTTGAATGCAAAATAAAGAATTAAAAGACGGCGATTTCTGTAAAGTCATCGGCGGAACGCACAAAGGAAAATCTGGAACGGCAACCAATTTGAATATCAGTAAAACAGGACATTTAACGATTACAGTTGTTCAGGAAAATGGCGACCGATTCAAAACCTTGGCAAAAAATGTGGAAGTTATTTCAAACGTCTAGAAATAAAATCTTCCAGCATGCCACCTCCGTCTTCCAGCCAAAATAACTTATCTTTGCCATCCAATTATTACTCATTACTAATTGCTCATTACTTATGAACATCGGCAAAACAAACACCCTCAAAATTTCAGAACACAATTCTTCAGGTTTAATCCTAGTTGATGAAAATGGTGAAAAAGCATTTCTACCTAAGATTTTTGCATCAGAAAGTTCATTAATCGGTGATGAAATGGAGGTTTTCGTTTATCAGGACGACGATAAATTAAAGGCGACCACCGAAAAAGCCAACGCAGAAGTAGGAGAGTTTGCGGTGATGACTTGCGTACAGTCGCTTCCGAGCGGAGCGTTTATGGATTGGGGGATTATCAAGGATTTATTTGTTCCCTACAAACAGCAGAAATCTAAAATTGTTGAGGGGAAAAGATATTTGGTGTACGTTTATGTGGATGAAATTTTAGGTTTAATTACGGGAACTACCAAGTTTAAAAGAAATCCACAATACGAAAATCTACCGTTCAAAAAAGGAGATAAAGTGAACTTGATTTTGATGGGCGAAAGTGAACTCGGTTGGAATGTGGTCATCAATAAAGAATACATCGGTTTGATCTACGCTTCTGATGTTTACAAAAAATTATATCCTTTGTCGGAAGAACTTGGCTATATCAAAACCATTCGTGAAGATGGTAAAATAGATGTTTCTCTTCAACCCGAAGGTTATGAAAATATCGACGAATTCCAAAAAATTATTCTTGAGAAGTTACAGCAAAATTATGGCTTGCTCTATGTTTCAGACAAGTCGGATCCCGAAGAAATCAAGCAGGAACTCCAAATGAGCAAAAAGAATTTCAAGAAAGCAATTGGCGGACTTTACAAGGATAAAAAGATTGAGATTTTCGAGGATAAAATTAGGTTGATATAAATTTGGAAATCTATTTTTGGGGGTTTTCAAACAGATTTAGTTATGTTTTTTTAAAAATTTACTTGATTATTTTTAGTTGGTTCCTGGCTCTTTTACTAATCTTTCCTCACCAACAAAATCCAATCCTCCTCTAAAAATTTGTAGCCAATATCGTAAACAAACCGATATTCCGCACCGTTTTTGTAAATGCGCAAACTGGTAAAATAATCGAAATTAAAACCTTCGGAAATCAGTTTATTTTTGGTGGTTTTAGCTTTTCCTTCCACATATTTTTGTTCGGATAAAATCCGGTGATTTTTGCGCAGTTTGTTATTAATGTTGCGCATCAAGTTTGTAGAATCCTTATTGTGTTTGTTGTTGTAAGCATTTCTGCAGCCGTCATTACAAAATTTCTTGTCGCTTCTGCCTATAATTTTGTCGCCGCATTCCAAACATTCCATGATTTGTGTTTTATTCAAAATTAATAAAAAATAATTTATGAGGTAATGCCTTCAATATTACACCAAAAATACCACCAAGTCGATATTTGGTGGTATTTTCTTTAGTAATTATATCAATCTTTATTTTTTGATAAACTGGGAAACTTCAATGTTTCCATTTTTATCAGTGAGCTTTAATAAGTAGTTTCCAATCGGAAGACGTGATACATTCATTGAAGATTTTCCTGATATTTTTTCAGAAGCAACCAATTGTCCCGCAGTATTATAGATGGAATAATTAATATATTCTTTTTCGGATTTTATATTTATAACATCATTTACCGGATTAGGATAAATTACCGGATTCGATCCAATTTTTACTGAACTTGTGGCTAATTGACCATCTGCTGTAATTTCAACCATACAGAAGTTGCCCTGCAATACATTTCCGGTAGATTGCCATAGAGCAGAATATAAAGTTCCGTAACCTGCAGAACTTGTAGATGCAGCTTGTACCGATCGTGATGATATTCCAGTTCCGCTGTGACGCATTTCGATCAAAAGATTTCCGCCATTGTATTGCCATGGCGTGTTAAAGGTAATCTTAAAACTGAAATCATTCGGATTAGAGCCTACTGTTAAAGCACCTGCAGGAATTGCCAAACTTCCTGATCGTACCTGGGTTTGAGTTCCCACAACATTTGCTGCGAAATCTAACTGTCGATTGGCTGGCTCAACTGAATCGCTTAAATACACATTGAATGAATTCATGGTCAAAGCAGTTGGAGGCCAAGCGTCGGCTGTACTTGCCGGTAAACGAAAAGAAATGGAAGTAAGATTTTTTCCAACCAAAGTTGTGAGCAATGTATCGTCAATAATTAATTGAAGTTGTCTTGCCGCATTTCCATAAGGTCCGATGAAAGCGCTTCCTTCATTTGTACTCGGTATAACTAAAGTTGTTTGTGCATTTGAACTCATACTAAAACCAAACAGCATCGCAAAACCTATCGCTGCTGAAAAAATTTTGCTCTTTCCGGATTTATAAGAAATTTTTGATGAATGATTTCGCTTTTTGTAAAAGGTAAATATTCTTTTCATAGGTTAAATTTTAATTGGGTTATGAACAAATTTAGTTAAAATTTAGAATTAGCATTAAAGAAAGTCCGAAAATTTATTAATGAGACAAAATTTTTGGTAAACATTAATTAAAAGACTGAATTAGACGTTTAAAAAATTTTTGTCAACATCAACAGGACCGGCTTTAGCCCGCTTAAAAAAAAATGAATTGATTTGGCTTTAGCCAAAATTTATTATTCAAAAATTTAGTTAATGAATTACTTTCGATATTGGTTAAGTCTCTAATTCAATCAAACAAAAAACGCAAGTCCGAAGAATTGCGTTTTTAAATATTTTAAAAATGTTTACAAACCAAACTGTTTTGCAAACAGATCAGGGAAAATTCCCAATGCGATAATCGCAATCACCACAAAAACTGCGACAATATTGTAGGTTAAAGTCACTTTTTCAGAAGTCTTGAAACTGCTTTCTTTTGGGAAAAACATTGCCATAATCAACCTTAAATAATATGCGATTGAAATTGCTGAACCTAAAACTGCGATTAAAACCAAGAACGGAGTCTTTTCAATGGCTTGTGCGAAGATGGCAAATTTCCCCATAAAACCTGCTGTTAAAGGAATTCCCGCCATTGAAAGTAGAGAAATCGCAGCAGTTACCGCAAGAATCGGTTCTGTGTGTCCCAATCCACGGAAAGCGTTGTAAGAGGTTTCTCTTTTTAATTTTTCTACCCAAATCAAACACATCATCACTCCAACTGTTGCCAATGAATAAGCAAATAAATAAAAGGCGAGATTATAAGCAGAAAGACTGTTCATTCCGAAGAAAATCAACGCAATATAACCTACATGGGATACGGATGAATAAGCCAACATTCTTTTCGCATTGCTTTGAGCAAGTCCCATCGCATTTGCCAAAAACAGCGTGATGATAATCATTACTCCCACAATATTGATCCACTCTCCGATAATTCCTGTGAAAGCAATTGTCATGATTCTGAAGAATGCATAGAATGCAGAAATCTTCACCACCGTCATCATAAAAGTGGTGATTAACGATGGCGAACCTTGATAAACATCGGGACTCCACATGTGAAACGGCGCCATGGAAGTTTTAAAAGCCAGCGCACAAAGAATCAAAACTGCACCCATCGTAAACATCAAATTATTTGGAGCAGCAATTCCGTATTCGTGGATTTTATAAAGGTCGAAACTACCTGAACTTCCGTAAACCAAAGCGATTCCGAAAAGTAGAAATCCTGTTGCAAATGCACCCATCAAAAAATATTTAATGGAAGCTTCGTTGGAACGTAAATCAGTCTTATTACTTCCCGCCAAAACGTAAAGCGGAATGGAAAGAATCTCAATTCCCAGGAAAAGCGTCACCAAATTTTGATAACCAAACATCACGATACTTCCACAGAGTGAAAAAAGCATCAAAGCATACAATTCCGACTGATGGCTTCTGTGGTTGCTGAATGCAAATCCACCCAAAAAGAAAATGAGTAGCGTAATGACAATCGAAATTTTCGTGAACAATGCGGCATTCTGACCAAATTCAAACATAGATTTGTATTGGTTGAAGAAAGCATGTTCAGGCATGAAACTCACATAAAATGCGATAATAAGCCCCAAAATACCAATGTATCTTGAAAATTTTCCCTGTTCAAAAACACCTGCAAACAAGGCGACCACTGCGGTAAGGAATATAATTATTAAAACGCTCATTTAGTTATTATTTTGTTCAAAGTTTCAGGTTTCAAGTTTAAAGTTGGGTACGCTGAATCTCTTAATTTCTTACTATTTTAATTTCTTAATTTCTATTTAACCATTGAAGTGAAAATAAACTTCAATGAACTTTGCACCATTTCGATAATCGGTTGCGGGAAAATTCCGAGCAAGATGACAAAAACCACCAAACTCGCCATGACAGAAAATTCCACATCGGTTAAATCTCCAACAGATGCCAAAACTCTTTCGTCACCTTTTCCGAACATTGCTTTTCCGTAAAATCTGAAAAGATAAACAGCTGAGAAAATCATCGTTAATCCTGCAACAACCGCCGCCAAAACATTGTAATCAAAAATGGATTTAATCAAGATGAATTCTCCAACAAAACCGTTTGTTAAAGGAAGCGCAACGGAACCCAACAGAATCACCATGAATAAAACGGCGAATTTCGGGGCCACTTTTGCCAAACCTCCCATTTGTCGGATGTCTCTCGTTTTGAATCTTTTATACAAAATATCGGCACAGTAAAATAAACCAACCACATTGATTCCGTGTGCAAAAGCCTGAACTAAAGCACCTTCACCGCCTTCAATCATCAAACTCCCCTTCATCGTTAAAATTGCTGAAGCCATAATTCCTGCCACCATTAATCCAACGTGAGAAAGCGATGAATAAGCAATCAATCGTTTTGAATCGTTTTGAATAATCGCAATCAAAGCACCGTGAACAATTCCGTAAATCGCCATAGCCATTACAATTTGTCCTGAAATTCCCAAAATTGGGTCGGGTGTAATCGGCAATAAATATCTCAACAATCCGTAAACTGCCATTTTCAACATGATTCCCGAAAGTAGCATTGAACCTTGAGTTGGTGAATAGGTATAAGTATCGGGTTGCCAAGAATGGAACGGGAAAATTGGCAATTTCACTGCAAATGCAAAGAAGATGAACCAAAATATCACGGTTTGTTCAGATGCGTTTAAATCTGCGTTGTACAAATCAGTCAATGCAAATGAAGCGGAATGCGTGTAAACGTAAATCAATCCAATCAACATGAACAATGAACCTACGAAAGTGTAAACAAAGAATCTCGTTGTAAACTGAATTTTTTTGTTTTCCTGTCCCCAAATTCCTGCAATGAGCCAAATCGGGATTAAAGTTACTTCCCAGAAAATGTAGAATAATAATCCGTCTAAAGCGGAGAAAACTCCCACTAAACCGAACTGCATCAATAAAATTAATCCGTAGAAAGTGTTTCTATAACTTGGTTTTTCATTAAACGAAGAAAGAATAATTAAAACCGATAAAATATTGGTTAGCAAAAGCATCAACATGCTCATTCCGTCAATCCCGAAATGCAGATTACTTTTGATAAAATTAGACCAAGGATAGTTGATTTCGTACTGCAAAACCCCATCAACAGTAGGTTTGAAGTCTAAACTTGAAAGCATGAAAAAGGTGAGAAACATTTCTGCAAACGCAATTCCCAATGCTAAATATTTACTTGCGGGATTTTTCCACGCGAACACCAATGCTGAACCTGCAAGAGGTAAAAGTAGTAATGTTAATAACAGATACGACATTTACTATTGTAATAAAAAGTTAACAATTAAAATAATTCCGATGGCCAAAGACATGATGAGCACGTAATTCTCCACATTCCCGTTTTGAAGGCGTTTTGCGGCTCTTCCTGAATCTTCTGCGCCCCATCCGATGAAATCTACAAATTTATTCAGAACACCTTTATCGAACATATTTCCACCCACACCAAGACCTTCTGTCATTTTAACGAAAGTTGCGTTGTATATCTCGTCTAAGAATAATTTTTTGTTTGAAAGCCTTTCCCAACCTGTGTATTGAGCCTCTTCCAAAGCCATTTTCTTTTTGTTGACGTAGATATTTTTTACCACGAACCAAACCACGAAGAACATTAAAACAGTCAGTCCTAATAAAATCATTTCTGTTCCGAATGGCACTTGAGGAAGCTCGACATCGTAAACGTAAATCGATTTCAACCACTGGTCTAATTTCGCGTAATGACCATGTCCAATAAAATGCGGAAGATTAATGAAACCACCGATTACGGAAAGAACAGCCAAAACAATTAATGGTAAAGTCATATTGGTCGGACTTTCGTGAAGGTGGTGCTTTTGTTCTTCTGTTCCTCTGAATTCACCGTGGAAAGTCAGGTAATACATTCTGAACATATAAATTGCAGTTAACGTAGCCACTAAGAAAAGAACGCCCCAAACAATCGGACTTCTTCCAAAAGTGTTGGCTAAAATTTCGTCTTTAGAAATCATTCCAGAAAGGAAAGGAAAACCTGAAATCGCTAAAGTTCCAATCAGAAAAGTGATATGCGTAATTGGAATTTTTTTCTTCAAGCCACCCATGAATCTCATGTCCTGTTCTCCGCTCATGGCGTGAATTACGGAACCTGAACCCAAGAAAAGAAGTGCCTTGAAAAAAGCGTGTGTCATCAAGTGAAACATCGCCGTTGTATAGGCACCAACTCCCACTGCAACGAACATGAAGCCCAATTGAGAAACTGTAGAGTAGGCGAGAACTTTTTTAATGTCGTTTTGTCTTAAACCAATAAATGCTGCGACTAACGCGGTTAACAATCCCACGAAAAGAATTCCGTCCATGGTTGTTGGTGCTAAAGAGAACAAGAAATTGGACCGAACCACCAAATAAATCCCTGCAGTAACCATGGTTGCAGCGTGGATTAATGCAGAAACAGGAGTTGGACCTGCCATTGCATCAGGAAGCCAAGTGAATAATGGAATTTGCGCCGATTTTCCGACTGCTCCAATAAATAAACTCGCTGTGATGAAAATAATGATGTTGGAATCCAATTCAAATTTTCCTGAATTTTGTGCTACAGATAGAAAATCTACGGCATTCGTTTGATAAGCAATCATCAGAATCCCGATAATCATTCCAAGGTCACCGATTCTGTTCATGATGAACGCTTTTCTTGCAGCAGCACCGTATTCTTTATTTTCATACCAAAATCCGATGAGTAGATAAGAACACAAACCAACACCTTCCCAACCAATGAAAAGAATTAGATAATTGCTTCCCATTACCAATAAAAGCATCGAAAAAATGAAAAGATTCAAGTATGTAAAAAATTTGTAGAAACCTTTGTCGTGGCTCATGTAACCAATCGAGTAGAGGTGGATTAACGAACCGATTCCTGTAATAATCATTATCATCATCAATGACAATTGGTCGATTTGGAAACCGAAATTCACCTGAATTCCATTCACCCGAAACCATTCAAAAGCACGTACAATTGTAGGCGGCGTGGTGGAATCTGTCTTTAAAAATAAACTCACTGCAATACAGAAAGAGGCAAAAACCACCAGTGTTGCAACAGTTCCCACCACCATTTTCGGAAGTTTTTTCCCGAAAAGTCCGTTGAACAGAAATCCTATTAATGGCAAAAGTATAATTGCGTAAACTAAATTTTCCATCCTTTATTTATCCTCTTAATTTATTAAATATACTGATGTCCACTGATTTTGTGTTTCGGTACAACATCGCGATAATCGCTAAACCAACCGCAACTTCTGCCGCTGCAACCACCATGATGAAGAACACTAAAATCTGCCCGTTTCCGTCGCCTTTATAGCTTGAAAATGCTGCCAACAAAAGGTTTACAGAATTCAGCATCAACTCCACACAACCCAAAATGATGATGGCGTTTTTTCTCACCAAAACTCCGAGAACACCAAGACAGAACAGCACCGAACACAACATGATGAAGTATTCCAACGGAACGGTCTGTATAAATGAATTCATTTCTCCCATAATTCTATAAATCTTTTTTACCGATTAAAACCGCACTCACAATTCCCGCCAAAATAAGCAGCGATGCAAGTTCGAATGGCAAAACATATTCGTTAAACAATAATCGTCCGAGATTTTTCGTCAAACCAACTCCTGCATCTGAATTGCCCGCAAAAGTGTTGAATTTCAAACCTCTGAATGCGCCCAAAATTCCTATCAAAAGCAATCCCGCAGAAAACACCCCGATGAATTTCATCAGATTTTGTTTCTTGCTTTCGTCTGCTTTATTCAGATTCAACATCATTAAAATATAAAGGAACAACACCATAATTGCACCTGCATAAACGATGATTTGAACGATTCCCAAAAACTGTGCGTTCAATAAAATATAAAGTCCCGCAATAGAAAACATCGTTACAATCAGCGACAAGATAGCGTATAATGGATTTTTAGCAAACACAAAATAAACAGCACTTGCAACAGCGCAAAATGCGACAAAGAAAAATAATACCTGTTCCATTTATTTCAGCGATTTTTTTTCTAGAGATTCTTCCTGCAATTTCGTCTGTCTGCTCGAAATATCGATTCTCTCGTTAATTTTCTCCACAAGTTTGTCTTTTCCGTAGATGAAACTTCCGCGATTTTCTTCCACATTTACAATTCGGTCGGTCAAGTAAATCGCCGATTTTGGACAAGCCTCTTCACACATTCCACAGAAAATACAACGCAACATATTGATTTCGTAAACCGATGCATATTTTTCTTCGCGATAAAGATGCATTTCGTCTTTCGTACGTTCCGCCGAAGTCATCGTAATCGCTTCTGCAGGACAGGCAACGGCACAAAGTCCGCATGCAGTACATCTTTCTCTGCCCTCATCGTCGCGTTTCAGCACATGTTCGCCGCGCCAAATTTTCACTCTCGGCCGTACTTCTTCAGGATATTGGATTGTGGCAGTGCCATCACCAAAAACCGTTTTCGCAGCGTGCCGCATGGTAATTCCCATACCTTGCAGCACCGCAGGAATGTATAATTTCTCCGCGAACGACATTTTTTTGTTGCTGACCACTTTGGATCTATTCGTTAATTTCATTTTCAGAAATATATTTTTAATTTATTTTATTAGAAGCAAGAAAGTTTTTGCTTCTTTTCAAATTCTGTCCCGCTTTTCGCTGTATCTTTTGCTGCACTTCGTTCCGCAAAAGGATGCCGCTGCAATCGGGGCTAACCAGACAGACAATTCTCTTTTTTTAATGGATGAATTTTTTGCAATCAGCTTTCTGCAATCAGCGGTCAGCAGATCATTCATCAATCATCATTTATCAATGATGAAAAAAATGGTTGTACGCCAAAATCACCGCACCTGTAACCATCAAATTCGCCAATGCAAACGGTATTAATTTTTTCCAACCCAAATGCATTAATTGGTCATATCTAAATCTCGGCAAAGTCCATCTAATCCACATAAAGCAAAAGATTCCGAAGAAAGTTTTGGTCAAGAATGCTACGATGGAAAGAATTCCCGCCGCATTTTCACCCCAATTCTGCGTTACCCAATCAATTCCGGGATAATTGTAACCACCGAAAAACAAAACCGTAATCAACGCATTGGAAATGAACATGTTCACATATTCACCAAACATGTAAAGACCCAATTTCATGGAAGAATATTCTGTGTGATAACCGTTTACCAATTCCGATTCACATTCAGGTAAGTCGAAAGGGGAGCGGTTTGTTTCAGCCAATGCCGCGATAAAAAAGATGATGAATGCAATTGGTTGATAAAATATATTCCAATTCATTCCGGAAACTTCAGGTAAGATTCCCCAAATTTTCCCGTGCGTTTGTTGTTCTACGATAACCTTTAAATCAAGCGAACCTGCCATCATGATAATCGCCAACAAAGAAAGTCCCAATGCGAGTTCATAAGAAATCATCTGCGAACTTGCACGGATTGCTCCAATTAATGAGAACTTGTTGTTTGAAGCCCATCCTCCAATCATAATTCCGTAAACCCCAATGGAAACCATTCCTACCAAATAAAGAACTCCCACATCCACATTCGCAACTTGTAAGTCGAAAGATGTTCCGCCAATATTCAGCGTTTTTCCCCATGGAATAACGGCTCCCGTAATCAGGGAAATAAACATCACCAAAGAAGGTCCCACCATGAACAGGAATTTTTCCGCTTTTGCAGGTGTGAAATCTTCCTTAAAGAAAAATTTTCCACCATCTGCAAGTGGCTGCAAAAGTCCAAATGGTCCTGAACGATTCGGACCAATTCTGTCCTGAATGATGGCAGCAACTTTTCTTTCCGCCCAAGTCGAATAAGCGGCTACAGTAAGCGCCAATAAAAATAAGGTCAGAACCAATATGATTTTAAATGTTAATACATCCATTTTTATAATAATTTGACTCTCGGTGAGTTTACATTAAATTAAAATTACTTTCCGCATCTTTTTGAGATTCCTGCTCATCTTTCGGACTCAATTCTTTTGCATTGGCATTGTCAAGAAGCGAAATCATATCTTTCGGTTTCTCGTAATGGTTCAAAGAAATCACCGAATGTCTGTCGATATGTCTTGGTCCTTCGATTGTCCAATATTTCAAATCTTTACGCTCGAAACGGCATTCGTTACAAATCCATTCTTCTATTTCGTCGTATTGGTCTTTTCTTGCAGTAACACGGATTACTTCGTCGCCCTTCATCCAAAGAACTGCTTTTCCTGAACATTTTTCACATTGGCAGTGAGCGTTCATCGGTTTAGTAAACCAAACTCTGCTTGCAAAACGGGAAGTTTTATCGGTTAATGCACCTACAGGACAAACATCAATCACGTTTCCAATGAAATCGTTTTCCAATGCTTTATTCAAATAAGTGGAAATTTCTGCGTGATCGCCTCTGAACAAAATTCCGTGTTCTCTTTCTTCCGTCAATTGATTGGCAGCGAGTACGCATCTTGCACACAGAATACATCTGTTCATGTGAAGTTTGATGTATGGACCAATATCTTCAGGCTCGAAAGTTCTACGCTCGAATTCAGTTCTCGTTTGCTCAACACCGTGTTCGTAACCCAAATCTTGAAGATGACATTCTCCCGCTTGATCGCAAACAGGGCAATCTAAAGGGTGATTAATCAACAAAAATTCGGTAACGGCTTTTCTTGCTTCCTGTGTTTTTTCGGAAGATAGGTTTTTCACTTCCATCCCGTCCATCACGCCTGTTCTGCAACTTGCCACCAATTTTGGCATTGGTCGTGGATCTGCTTCGGAACCTTTTGAAACTTCTACTAAACAAGTTCTGCATCTTCCGCCGCTTGTTTCCAAAGGTTTATAATAACACATTGCAGGCGGAACCGATTTTCCCCCGATTTGTCTTGCCGCCTCCAAAATGGAAGTTCCGGGCAAAACTTCGGTGGTTTGTCCGTCGATGGTTATTTTAAATTTTTTAATTTCTTCGCTCATATTCTTGTTATCAGCTTTCTGCAATCAGCAGTCTGCTTTATATTTAATTAGAAATTATTTTTTCGTGTTAAAGGTATATCCTATTCCTGCATTAATTTGTGCGAACAGAAAATCTTGCATCGCTTTATCAGGATTATTATTTAATGTCGTTTTAATGTCAAACATATTGATATAACCATATTTTCCTTCCACTCTCAACATCCAATGTTTCCAAAAAATGAAGTTGATGTTTGTTCTTGCATCTACTCCAAATCCCGCCACATGAAAACGGTCGCTTCTTTCGTTGCCAAAAAGTTTCACGTTACTTTTCGGAAACATTACGCCAACTCCGCCACCATAGCTCCAAACAATATCAACATTTTTTTTGCTTGATAGCGTTTTGTATTTCTCTAACCCTGCATTTACATAATTCAAACCGTCGGTATGTTCGAAGGTCAAAAATTTTTCATCTTTAAGATTAACCTCTCCATTACTAACCATTGCTGCATAAGTTGGATTTCCAATCTTTCCTGTCAATTTTACGGTTTGGTCTTGATCCATCACATATTTCATGTGATCCTGTGCAATGACTAAAGCCAAATTGTCTTTCAGAAAATATCCAAGTCTAAAATTAAACTGTGGAATGGAAACTTCCCCAGGATTTATATAATCCCAACTCAAATCTGAAGGACGATCACGTGCGACAACATCATGCAAGACAAAATCATAGTCAGCTCCTTTGAAATGGATGTCTGATCGGGTGAAAAACCCTCTGTTCCATCCCCAAAAGACAAACATTCTGCCTTTTTTGGTCATTGCAGAACCCATGTCACAATTAACAATTCTAGCTGTATCTATTTTCTGTCCGAATGTAAAATTCAATCCTAAAAAAAGGAATACAATAATTTTAAAGAACTTCTTCATTTTATTCTGCTTTCGCAGGAACTGGAATTGGGTCTGCATAATTTGCCAAACCGTAATTTCTTGTCAATGCTTCAGGATTGTTGATGTGCCATTCAAATTCATCACGGAAATGACGGATTGCAGCCGCAACCGGCCACGCTGCAGCATCACCAAGTGGACAAATCGTGTTTCCTTCAATTTTTCGCTGAATGTCCCAAAGCAAATCGATGTCTGCCATTGTTCCTTCACCGTTGTTTATATTTTTCAAAATTTTATACATCCACGGAGTTCCTTCGCGACAAGGTGTACATTGTCCGCAACTTTCGTGGGCGTAAAATCTTGCTAAAGTCATCGTGTGTTCTACGATACATTGGTCTTCATCCAAAACTTCAAATCCACCGGAACCCATCATTGTTCCTGTTGCAAAACCGCCGTCTGCAAGAGATTCGTAGTTCATATAACGAGGTTCGCCATTAATGGTTTTCAAAATCAAATTCGCAGGAAGAATCGGTACAGAACTTCCACCCGGAATGCAGGCTTTCAACTTTTTACCGTTCGGAATTCCGCCGCAATATTCATCGGAATAAATGAATTCTTCAACGGTAATCGTCATGTCGATTTCGTAAACTCCCGGTTTGTTGATGTTTCCACAAGCAGAAATTAATTTTGTTCCTGTGGAGCGACCAACTCCGATTTTAGCATATTCAGCTCCGGTAATATTGATGATTGGAACAACTGCTGCAATCGTCTCCACATTATTTACCACGGTTGGAGATTCCCAAAGTCCTTTCACAGCAGGAAATGGTGGTTTTAAACGAGGGTTTCCTCTTTTTCCTTCCAAAGATTCAAGAAGGGCGGTTTCTTCACCACAAATATAAGCTCCTGCTCCTCTTTGAACATAAATTTCCAAATCGTAACCTGTTCCTAAAATATTTTTACCCAAGAAACCTGCTTTTTTTGCTTCTTCAATGGCTTCCTCTAAAATGTCCGGAATCCAAGAATATTCACCACGAATGTAGATGTAGGACGTATTTGCACCCAAAGCGAATGAAGAAATCAACATTCCTTCAATCAAAAGATGCGGAATAAACTCCATTAAATATCGGTCTTTGAAAGTTCCCGGTTCAGATTCATCGGCGTTGACCACCAAATATCTTGGAACTCCTTCCGGTTTTGCAAGGAAACTCCACTTCATTCCTGTCGGGAAACCTGCACCCCCACGACCACGAAGTCCGGAAGTTTTTACTTCTTCGGTAATTTCTTCGGGTTTCATTTTCAGGGCTTTTTCGGCTGCTTCATATCCGCCTTGTTTGCGGTACACGTCGAAATAGCGAATTCCTTCTATATGTGCGTCTTTAAGTAAAAGTTTTTTACTCATTTTATTTATTGCTATCGGCTTTCGGCAATCTGCTTTCCGCCTTTCGTTATCATTTTTTTAAATATAAAATTTGGAATTAATTTATCCCAAATCCACCGCGCCCTGTCTGCAAAGTTCAAGGATTTCATCCACTTTTTCAGTAGTTAAATTTTCGTGGTAAAATTTACCCAACTGCAACATCGGTGCATAACCACATGCTCCAAGACATTCTGCAGGCTTTAAGGTAAACATTCCATCTGCAGTGGTTTCTCCGTCTTTAATATTTAAAGACTTACGGATGTGGTCAAGGATTTTTTCGGAACCTCTCGTTAAACATGGTCCTGTTCTGCACACTTCCAAAACATATTTCCCTACCGGTTTCATGTTGAACATGGTGTAGAAAGTCGCTACTTCATACACTTCAATTGGTTTAATATTCAAAATTTCCGCAACATAATCCATCACCGGAACATCCAACCAACCACCGAATTCTTTCTGTGCCACATGCAAAATCGGAATCAAGGCAGATTTTTGCTTTCCTTCCGGATATCTTGCGATTATTTTATGAACCTGTTCTAATGTTTCAGGTTTAAAAGCAATAGTTTCGCTCATTCTATCTATAGATTTCAGACATCAGATTTCAGATGTCAGATTTTTATTTTTGATTTTTGTCTGATATCTGCAATCTGATATCCGACGTCTTTTTTATGCGTCTAATTCTCCCGCAATCACATTCAAACTACTCAAAGTTACCACTGCATCTGAAATTACAGAACCTGTAATCATTTCAGGGAAGGCTTGATAATAAATGAAGCAAGGTCGTCTAAAATGCAGTCTGTATGGACTTCTTCCGCCGTCGCTTACCAAATAAAATCCTAGTTCACCGTTTCCGCCTTCTACGGCGTGATAAACCTCTCCTTTTGGAACTTCAGTTTCTCCCATCACGATTTTGAAATGGTAAATCAAAGCTTCCATTTTGGTGTAAACATCTGCTTTTTCAGGGAGATAAAATTCAGGAACATCTGCGTGGAAAGGACCTTCAGGAAGATTATCCAAAGCTTGCTGAATAATTTTTAAACTTTCCCAAACCTCAGTTTGGCGAACCATGAAACGGTCATAAGTATCACCCGCAGTTCCTACAGGAATGATGAAATCGAAATCCTCATAAGAAGAGTAAGGGGTGGCAACACGCACGTCGTAATCAACTCCTGTTGCACGTAGATTTGGTCCCGCAAAACTGTAGTTCAAAGCACGTTCTGCTGAAATTGCACCCGCTCCAATTGTTCTGTCCATGAAGATTCTGTTTCTTTCCAAAATGTTGCAGAAATCTTTGAATCTTGTAGGGAAATCCTTTAAAAATGCTCTTAATAATTCGTAGAATTTCGGGGTGAAATCTCTTTCAAAACCACCAATTCTTCCCATGTTTGTAGTCAATCTTGCGCCACAAACCTGTTCATACATATCGTAGATTTTTTCCCTGTCTTGGAAAGTCCATGTAAAACCTGTCAAAGCGCCTGTATCAACACCGATTACTGAATTACAAACCAAATGGTCGGCAATTCTTGCTAGTTCCATCATGATAACGCGCATGTAATCAACACGTTTTGGAACTTCAACGCCCAATAATTTTTCAACCGTCATGTGCCATCCAAGATTGTTGATTGGTGCAGAACAGTAATTCATTCGGTCGGTTAAAGTCGTGATTTGCGTGAAATTTCTTCTTTCGGAAATTTTTTCAAAGGCGCGGTGAATATAACCAACCGTTTGCTCGGAGTGAAGAATTTTTTCCCCATCCATCGTCAGAATGTTCTGAAAAATCCCGTGCGTTGCAGGGTGAGTCGGACCGAAGTTCAACGTATAAAGTTGCCCGTCGATCTGCTCCTTTGCTTCGTATTGGTTAAGTATATTTGAGAGTGCGTTGTCTTTCATCTTTTTATAATTGATAATTGATTAGCGATAATTGATCATTTATCAATCATCATTTATCATTCATGATTATCTTCCGAACATTTTGTCGTCTTTATCGGTTCTTGTTCCATCTTCCAAACGATATTCCTTTAACATTGGGTGATAACCGAGTTCAGGATCGTTCAGGATTATTCTTAAATCAGGATGTCCTTTAAATTTAATTCCGAAAAAATCGAAAGTTTCTCTTTCCATCCAATTGGCACCTGCATAAAGGTCGGTCAATGAATCAACTTCCGCATTTTCTCTCGGCATGAAAGTTTTCAAACGGATTCTGTGATTATCCACCAAATTATGAAGATGATAAATCACGCCCAATTCTTTTTCAGGAAGTTCGGGATGGTGAATTCCACAAATATCGGTAAGGAAAACATAGTTTAAACTGCTGTCTTTCATGTGGTGAATCACTTTTTTGAGGTCTTCCTTTTTAATTTCTAAAGTCAACATTCCAAAAGGTTCCGAACTCGAAATGACCGACTCTGGAAATTCTCTTGAAAGGGCTTCTAAAACAAAACTATTGGTAAATTCCATAAAATTAATTGATGTTATACGATTCCAATAATTCTTTGTATTGAGGAAGGTCTCTTCTTCTTAAGCTTTCGCTTTGAGATAACGCTTGAACCTGCATGAATCCTTCTAAAATCTGTTCAGGTCTTGGTGGGCAACCGGGAACGTAAACATCTACAGGAATCACTTTGTCAATCCCTTGAAGTACAGAATACGTATCGAAGATTCCACCGCTTGAAGCACATGCACCCACTGCGATTACCCATTTTGGTTCCGCCATTTGGGTGTAAACTTCTTTGAGAATCGGTCCTAATTTTTTTGAAATCGTTCCACAAACCATTAAAACATCGGCTTGTCTTGGCGAGAAACTCATTCTTTCACCACCGAAACGCGCCAAATCGTAATTCGGTCCCATTGTCGCCATAAACTCAATCCCACAACAAGAAGTTGCGAACGGAAGCGGCCACAAAGAGTAGGAACGCGCCATTCCAATCAAGTCGCTCAATTTCGTGGCGAAGAAACCTTCACCCGAAAAACCTGCCGGAGGAGCGACGTTTGTATTTATTTTTGGAGTATTTTCTGACATGATTTAATTCAAAATTTAATATTCAAAATTCAAAATTTTACAACTTTGAAAAATTATTTGTCCCAATCTAATGCTCCTCTTTTCAAAACATAGAAAAATCCTAGAAAGAAAATGGAAACAAAAGTGAGCACAGCAAGGAAACCACCCAATCCGAATTCACGGAAATTCACGGCATAAGGATAAAAAAATACGATTTCAATATCGAAGAGAACGAAAAGAATCGCCGTAAGAAAATATTTGATGGAAAACGGGGTTCTCGCGTCGCCTTCACTTTCAATACCGCACTCGAAGTTTTTGTTTTTCTCAACCGTAGAATTTTTCTGTCTCGGTCCCAAGAAATGAGCACCAAGCAGAGAAACCGCCACAAAACCAATCGCCACCAAAGCTTGGATGATAATCGGTAAATAATTTTCAGGTAAGTTCATTACTACATAATTTTCTCAATCTGCAAATTTAAGTAATTCATATTGAAAGAGGAAATTTATGCTTTGAAAATATGATGTTAGTGGGATTTTTTTTCAATTTAGAACGGTTAAAAATAAATTACTTTTTCCCCGAATTCTTCATTCGCCTCAAAACCAAGTAAGCAACATAACCAATGTAAAGGAAAAGAAAACTAGCGAAGAGGATATTGATTAAAGTATTCAAACGCTCATCCTGCACCTGAAAAAATTGGTTGTAAGCAATGAAGGCGAGAATCATTGCGATGTAGAAGTAGAGTTGGCGTTTCATTTTTTTTTAGTTTCAGGTTTCAAGTTATAAAATTCACGATTGACAGCGAAGCGAATTCACTATTCCCGCTTAACATTCATTGAATACGTTCTTCTCCTTTTATGGTTCACAGGATTGTAATCTTGCCAAAGAAGCTGCACGTTTTTATTTTCTTCCAATTCGGGGTTGGTTTCGGCGAATTTGATGCCCATCTTGCTGAATCTTTCAAATATTTCTTTAAAAATAATCGCAGTCACTCCACGTCTTTGATATTCGGGGTGAATGCCGATTAAGTAGAAATTGGCTCGGTCGTTTTTCTTTCCTGCCTGCAAAAAATGCCACCATCCGAACGGAAATAGTTTTCCTTTTGCCTTCTGTAAGGCTCTTGAATAAGAAGGCATTGTAATTGCGAAGGAAATCAACTGATGGTTTTCATCTTCCACACAAATAATGTAGTTTTTGTCGATGAATGGAAAGTATTTTTCTTTATAGGTTTTCTTCTGTTCATCAGTGATTGGAGTATAAGTGGAAAGTGCACTGTACGTTTTGTCCAACAAATCAAACATCGGGTCAACTAATGGCAGAATTTCCTTTTTGTTTTTAAAGTGGAGCACTTTCAGTTTGTATTTTTGAGCAATCAAGTTGCTGAATTTTTCTACTTTTTCGGGAAGAACTTCGGGGAAATTCATTTCAAATTCTACCCATTCCTTTTCTTTGACCAAACCTAATTTTTCCAAATGTTGTGGATAATATTCGAAATTGTACAGTCCAATCATGGTTGCCAATTTGTCAAAACCCATCGTCAACATTCCTGCTTTGTCAAGATTGGTGAATCCCATTGGTCCTTCAATTTTGTTGATGTTTTTTTCTTTGGCGTATGTAATGGCCACATCGATTAACGCTTTCGAAACTTCCTCATCATCAATAAAATCAAGCCAACCAAAACGTACTTTGCTGATTCCCAAATCTTTCTCCTCTTTATGATTAATCATCACCGCAATTCTGCCTACAATTTTTCCGTCTTTGTAAGCAAGGAATTGTTTCGCCTCCGAATACTGCAAAGCCGCATTTTCATTCGGATTCCAAATGTTTTTTTCATCATTAATTAACGGTGGAACGTAATTTTTGTTATTTTTGTAAAGTTCCATCGGAAATTTGATGAATTTTTTTAAATCATTATCGTTTTTTACTTCAATTATGGAAACTTTTGACATCTTCATTTATTTGGAAAAACAAAGATAATTGATAAAAAGATAAATCAAAACTTTGGCACGTTATTTACTTCTAAAAAGAGAATTTAAAAAGAAAAATTATTAAGAAATGGGGACATATTATCTTATTTTAGGTGCGATTTTTATCATCAGTATGATTGTTCAGAACAGGCTGAAATCTAAATTTGCATACTATTCGCAAGTGCAATTACGAAATGGAATGTCGGGGAAAGAAATTGCCGAAAAAATGCTGAGAGACAACAATATCAATGATGTTCAAGTAATTTCGGTTCCTGGTCAGTTGACCGACCACTATAATCCTGCAAACAAAACCGTGAATCTCTCAGAGGAAGTTTATATGCAGAGAAACGCTGCTGCAGCCGCAGTTGCATCGCACGAAGTTGGACATGCTGTTCAACATGCAGTAGGTTACTCCATGTTGCAACTTCGCTCGAAAATGGTTCCAATCGTGAATATTTCATCTAAATTATTACAGTTTGTATTAATGGCGGGAATCGTGGTGATGGCTTCAAGCGGAAATAAAATGCTTTTAACAATCGGTGTGGTTTTATTTGCAGTGACTACATTGTTCGCATTCGTTACTTTACCGGTAGAATACGACGCAAGTAACCGCGCTTTGAAATGGTTGGAAACTTCGGGAACACTCGACAGGTCCGAACACGACGCAGCGCAAGATTCCCTGAAATGGGCGGCAAGAACTTACGTGGTTGCAGCTTTGGGTTCTTTGGCGCAGTTGATTTATTTTGCCTCGATGTTGAGCGGAAGAAGAGATTAATTGGTAGGGACAAATCGCGATTTGTCCTGTTTTCAAATAAATTTAAAAGAAATATTTTGCATCTCGGACAATTGTTCCGAGATGTTTTCTTTTTGGGAGGTTTTTATTTTAGCGATGATTTTACATTTTTCATCGGTAAAAAAGTCCTGAATTTTCCCGTCAAACTTATTGAGCAAAGTAAAGATTATATTTTGCTGATGAAAGTCGAATTCAATTTCCAAATCAGACTCTAATTCTTTGGTTATGATTTCCGCTTCGTCTAAAGTAAGTTTTGCAGATTCTTTGTAAGTCTTTACCAAACCCGAAACGCCAAGTTTTGTTCCGCCGTAATAACGAACAACGATTAATAAAATGTTGGTTAAATTATTGGCGAGAAGTTGGTTGTAAATGGGTAGACCTGCACTTCCGCTGGGTTCGCCGTCGTCGTTTGCTCGGTAATTTTCGCCGTTCATTCCTAATCGGAAAGCGTAACAATGATGGGTTGCTTTTGGATGTTCTTCTCGAATTTTTTCCAAAGCATTCTTTAATTCTTTTACATTATTCACAGGAAATGCGAAACCGATGAATTTGCTTCCTTTTTCTTTGAGAAGGATGTTTTCGACTGGGAATTTTATGGTTTGGAAGGAAAAATTCATTTAATTCTAGCTTCGCAAATTTAATGATTCTCAATGTAACACAATAAATGCTAAATTCGCTTCAAAATATAGATACGGAAATCATCAATTTAAAATATACCGAGTCTGTCAAAGAAAAATTTATGAAATTCTTGGAATCCTTTTCCAAAAAACGAAATTTCAATCATTGAAGACAGAGCCGCTAGTTTTGAGGCTGCGAAAGCGGAATTGCATCAAGATTATAAAGCCTTAAAAAATGGCGAAATGGAATTAATGTCTTTGGAAGAATTTGAAAAGGAAATGATTATGTAGTTTCAAAACAAAAGATTTTGATAGAATTCAACTTTATTATCTCTAAAATGCTCAACTTTTACAGGCTCATAATCAAATATTGGAGCTTTCGTTCCATTCTCCAAAACAAGGTTTTCGTTTTTAATAATGATGGCTTCGTCCCAAATATTGGTATCAATAAATTGTTGTAAGGTAAAATTTCCACCTTCCACAATTACTGACTGAATTTGATGTTCGTAAAGTTTCCCCATTAAGTTTTCAAGAAAATTTTCCTTTTCGATTTTAATGAATTTAGTGTTTTCTTCGTTAGATTCTTTAACCGAATTAAAAACCAATGTTTCCGCTTCTTCATTATAGATATTGAAATCTCCAGGAATTTTCAAATTAAAATCAATTAGAATTCTTACAGGATTTCTCCCCACAATTTCTCTTGTCGTCAAACTTGGATTGTCATGCAAAGCGGTATTCGTTCCCACCAAAATCGCGTGCTCCTCACTTCTTAAATGATGTACAAATTGTTTGGTAAAAGGATTTCCGATTTGCGTTGGTTTGAAATCTTTGTCCATGAAACCGTCCTTCGATTGTGCCCATTTCAAGATAATAAACGGTCTTTTTTTCTGATGAAAGGTAAAAAATCGTTTGTTCAGTTCTTGACATTCTTTTTCCAAAACTCCTGAAATGACTTCAATTCCTGCATTTTCCAAAATTTTCTTTCCTTTTCCATTTACCTTTTCATGGGAATCCAAAGTTCCGATAACGACTTTCTTAAAACCAATTTCCACAATTTTATTTGCGCAAGGTGGCGTTTTCCCAAAGTGAGAACAAGGCTCAAGCGAAACGTAAATCGTGGATTCTTTCAACAGTTCAGAATTTTTCACTGAATTGATGGCATTGATTTCGGCATGATTTTGTCCCGCCTTTTCATGAAATCCTTCACCAATAATTTTTCCATCATGAACAATAACGCTTCCCACCAAGGGATTTGGATAGGTTTTCCCTAAAGCATTTTGCGCTAGTTCGATGCA
This sequence comes from Candidatus Kaistella beijingensis, assembly GCF_020084865.1. Lineage (NCBI taxonomy): Bacteria > Pseudomonadati > Bacteroidota > Flavobacteriia > Flavobacteriales > Weeksellaceae > Kaistella > Candidatus Kaistella beijingensis. The sequence continues at coordinate 721,813 of NZ_CP071953.1, read as the reverse complement.
GCGGTTGATGTAGATTTCGTGAGACATTAATAAGAATTAAGAAATTAGGGGATTAAGAAATTAAGAAATTAGGGAAATACGGATGCTTAATAAATGAGGAAATTTTAAAGAACGCTTCATTTAAATTTTAAAAGAAATAGTTGAAGTTCAACCAAAACTAATTTCTTAATCTAATCTCCCAATTTCTTAATTTAAAAATTGCAAACACCCAACTTTTGTCGGGTGTTTCAATATGAATTAAAAATTATTTTTTCGTTTCTACAGCCAACACTTTTATTTCGGGAATTTTGTATTCAATCATACCAGTCATCAATTGGTCGCGCTGTTTGGCGAGAAGTTTCGCGGCAGATTTTAGATCACCATAAATTCGCTTTGCGTAATTCAGCATTAGGAAACTTTTTTGAGTGCCATTATCGAACTTTTTGAACCGATAAATATCATATTCAATAAAAGAATCACCTTTTTCGGGAACTTCAGAAATATAGAAATCCACGATATATTCAGTTCCATCGGGACTTTCAGTAACATTTACTTTTGCAAATTTGTCATCTTTTCGCGATTGAACCGATTCTACTTTTTGTCTTACTGCAAGTTCCATCTCAATCTCCTTATTGAAGAATGAAAAATCGATGATTTGGTTGAAATTTTCCAACTGCTCATCTTTCGGAATGTATTGCTGTTGAAATAGTGTTTTTGAACGTTGCTTTGCGCGTGCCAAAAAAAACTCGGTTCCATCATATTCTACAGGATTTGGAATGGAAAGTAAATCGGTTTCCTGCGCTTTAACGAAAGTCAAAGAACCAATCAGAAACAATAAGAATATTTTTTTTAACATGATTTTGTTTATTAATTTTCGCCCGAAAGAATCTGATGCAAACTTTGCTTCATGCTTTCCAACTGTGATTTTTTCTCGTCAATTCTGTCGAAAGTATCTTTCAACAAAGGATTTTCACGTGATGAATTGCTGAAGAACCCAACATTATTTTCCATTTTACTGATTTCAGCTTCCAAATCGGCAATTTGATTTTTGATTTTTCTTGCTTTGTCGGTCAACTGGTTTTCAGAAAGGTTTTCTTCCCTTAAATCATATTCGTGGATTTTGTTGAGTTTCAGTTTATCTCTCAAAGCTTTATTAAACTCTGTATTAATCGACAATTTCTCGCGTGGAACTTTTCCAATGGCGTTCCATTTGTTTTTGATTTCCTCGATTTTTTCAACGCTTCCTTCCTCGTTTCCGATTTCTTTCAGTTCGTCAAGAAGTTGCTTTTTGTTTTTGTAATTCTCTTTCCAATTGTCGTTTACGGCATTGTTTTTTTCGCGGTAATTATTGAAGAAAGTGTTGCAGGCTTCACGGAAATCGTCCCAAACTTTATTGGTCATACTTCTCGGAACGTGACCGATTTTCTTCCAATCTTCCTGCAGTTTTTTGAAGAGCGGAACAATCGTTTCCCAATCTTCGGAAAGCATATTGTCTTTCGCGGTTTGAATGAGTTTAAGTTTTTCCTCAAGGTTGGTTTGCTGCGAATTTTTCAACCCTTTGTAAAACTCATTTTTGGTGGTGTTGAAGTTTCGCAGATGCGTTTTAAATTCATTCCAGTTTTGGTTGGAAACTTTTCTTGGAACGCTTCCCAATTTTAAAAACTCACTTCGCAAATCCTCGATTTTTTTGATGGCGTTTTGCCAATAAACGTGATTTGGAGCTTTTTCTGGAGTGGTAATTTTTTTGATTTCCTCGATGATTTTATTTTTCTTTTCGAGGTTTTCAGTTTGCTCTTTTTCGATTTGTTCAGAAAGTTCGGTTTTTCTCTCGTGAATTTTATTGGAAAGTTCCTTGAATTCTTCCCAAGTTTTTTCACGGAATTCTTCTGCAACAGGTTCTGCTTCCTCTCTCCAAAGTTTGTGGAGATATTGAAGTTCGTTCAGCGCTTTTTGTACAGAAGGTTCAGTCTCCAATTCTTTTGCTCTTTCAATGATGTGTTGTCTTTTCTCCAAATTGTGCGCATATTCCTGTTCCATGTATTCCTTGTTCATATCAAGCATTTGATAGAACTGATTTAAATGGTGGAAATAATTGTTGTTCAATAACTTAAATTCAGATTTTGCGACTTGACCTGCATTTTTCCATTCTTCTTTAATTTCACGAATGGCTTTGAAAAGATTGGTTCCCGCTTCCGTATTGGTATATAGATTTTTAAGTTTCTCGATAATATTTTGTCTCTCCTCTAAATTTTTAGAGTGGCTTTCTTCCTGCTTTTTATTGTATTCATCGTTCTTATCACGGAAAATATTGATGAGTCCCGAAAGTTTCGCCAAAGCTGCATGTTCAAACTTGAAATTTTCCGACTCGTTTCCCGCCGCTACAAATTCCGCCCTTTTATCCTCTAATTCATCATGGATAAAATGATTTGCCTGTTCCTTCAAAGCATTGAATTTTCGGTAAAGCGAACCTGCATCTTCTTTATTGATGATGTTTTCCATTTCTTTCAGAACTTCGGGCAAAGTGAGATTTGCCGCAGGTTCCAAATCTTCTTCGTGTTCATCGTGAGGTTCTCCGTCGTCTGACTTTTCAGGATCAATTTCGGAAAGTACTTTTTCTTCAGGAACTACGGTTGATTTTTGGGTATCAACATCGGCTTGCGTTTTTTTGTCTTCATCTGTTTGTGGATCGCCGTCGTCTGCTTTTTTAGGATCGATTTCAGAAAGGACCTTTTCCTGCGGAATCACCGTTGATTTTTGAGTATCAACATCGGCTTGATGTTCAGGTTTTGGATCTTCGGCAGGAGTTTCTTGGGAGTTTTCCACTTTTTCGGTTGAAACATCCTCCACTGAAACTTCTTTCTCCGAAACCGTTTCGGAGACTTCTTTTTCAGTTTCTGCAGGATTTTCAGCAAGGTTTTCAGGAGAAACTTCTTCAGAAATCGGTTTTTTTTCATTGTGGTCAGAGACTGAATCTTCTGTAATCATAGCAAACTTTTTATTAGAATTAAACGGCAAAACTTTTTCTCGCTTTTTGTCGGTAAACAATGCACTAAATTAACTTATTTTTTTTGAAAATTCCAAATTTCCCAATTTTTTTCCGCTTGCTGTTCGAGCATGTAGAAACCATTCACCGTTTTTGCGCCTTTTTCTGCGGCATTCTTAATGAATTTGGTGTAATTAGGATTGTAAATTAAGTCGATGATTAGATGCTTTTCCGAGATTCCCTCAAACGGAAAATCCAGACAATCTTCCACATTCGGGAAAGTTCCAACAGGAGTACACTGTATAATTAATGGATTTTCTGCCACGATTTCTTTCGTTAAATTTTCAAAATTGAGTTCCGAATTTCTTGCGACCGTTTTAAACGGAATTCCATGTTTTTCAAAAACATATTTCACCGCTTTTGCAGCACCACCATCACCTAAAATCAGAGCTGAAGTATGACAGTCCTTTTTATGTAAAAGTAAAGTCTTCTCAAATCCAACCGCATCGGTATTAAATCCCTTTTTGATGTTGTCATTAATGACGATGCAATTCACCGCACCCATTTTTTCCGCCTCATCACTCAATTCGTCAAGATAAGGAATCACTTTTTCCTTGTAGGGAATCGTAACATTTAAACCAATTAAATGGGGAGTTTTAAATATTTCTTCAACATCTGAAATATCGTTCAAGTCGAAAATGTCATACGAATAATTCTTCAGCATTAAGTTCTGAAACTTGTTTTCAAAATATTTTTTAGAGAAAGAGTAGGAGATGTTCTTGCCGATGATTCCTAATTTTTTTGGTGTTTCCATTCTTCAAAAATAGAAAAAAGACTGCTAAAAAAGCAGTCTTCATAAATGATTTATTTAAGAATTTTGAAAATCGTTCGTTATCAAATTTTAACCATTGATAAACTCATCCTTAGTTTTTATCACAAATGGAATGTTTTCCGATTTTGCTTTATCTTCAATCTTCTTTCTATTTTTGGAATTGAGTTGTTCGAGTTCCTTTAAAGAAGTATCGTACAAATCTTTCACCGTCTCGAAATTCTGCAGCTGCGAGTTGGTTGGTGCAGCAAACTGAGAAGCGATTGAAGCATAAAGCGTCGCCAACTTTTCCCTTAATAGAGGTTCCGCCGAACCAACATAATTGTCGCCAGTTGTGATGACCATTTTTTCTTTTTGCTTTTGAAAATCGTTTTTTATTTTAGTGAAAGATCTATCTTTTTTCTCTAACTCGTCCAAAGTTTTCAAGGTTTCATCCAATTCGTAAACTTTGTATGCTAAATTTTCGTTCATGTCGAAAAGTGTTTGAGCCAAATTCGCCTGTTGTTTTCTGTCTTCCAAAGTGATTTTACTTTTAGGATCGTTTTTCACCACGATATTTTTTGCGTAAACGTCTTTTCCTTTGTTCATCACGATTTTATAGGTTCCTGCAGAAACTCGAAGTGGCGTAAAACCTCCATAAGCAAGCGTTTTTGCCGCTGCAATTTTTGGAGTTTTGGTGGTGAAATTCCAATCGACCACATTGATTCCTTTTTGTTTTCCAGCGTTTAGTGAGGTGATTTTTTTTCCGTTCATGTCCTGAACTTCCAAATCCATTTTTCCGAGAACGTGACGCTTCTTTAAGTAATAAACGATTTTCGCATTGGTTGAAGGGTTTTCTCCCACGAATTCAAGTTCTGATGCATTTCCACCATAGCTTGATTTTTCTTCCATCATCGCGTCAGAAGTATCGAAGAAGTGAACATCTTTTGCCAAAACTTCTGGTGTGATTTGCCTTAAAACCGAAATGTCATCCAAAATAATAATTCCACGACCGTGAGTTGCCATCACCAAATCGTTTGTTTTTGGGTGTAAATCAATGTAATGAATCGCGACATTCGGCATGTTGTTGGTGAAATGCGACCAGTTTTTTCCGCCGTCGATGGTGATGTATAGACCTTTTTCTGTTCCCAGGAAAAGCAATTCTTCATTCTTGAAATCTTCCTGTAAGTTTCTTGCAAATCCTTTAATATCAGGAGTTGAAATCGACGTCCAAGTTTTACCGAAATCTTTGGTTTTGTAAACGTAAGTGTTATAATCTCCCGTGTTGTGTCCGTCGAAAACCGCATAAGCCGTTCCTTCTGCGAAAGAGCTCGCTTCAATATGATGAACCCAGGTATTTTTTGGCAGGTTTGGAATATTTGCGGTAACGTTGTTCCAAGTTTGACCGCCATTTTGGGTAACCTGAACATTTCCGTCATCGGTTCCTGCCCAAATTATTTTTTCGTTTTTCGGTGATTCGGCAACTGTGAAAATCGTGCAGTGGTTTTCCGCTCCTGAATTGTCTTTAGACAAACCGCCAGAATTTTCCTGATTTTGTTTTGCCTTATTATTTGTGGTTAAATCTGGTGAAATTTTCGTCCAGGTTTTTCCCATATCTTCAGATTTGTGCAAAAACTGACTTCCCACAAAAAATCGGTCAGGTTGATGCAAACTCGTGAGAATTGGAGCGTTCCAATTAAATCGAAGTTTGGGGTCGCCTTTTACTGGCAATGGTTGAACCGTTACAATTTCTTTGGTGTCAAGATTGTATCGCCAAACATTTTCCGCTCCCTGCATTTCGCTGTAAATAATGTTTTTTGTAGGATGTTTCACCACACGGAAACCGTCTCCAAAACCAACACGGTTCCAATGCCGCGATTCTACTCCGCCATCGCCTTTTGAAGGACCGTACCAAGAGCCGTTGTCTTGCAATCCACCGTAAATATTGTAAGGTTCGTTGTTGTCTAAACTTACGTGATAATATTGTGAAACGGGTAAATTTCGAACAATATCAAGGGTGTTTCCACCGTCCCAAGAACGGTAAACTCCGCCGTCTGTTCCAACGTACATTCTGTCGCTGTCTAAATTATCGAAAGTGATATCGTGAATATCGGAATGCATCGCTCCCAAATTTTTAAAAGTTTTTCCGCCATCACGACTAATCGAGCCGAAAAGCCCGCCTTTCACGACCACATCGGGATTTTTCGGGTCGACCACAATTCTGGAAAAATAGAAAGGACGAACCACCAAACCGAAATCGCTGTTCAAGTGTTTCCAGGAACTTCCGCCATCTTCTGAACGGTAAAGTCCGCTGGTTTCAGATTTTTCAGTTTCCAAAACGGAGTAGAGGATATTGGAATTGGAAGGAGCAACTGCAATTGCGATTCTGCCCAACTTTCCTCCCGGAAAACCGTTATGGATTTTGTTCCACGTTTTTCCGCCATCCGTGGATTTGTATAATGCTGATTTTTCGCCACCGGAACTGAAAGACCATGGAGATCTACGAAATTCCCAAAAACTTGCATACATGGTACTAGGATTTTTCGGATCGATAATTAAATCCGAGCATCCCGTTTTATTGTCAACACCGAAAACTTTTTGCCAAGTTGTTCCGCCATCGTTTGTTTTATAAATTCCGCGTTCATCACTGTCCGACCAAAGTGAACCTAAAACGCCTACCCAAACTTCGTCGCTGTTTTTTGGATTGACGATGATCGAGGAAATTCGGTCGGATTTTTCCAATCCCATATTTTTCCAGGTTTGACCACCGTCCACTGATTTATAAATTCCATCACCTACTGAAACACTGTTTCTTACCCAGGTTTCACCCGTTCCTACCCAAATATTTTGGTCTGGTTTTGAAGGGTCAATTGCAATGGTTCCGATGGATTGAATATTGTCTTCATCAAAAATGGGAGTAAATGAGGCGCCACCGTTTGTAGATTTCCAAACGCCGCCTCCTGCAGTTCCGACGTACATGACTTTATTGTTGGTTGGGTGCATTTCGAGGTCTGCAATTCTACCACTCATCAAAGCGGGACCGATATGTCGTGCCTTAATGTCGCCGAACAATTCTTTTCCTTTCAAGGTGATACCTGAGTTTTCTTGTGAAAAATAGGAGACTGGAAGCGCCAACATCAATGCTAAAGAAAGTTTTATGATTCTCATTACTTTAAGTTTTAGTTTAAAAAAAAGCCACAGCAAAAGCTATGGCATTAAGATTTTGATCAAAAGATTATGGTGCAGGAAATGCGAACATAACCTTGTCGATGGTTGGGTTTAAAGTAACTTTGTTCACCTTAATTTCCTGACCCATCATTTGCATTGAAAACGGGAAATAAATTCCATCTACTTCTTGATAGTCGCTCATTTTCGAAACAGATTTCTGTCCTTTCATTGGACCTGAATGAATTTCTGATTCAGTAACAATTGGTAAATAGCTGTCTGTGTCAAAATAATAGAAAGAGAAATTTTCCTGAGGTTTTCCTTCAACTTTGATTGGTTTTTTGGTTAATCTTATTTTGAAGGTTTCCGTACCGTCTTTGGTTTCTTTACCCAGGTATTCCACTTTATATCCTTTGGCTTTATAATTTAGGAATCCATCGGGAAAATCTACATTTTGCTTCATGTTTTCGGTAGTTTCCGCATCAGCTTTTTCGGGCTTCATGGTCATGAAATTGGTGGACCACATATCTTTCCCGTCAAAAGCCATTTGTGTAATTTCCTTTCCTTGGAAGTTCAGCTTCAACAGCATTTCGCCATTTTTTGCATTGAACATGGTTACAGGAATTTCCATTCCTTGCGATTTTGCCGTCATTTCCATTTTCACTGCTTCCAGTTTGCCTAGTTTTTTACCAGGATCAACAGTTTCTAGGTATTTGTTTACAATCTCATCTGCAGTTTGTCCGTAAACGTAAACAGATGAAGTTGATATCATTGCGACACTCAAGATGGTTTTGATAATTTTCATATTTCTTTTTTTTATTTAACGGGTTTAAAGTTATCAAAAAAATTGAATGGTGTGTAAAAATATTTTGGGAAAACTTTAATGGCCTGTTTAAATTTGTTTTAAAGCCTAAACTTTCTTTTCCCCGACCCCTAAAGGGAGGAAAATTTCTCTAAAAAACTCATCAAAATTACCCTTTACGGATTGGCAAATTAATTTTGATGAATTTTAAGCAGGCTTTAAGAATCATTAAAAACAAAAAGACCGCTAAAAAAGCAGTCTTTATCATGATTTATTTAATCTTACAAAAATTACTCAACAATGAATTTCGCTGTTGAAGTTCCTGCCTTCAAAATATAAACACCTTTTGGCAAGTTTTTCAAAGCGATTTTGTTTGAATTTTTGAAAGGTTGAGCAATAGTTTGAACCAATTTTCCGCTGAAATCAAAGATATGTGCAGCATCTACTTTGTTCAAATCTTTTCCTGAAACATTCAATTCGCCATTTTTCACAGGATTAGGGAAAACTGAGATTGCGTTTTTGTTTGCCGCACTTTCATTCACCGCCGCTTGTGGAACGTAGCAAGTCCAAGAAAGATCGTCTATTGCAACTCTGTTGCTTGTAGCTCCATTTTGTTGTAATCTAATTTCCACCGTTCCTGCAACATTAATTCCTGTAATAGTGGTGGTTATTGGAGCAGAACCAGTAGCTCCGTAAGGAATGGTTTTTCCGGTATCAATATCATTAACAAAAATTTTCAAGGTTCCTGCACTTCCTGAATATTTCAATTGGAGGGTAACTTTCAAATCGCCAATTCCGTTTGGAACCGAAAGCGCTGTTAAAGATCCGTTTCTAATAGTCAATGCTTTTCCATTGATTGTTTCATCAGTTCTTGAATCTTCTGAAGTCCAAGAAACTCCGTTGCTTACCCAATTGTAAGTTGAATATTGGTTTGCAACTACGACAAGACTGTCGAAGTTTTCATTTCCACAAGTTGTTCCAACAGCAAGCGTTGTTGCAGAAACCGTGTTACTTTGTGGCGAAACGTTTCCTACAGCGTCTTTAGCAACTACATAAATGGTGTAAGTTGTGGTTGGATTTAGGTTAGCAATATTAGTTGATGTGGTGTTTGTAGTTCCCATCAAAGTTCCGTTAACGTAAACATCATAAGCAGCGACACCAATATTATCAGTTGCTGCATTCCACTGTACTGCGATGTTGTTTGTTCCCACAGAAGTTACCGCCAAGTTTGTTGGTGCAGTTGGAGCAACTGTATCGGTTAAAGTCGTTCCAGTTGCCGTATTGCTTTGCGGTGACTCATTTCCTGCTGCGTCTGTCGCAACAACGTAGAAGTTGTAAGTTGTTCCTTGCATTAAGCCTGAAACTGTTGCAGAATTGGTGCTTGAACTCGCTTTGTAAACTCCATCCACGTAGATTTTGTAGGAAGAAACCGCGATATTGTCTGTTGAAGCCGTCCAGGTTAAATTAACAGATGCTGTAGAAGTAGAAGCAACTGCCAAATTTGTCGGAGCTGTAGGAGCCTGCGTATCCGTAACAACAGTTCCCCAAATTGCATTTACCCATTCTGGATGATCAATAAAAGGGTTTCTGTTTTTTTGGAAAACGTATGAAGCGTTGTTTCTTTCAATTTCTGAAGGTGAAACCGGATCTTGTGCAGACCAAGCCAAAAGTACATCTCTTTCCCAAGTCTGAAGTCCCGGAAAAGCAGAGCCACCCAACATTCCGCCGGTTGAAAAACCTGAAAGTTTTGATTCATATCTTGTCACAAAATAGAAAATCATCCTTGCAATGTCCCCTTTGAATTCGTTGATTGGTTCACAAACTGTTCCGCTGTAACCTGTGGAAACACTTGGTCCTACTTTAGTGCCGTTTTTGGAAGTAAATGCAGGGTTTGCAACTGCTCCGAAAGGATAGTTGCTCCTCATTCCGTTTACTTTACCATCGGTGGGACGAATGAAGTGAATGTCGGAAACCATGGGACGTGCAGAATTAAAGAAACTTTGCGGAACAACGTGTTCCCTATTGTAGCAATCGCCTTCAGCGCTATAATTACCACATTTTTTTATGCCGTGTCTGTATGTATAAGGATCTGTTCCACTAGGATTTTCCGAATACATATCCAGAACCGAACCGTCGTTTTCATAATAATGATCGGTGTCGGTCGTTGGATAACCGTTGTACAATCCATCGTAACCGTTGTCAATTGCACCTGCTGTAATAATTTGGCTAAGTTTTGTCTTTAATGCAGCTCCTGTTAATCCTTCAGTTCCGTTATAATAACCTGCGGGAGCTTGCGCTAAAGCAAATGAGAATAGGAAACCTAGCAAAAATGTTGTGAGTTTTTTCATTCTTTAAAATAAATTTGGACGGCAAAGGTAGCGAAAAAACCCATCCAAAAAATGAAATTTATTTTTTTAACATTTTTGAAATAAGCAAGCGCATGATGTTAAAAATCAGCAGATTAAAATAATTAATGATTTTGCGATTTTAGGGTTGGAATTTTAAATTGTCAGTAGAGATAAGGCGTTTAAATATAAAAAAGCTGTCGCAAAAGCAACAGCGTTAATTTTTTATGATCAAAATTTTATTCCACAATAAATTTGATGGATTGATTATTTGCTTTTAGGAAGTAGATCCCTTTTTCAGCATTTTTCAAAATGATTTTATTTGAATTCTTCAAGTTCTGATTTACGGTCTGAACAAGTTTACCATCTATTGCAAAGATTTGTACAGAAGAAATTTTGTCTAACCCATAACCTGAAAGATGAAATTCACCGTTTCTCACTGGATTGGGATAGATCGAAAGTGTTTTGTCAAGACTTGCAGTTTCAGAAGAAGAAAGGGTAGAAGTCCAGATCATATTCACCCATTCTGGATGATCGATAAATGGATTTCTGTTTTTTTGTCTTGCGTAAACTGCATTGTTCCGGTCGATTTCTTTTTGAGAAACAGGATCTTGAGCCGCCCATTTCAACATCAAATTAATGTACCATTGTTTGAAACCACGATCTGTAGATCCATCCAAAGGACTTGAAGCAGTTTGAAATTGCTGGAAAGAGGCTAGTTTGTCTTCGTATCTTGTGATGAAAAACAACTGCATCCTTGCCAAATCACCTTTAAATTCATTAATCGGCTCGAAAATCGTCCCGCTGTAACCAGGAAAGCTTGAAGATCCCACTTTAGTACCATTTGTCGAAGTCCAGCTTGGCGAAGTGGTTTCTCCGTAAGGATAACTTCCGCGCTGATTGTTCACGTAGTAATCGGTTGGGATTACAAAGTGAGCATCATTCGCCATGGGAGTTGCAGTTTGTCCACCGAAATAAGTTTTAGGTAGAGAGTGTTCACGGTTATAACACGAGTTTTCCTGATTTAGGCCGTTTCCGCATTGGTTTCCACCTGCTGAAACTTGTCCGAGTTTGTATTCATAAGCGTCTGGACCGGCCGGTTTTTCGGAATACATGTCGAGCAAGGTTCCGTTGTTTTCATAATAATAGTCGCGATCAGAAGTGAAATAAGTCGTCCATAAACCTCCGGTTCCGCTTCCGTAGCCCAAATCCAATGCTCCGTTTGAAATAATGGTGTTGAGTTTTGTTTTAAGCGCGTATCCCGTTAAAGTTTCGGTTCCGTTATAATATCCTGCCGGAATTTGGGCAAAACTGAATGCCACCACAAATGCTGAAAGTATGAAAGTGTAAATTTTTTTCATTTTTAAAGAATATTTTAAAGCACAAAGTTAGCAATAAAATAACCTTAAAAATCAATGGCTTTAATTAAAAAATTCTTAAATGTTTTTGAAATAAGACTTATTGATTTTACTGAAGATCCATGATATAGACAGCCCGAAAACAGCAGCCGTTGCGGCAACAATGAAGTAGTTAATTAGCCGAATTCTTACAGGAAAAGCAAGATCCGTATTGGCTCCGGCTTTAAAAAAACCGGTCTGTATCTGAAGATAACTTACAACAGTTCCCAAGAAAAGCCCGCAAACAATTCCGAAGAGCACAATTAAAATACCGGTATAGAAATAAATATTGCGAAGAGATTTTAAATTCATTCCTAGTGAAATCAATGATCTGGCTTGTTCTTTTTTATCGAGCTGTAGAATAATGATTGCTCCTGCCAAATTGAACGTAGTGATAAAAATAACCAACGCAAAAATCATGTAAATAAACAGTTTTTCGGTATTAATCATTTTCCAGAAAGCGGCGTTTTCTTCAGATTTGGTCTTCAGTTCATATTTACTGCCCAGAAGGTTCTGCAAATCAGCTTTAACCAGATCAGCATTATCCGGATTTTTTAGCTTGATGACAATTTGGTAAGCCGAATTTTTTGGTAGATTCAAAAGTTGCTGCGCTAACTCGAGTGGTGAAATTATGGTATTGTCGAGCTGTTCGTTGCCGGGGAAAACTCCAGAGGCAAAAACCTCTTTACTGTTAAAAATGTCTTCCTCCTTGCTAATAAGCCCGGTTCCCGGTTTGGGCATCATCAATGTGGCGGAAGTTTGCGTTTCTGTTCCGACGGGAATTGAGAGGCGATTGTCTAGTTTATTTTCAATTAAAATCTCGTTTGAGTACTTAAAGCTTGGGTAAGCACCGTAAAAAATACTTTTATCGATAGGGTTTACGAAAATATAAGCCGAATCAACACTGCGCAAATTCGCGATGTCGCCGTTCTCCATGTATTTTACATAAACTTTCTCCTCAATAACTTTAGAAAAATGGTCGATTTGCGGATTGGAACCTAAAATCTTTACTGCTTTATCGATGTCGGGAAGAGTTTTCCCCTGCTTACTTTTTATGGTTAAATCAGAGTGTAGATTGGCGATTAAATCTTGATTCAAATCCTCCAATCCCGAAAACACTGAAATAATGATAAACATCGCCGTCACAGCAACCATCATCGCCAAAGCAGCGAGCCACGTGATAAACGTAACCGCCGTGCTACCTTTTTTTGCCAAAAGATAGCGGGTCGCAATGTAAAAAGCAGTGTTTTTCAAGAAATACAAATTTGTGGAATTATAGAACTGGGTTGTCGCCTTCGCCTTTCAATTCCTTTTCTATTCTCTCAACATCGTCCAAGGAAGTATCAAGATAGAAATTCAATTCTGGAATTATGCGGACTTGTTTCCCCATTTTCTGGCCAATGAAATTGCGGTAATGAGATTTGTTGGCCTCAATTTCCTTCATGATTTGTTGGCGGAATTCCTGTGGAAAAATGCTTAAATAAATTTTGGCAATGCTTAAATCCGCAGTAACTTTCACATCCGAAACGGTTACCAAAAAGCTCTGTTTACTTTCAGCGGCTTGTTTGCGAAAAAGTTCCGCGAAATCTTCCTGTATAATTTGTGCGACTTTTCTTTGTCTGTTGCTTTCGTTCATGCCGCAAATTTAGTACTTTTGTTTGAAAGAAGCAGGAAGTCTGAAGCAGGAAGTCTGAAGATTTTGACTGCTTTAAAAAATCATTAACCAATCATCATTTATGAAAATAGAACATTTGGGAATTGCGGTGAAATCTTTGAAAAATTCTGACAGTTTATTTGAAAGACTTTTAGGAAAACCAAACTACAAGCAAGAATCGGTGGAAAGGGAAGGAGTGACCACGTCATTCTACCAAGTTGGCCACAGTAAAATTGAACTGTTGGAAGCGACAAATCCCGAAAGTCCCATCGCAAAATTCATCGACAAAAAAGGTGAGGGAATACATCACATCGCTTTTGGTGTAGAAAACATTTATGCCGAGATCGAAAGATTGAAAAGTAAAGGGTTCGTTTTTATTTCAGAACAACCAAAAGACGGAGCCGATAATAAATTGGTGGTTTTTCTTCACCCAAAATCAACGAACGGCGTTTTGGTGGAGCTATGTCAGGAAAAAGCCTAGAAATAAAAAATCCGCAACACTGTTACGGATTAGTGGCCCAGCTTGGGCTCGAACCAAGGACTTGCTGATTATGAGTCATTTAATTTATTTTTTATTATACTTTATATTATTTTATAATATTTTATTTTTAACTGATTATCAATACTTTACAAAATAAAATTTCTTATCCTAATTTACTTTTCTTTATATTTGTAGAGCAAATGTTCGTCAAATGTTCGTCAAAAAAAAGTATAAATAATGACCACTTTTCAGTTTACCTTAAAAAATAACGCTAAATCAAATGGTGAAAAAAGTATCATCATGTCGTTTATCAAAGACAGAAAAAACACAAGTTTGTCACTTCGACATTCATGTACTGACCAACAATGGAGCGCAGAAACGGAACGTGTGAAAAAAAGCCACCCTGATTACGAAAAACTTAATAAGTTTATTGACAAATATAAAGGAATTGCTTCAAAGATCATAGAAGATCTTGAAGATGATAATATCCCCTATACGCTGCAAGATGTAATTTATGAGATTAAGAATTATAAGGGAGACTTGAAAACAATGTCCTACACCAAGTTTCAAGAAATCGTTATTGAAAACCTAAAAAAATCTGATAAAATTGGGTCTGCGCAAGTTGACCAAGATGCATTAAACTCTCTTCAAAAATTTTTTGACAAAAAAGACATCGGTTTTAACGAGATTAAATATCTAACCCTCAAAAAATATGAGGCACATTGTATTGAAAAAGGAAATACACCTGCAACTATAGGAATCCGAATGAGGGCGATTAGAAGCGTTTTTAATCAGGCAATCAAGGCTAAAGTAATTAAGGAAAAACAATACCCTTTCAAGGATTATAAAATTTCTCAAATCAAGAGTAACAGCAAAAAAGAATTCTTGAGCGTAAGCGAAATCGACCTATTAAAAAAATATAAACCAAAGGATCAGTACGAAGAATTTGCTAAAGACATGTTTCTGTTCAGTTATTACTCAAGGGGAATTAATTTCATCGATATGATGCAACTTGAAAAGAATGCACTAATCGATAAGAATATTTCTTACTACAGGGAAAAAACAGGGGTTGCCGTTAAATTCAAATTAAATGACATCACAGAAAAAATTCTAACGAAATATAAATCAGAACCCGATTCCAAATTTCTACTAAGCATCGTAAAAAACAATAACCCTACAAAAACTTATTTGAAGAATAAGTCTCAAAAATATTTGACGATTTATGTCAATAAATATTTGAAGGATATAATGAGCAGTCTTAAAATCAATAAAAACATCACATTTTATTGCGCTAGACATTCCTTTGCGACAGCACTTAAGTTTGAAAATGTTTCAATTGAAATTATTCGAGAAGCATTAGGTCACAAGGATATTAATTCAACTATGTCTTATCTTAATTCACTTCCCGATGCGAAATTGGATAAAATTATTGAGGATATTATAAAATAATCAAAAATAAAATTTGCCTTGCATTTATTTTTATATTGAATTTTTTCAATTTAGCATTCAATTTCTATGTAACTCACGTTACGCACAACCTCCTAAACCCATTGTAACTTTGCATAAAATTCTAAATAATGAAAATCATCATCATTGGTGGTGTTGCAGGTGGTGCAACTGCTGCCACAAGATTGCGAAGACTAAGCGAAGAAAACGAAATTATCATTTTTGAAAAAGGAGAATACGTGAGTTTTGCCAATTGCGGACTTCCCTATCACATCGGCGGAGTTATTGCCGAACGCGATAAACTTCTGTTGCAAACACCTGAAAGTTTGAAAGAACGATACAACCTTGATACAAGAGTTTTCAGTGAAATTCTATCAATCAATAGAGAAGAAAAAACGGTTACTGTAAAAAATCTAAAAACAAATGAAATTTATACAGAGACTTACGATAAACTTTTGCTTTCTCCGGGTGCAGAACCGATAAAACCTCCATTTGAAGGTATCAACTCCGATAAAATTTTTACTTTGCGCAACATTGCCGATATGGACAAAATTATCAAGCAAACCTCAGAAAAAAGAAATTTCGTGGTTGTTGGCGGCGGATTTATCGGTCTTGAAATCGCTGAAAACCTTATTGATAAAGGTAAAAAAGTGCGTTTGGTAGAACTTGGAAATCAGGTAATGGCACCTGTAGATTTTGAAATCGCAAGTTTCGTTCACAATAAAGCCAAAGAAAAAGGTTTGGAACTGCTTTTGGAAACCGGCGTGAAAAAGTTTGAAGACCACGATGAACATATTCGTGTATTTTTTGACGAAAACACCTTCATACAAACCGAAGCCGTTATTTTAGCCATCGGTGTTAAACCTGAAACTGCTCTCGCAAAAAATGCAGGTTTGGAAATTGGCGAAACCGGCGGAATTCTAATCAACGAGTTTATGCAAACTTCTGATGAAGATATTTATGCTGTTGGCGACGCTGTGGAAGTGGCAAATTATATCAACGGTAAAAAAGTCCTCATACCTTTGGCTTGGCCTGCAAACAGACAGGGACGGTTGGTTGCGGACAACATCACTTTTGGAAATCAGCAAAAATATATCGGAAGTTTGGGTTCTTCCATTCTGAAATTTTTTGAACTTTCCGTGGCTTCCACAGGTTTAAACGAGAAAATTCTGAAACAAAATAACATTGATTATCAAACCATTATCATCACCAAAGGTCATCACGCAGGTTATTATCCGGGTGCAAAAGATATTGTCCTTAAAGTTATTTTTGATAAAAACGGAAAAATTTTCGGCGCGCAAGCCGTTGGTGAAGATGGCGTAGATAAACGGATTGACATCATTGCAACCGCAATAAAAGGCAATCTGAATGTTCAGGATTTGCAGGAAATTGAAATTACTTATGCTCCGCCCTATAATTCTGCGAAAGATTTGGTCAATATTGCAGGTTATGCCTCAGAAAATATTTTAAGAGGGGATTTAAAAGTTATTAATTACGATAATTTCAATGAATATGTGAAGGAAAACGATGCAGTAATTTTGGACGTTAGAACACCACATGAATTTGAAAACGGACATATTGAAAACGCCGTCAACCTTAATGTTGATCATCTTCGTGAAGAACTGCCGAATTTAGATAAAAATAGAAAATACGCCGTTTACTGTCAGGTTGGACTTCGCGGATATTTAGCCAACAGAATTTTGCGAAACAATGGATTTGATGTCGTGAATTTGAATGGAGGTTATAATATTTGGAACAAAGTTTTTAATTAAAATTAGAAAAACTGAAAAATCAACTTATGAAAAATTTATATTTAGGAATATTATTTTCCGCAACGGCAATCGTTTCCTGCAACCAACAGAATGGAAAAAAAGGGGAAGTAATTCCCGAAGATAATATTGTAAAACTCTCTGAAAGCGAAACTTTAGAAGGTTTTGGTTTGATGAAAACCAACTGTTACGCCTGTCACAACCCTGTAACTCCCGAAAGTGAACGCGTTGCTCCGCCGATGATTGCGATAAAAGCACGGTATTTGGCACAGCAAAAAACAAAAGGAGAATTTATTGCAGAAATTTGGAATTACGTTCAAAAGCCCGATTCCTCAAAATCAAAATTGCCGGGCGCAGTTCAGCGTTATGGTTTGATGCCGTACCAATCTTTCCATCAAAAAGATATTGAAAAAATTGCTGCATTTATCTACGATTACAAAATTCCTGAACCCGAATGGTTTAAAGAGCATTACAAAAAACAAATGAATGCAGAGTTTAATCAAAATGGAAAACCAATTCCTGCAAGTGCTAAAACCAAGGAAGAAATTGCGATGGATTACGCTTTGGAAACCAAACAGTTACTCGGAAAAAATCTTCAGAAAAAGCTAAAAGAAGAAGGCGCAGAAAAAGCATTGGAATTTTGTAATGTTGAAGCCATTCCTTTAACGAAGAGCGTTTCGGATAAATATAAAGTCGCTATCAAAAGGGTTTCGGACCAACCAAGAAACCCTAGAAATTTGGCAAATGCTGAAGAACTGAAAATCATTAATAAATATAAAGCAGATTTGGTAGCCGGAAAAAGCGTTAAAGGAATGATGTTAAACGACCACCAATTTTATATGCCGATTACAACCAACACGATGTGTCTGCAATGTCACGGAACCGTTGGAAAAGAAATAAAGCCAAATGTTGCCGCAGAAATTAAGAAACTTTATCCCAAAGATAAAGCAACAGGATATCAGGAAAATCAACTTCGCGGAATTTTCAGCGTAACAATGAAGTAACGGAAAAGGGCTTTGCCGAAGTGCGCGCTACTGAAAACTGAAAGTCGAGAGGAGAACCAATCTCTAGCAAAAACTTTTTCCATTTTTTAAAATTACGAAAAAAACTAAAAAATGGAAAAGTTTTTTTGCGGGTATTTTCCATCCCGAAGCTTCGGGATGAGATTTCCTTCAACACCGCATCTTGCAAAACATGTTATGTGCAGTGTTTCTTAGAATTTATAAAATTTTAAATTTTCCTTTTCGTCAAAAGCAATTTCTGCATGTCCACTCGGTGCATCATAGGATGCTTTATCCAAAACTGTTGGATTACTCGGATATGAACCATTTATATTTAATAGTTCCTTCCATTCGCCTTCTGATTTAACTGTCAAAATTTTCCAATCATTTTTAAAAGTAGGTTCTATAAAAATGGGAGGATTAGTTACGGTAAATTTTGTTATCAATTCCTGATTTGGGGAAAGTAGCAAAATAGTGCACCCGCCTGTTCCGCAAAAATAAGGTGAATTTAAATACACAAAAACTTCTTTCTGTCCATCGTTATTTAAATCCGATTGATGCATACTAAATTTTTTATCAATTTCCGACATTACCTTTTTATCTGCAGGCTTTAAAAATTTATTATTAATATAATCTGCAATTAAAGGGGCTAAATTGTCGTCCGCATCGGATTTAGAATTGTTATTTTCAATTAACCTAGTGTTTTCATCTTTTATCTCGTTAGATGCATTTGCGGTGGTAATCTTTTCCTCATTCTTTGTATTTTTGCAAGAATTGAGGGTTAAGCCACTTATTAAAAGTAAGATTGAAATTTCTTTAAAATTCATTTTTTTTATATTTTGTTAGTTATTTATTCGTTGTTTTTTGATAACATTACACATAACAATTTGATTGACGCTAAATTTCAAAAAAATAATTGATGAGAAATAGCAACAACCACTTTATTTCCTGTTAAAAATCTCAATCGTATCCACCTTCAGTTTTGCTTTCAGCCAATTTCTTAAAATGTCCTGTCGTTGCTTGTTTAGCGGTGTTTCGGTTTCATATAGTGCGACAGGAATAATTTTTAGGGAGTCGCCTTGCGAAAAAGTTTGGGATTTTGCTACGGAAAGGGTTTTCAGTTCGGGGATAATTGCCGATGCTTCTTTGTAGATGTTTTCGGTTTCAAAGGTGTATTTTTCCAATTTTTTGTTCAGTTCCGAAATCACGAGGTTGTTGCTGTTCTGAATTTCGTTACTCGCAATTTTCTGTTGTGAGGCATCCGCAAGAAAAGCACTGTCTTGTCTTATGACTAATATAGTGTTTGGAAGCCCAAATTCATTCAGTTTTTTGTTTTCTTCTGCTATTTGTTTTGATGTGAATTTCCGTGTGAGAAATGCAAGTTCAATCTTTCGGGGTTGCGTTGTAGAATACGTGGTTTTTTGATAGACAATGGTGTTTCCTTTGCTCTCAAATTCTTTGTTGACGTACGATTTTACCTTTTCCTGAAAACGCTGTTGCTGTATAAAACGGTAGGCGAAAAAAATACTTGGCGCAATCATCAGAATGGTAATAACGGTAATCCAATTCCGTACTCTTACTTCCTGTTTTTTATCTACAAATCCGACAGAAGGATATTTTAGAAACTTTACAATTGCGTAAGTTGCAATACAAATGAACACACAATTGATGGTATAAAGAAACATCGCTCCTCCGAAAAAAGCGAATTTCCCTGTTGCCAAACCATAACCTGCGGTACAAAGCGGTGGCATTAATGCCGTAGCAATAGCGACGCCTGGAATTGGATTTCCTTTTTCAACTCTTGTAATGGCGATAACACCAACCAAACCACCAAAAAAAGCAATTAAAACATCATAAATATTGGGTGAGGTTCTTGCTAAAATTTCAGATTGTGCTTCCTTGAATGGACTTAAAAGAAAATAAACGAACGATACAACAAGTCCGATAAGCGTTGAAATTAAGAGGTTTTTCAATGATTTTCGCATCAAATCAAAATCATACATTCCCAAGGCGAAACCTGCGCCAACAATTGGTCCCATTAATGGTGAAATTAACATCGCACCAATAACAACTGCCGTAGAATTTACATTTAAACCAACCGATGCAATCAAAATTGCACAAGCCAAAATCCAAACATTGGAACCTGCAAAAGCGATACTGCTTTTCACATTGGCAAGCACTTTTTCTTTCTGCTCTTCGCCGTTGTGAAGGTTGAAAAGATTATACATATTCTGAAAAAATTAAGGTCAACAAATGTAATGATAATAAAAATCTGACAAAAAAAGGGCGCATAAAACTTCAAAATAATCCACTTTACACGCCCCAAAAATTAAAATTATGAAAGTTAAAATTAGGTTTCTTCAAAAAAGAACTGTTCTTCACCAAAAGCAGGTTGCAACTCGTCTAACCAACACGCTTCTTCATCATATTTCGCAAAAAAAGGTTTTCCAACCCAATCTGAATCGCGTCCCTGTAAAAATCGCAATGAAATAATTTTTTCATCTGCCAATTCTGTAACGCCCAAAACCTGTACTTTTCCTGCATCTGCGCTCATACTCGGACCGCGAACCGTTCTGCAAATACCACTCACGTTCTGATAAGCGTTTCTGAAAATCTCCCACGCTTCCACCAATGGAATTTTGAAAAAATGCTGCGCACCCGTATCTCTCGCCAAAAACATATAGTAAGGAATACAGTTTTGGTTCACCTGTTCCCGCCACATTTCAGCCCAAGTTTCTGCGCTGTCGTTAATATGTTTCATCAATGGTGATTGTGTGCGAATTTGTGCGCCTGTTTCTCTAATTTTCTTTATGGCTTCTTTCACCGCATCGGTTTTCATTTCTGCAGGATGATTGAAATGCGCCATAATCGTAAGATTAATGCCTTTTTTCACAATTTGGCGAAAAGTATGAAGCGTGAAATTGGCATCGTCATCGGTTAGGAATTTATAAGGCCAATAAGCAAGTGCTTTTGTACCAATTCTGATGGTTTGTAGATTGGGAATATCGGCTTCTAAAATGGCATCAATATATGTTGAAAAAATTTTGTTTTTCATAATCATTGGGTCGCCACCTGTGAAAAGCAAATCGGTAACTTCGTTATGTTCCTGCAAATATTTTATGAGTAATTCGGTTTCTTTCATTGCGAATTTCCACTCGTCCATTCCTACAAATTGCGGCCATCTGAAACAAAAAGTGCAGTACGCGTGACAAGTTTGTCCCTGACTTGGAAAAAACAACACCGTTTCGTCGTATTTATGCTGCATTCCTGTTAATTTTTGTCCTTCAATCATTGGTACATTATGCTCCAATTGTCCTGCAGGATGCGGATTGAGTTCTGCACGAATTTTATTGGCTTCTTCCTTGATTTCCATTTTAGAAGCGCCACTTTCCAAAACTTTTTTCATTCTTTCGTAATGTTCGGGAATAAGCATTTCTTTTCTTGGAAAAGTGAGGGTAAAAATGGGGTCATTCGGAATATTATTCCAATCAATCAGTTCTTCCACCACATAATTATTGGCTTTGAAAGGAAGAACATTTCCTACGACTTCGATATCTTTTTTCAACTGTTCGGGAATGTGTTCCAATTGCGGAATTTTCCTGAAATTGTGCAAAGCGTAAGATCTGTATTTTATTTCGGTATCTGTAAAATTTTCCATAATATTTTTATTTAGAATTTATTTTTTTGTTTCTCCTCTTCATTATACCATTTCAATTCCTGAATATTTGCAGGCATAGAAATTCCGTTCGCAAGCAGATTTACTTTTACTTGGTCTATCATTTCGCTCCGTATCATCAGTGCATCACGGCGATAATCTTCGGCAGTTACCCAAAAATAAACTTTAATGTTTACTGAATTTACACCGAGTTCATCGGTCATCACAAATGGTTCTCGGTCTGTTTCTCTCAATGTTAAGGGATGCTTCACCAAAGTGTTCATAATGATTTTCTTGGCTTCATCAATATTGTTTTCGTAGGCAATTCCCACCATAAATTCCATTCGGAAATAACCATCTTCAGTATAGTTGAACACTGGTTTTTTGATGACATCGCTGTTCGGAATATAGACATCTTTACCATCAAATGTTTTCAGTTTGGTATAGCGAAATTCCATTGATTTTACTTTGCCAAAAATATCGCCGATGCTTACTGTATCATTCACATTGAAAGGACGGTTGAAGGAAAGAATAATTCCAGAAATAAAATTTTCACCAATATCTTTGAACGCAAAACCCAAAATCACTGCGGAAGCACCTGCTGCCGTAAGAAGTCCTGTTGCAACTCCGCTTAAACCTGCAATTTTCAATGCGAACATTGCGATAATGGTCAACAAAACGAGTTTTATTGTTTTGACTAAAAAATTCGTCATCAATGGGTCGGAAGAATGTCCTTTGATAAATCTTGTGGTAAAATCTACCAATTTGTTCGCAATAAAAATACCGACCGCAAGAATAAAAATTGCCGTCAATATATTTGGAACCTGCTCTAAAAAGCCGTTCCAAGATTCCTGAAAAGAATTGATAAGGGTATCTGTATTCATCTATTAATCATTATTTTGAATGTGCAAAACCCTTTGTGGAAAAGGAATTTCTATATTATTTTCTCGGAACGCCTCAAAATATTTTACCCGCAAATCACTTTTCAGATTTTCAACCCTAAATACATCCGTTGTCCAAAAATAAACATTGAAAATTAGGGCAGAATCTGCATAATCATTAAACCTAACAAACGGTTTCGGATGTTGAGAAATGCGCTCTTCTTTTTCGGTAATTTCTTTTAAGATCGTCATTACTTTATTCACATCGGAATTGTAAGAAACACCAATTTGTATGTCAAATCGGGAATTTCTGTCGCTGTGTGTCCAATTAATCAGGTTATTTTTCGTAAGAAATGTGTTAGGAAGAATGATGTATTTGTCGTCTCGCGTAAGCACCGTTGTTGTGCGTAAATTGATTTCCCGAACCTGACAAACCAAATCGTTCACTTCAATCACATCCCCAACTTTGATGGAAGAATCTAAAAGCAAAACAAATCCCGAAACAAAATCGCTGAAAATATTTTGCAAACCCAAACCAATACCCACCAAAAGTGCGGCAGAAGCGCCCATCAAAACTGTTACATTGATGCCGATAATGTTCATTCCCAAGATAAATCCTATCACATAAATGGCATATTTTACCAAACTGAAAATGGTGAATTTCTTGGATTCATCAAGTTTTTGCGAACGGTAAATGAGTTTGCGAATGCCTTTTGTGAGGAACGTAAGTGCAATAATAAAAACTACGAGAAAGATGATATCGTACAAATCAATATTGGCTTTTCCAATGCTGAAAAGTTTGTAATCTAAAATTTCTTTTATACTTTTTTCCATCATTATTTTACATTATTAATCTTACGCCGCCCAAATCTGCAACCCTGTAACTGAAACGGTCGCTTGGTGAAGCAATGAACATAAAGTTTTTCGGGATTTTCCATTCAGCGGAAAGTTGACTTATTAAATCGGGCGTAAATTCGCCCACAATTTCTATAAATTCTATATCAATTTCGGGATAAGCGCGGTCCAAAACTTCCAAATCAATTTTTAGTTTTTCGTTGTCGTCGCCTTCCTTCATCACATTTACGATTTTTATTTTCCGAGTGGTTTCATTATTCTGCACATACTGCATTACTTTATTCAGAATGGCAACATTGTCTCTTTTTGTAAAAAATACAAATTCCTGCGAGTGGATTTTTCTGTAAATTCTGTTGAGATATCGGTTGCTTACAATAAACATTTTTCGCATTGGTTTGAAAATGGATTCTACTACAGCAATAAGCCCTGAAATCAATGCAGAACGGTGAAGCATAATGTTTACCGCAATAAACGACGGCAATAAATACATTAAAAATGTGTAAAAGGAATCTTTGTTCAAATAAATATTTCCTAAAAATGCCACCGCAATAAATCCAACTGCTATCAAAACACTGATGACAGGTGCTTTTTCGGGGCGAGGAAGTTTTCTTCTTTTTAATTTCAGCAAAATATTTCCGACTCCAAACAATGCCATTACCGAAAGGAAAGAGAACGTATAAACGCCTGCAAGTGCCGTCATATGACCGTTTGTTGCCAACAAAATGGAAACGCACAAAAGCAAAAATGCAATCGCAATGCGGTAATGCGAACCTTTTTTATTTTGTTTCAGAAAATAATTGGGTAAAACACGGTCTAAAGTCATACGGTTTACCAATCCTGAAACGCCCACAAAAGACGTAAGAACCGCACCGCAAAGCACCAAAACCGCATCCACGGAAACCAACCAAGACAGCCAATTTCCGCCCGTTATTTTTGCCAAATATGCCAAAAGCGATTCCTGATGTTCGCCAACAGAAGCCAAAGGCAAAACAAAAATGATGATGAGCGCCAAAACAGGATTGAAAAAACTTACCACCGCCCACATATTTCGCAAAGTTTTGGGAAAAACGCCGTGCTCCTGCTCTTCTACAAAATTCGCGGAACTTTCAAAACCCGAAATTCCAAGCATTGCCGCCGAAAAACCGAGCATCAGTGCAAAACCAATATCTCCATATTTTACAGGTGCAGACCAATTGAGATGAAACGTTTGAAAACCATTATTGCTGATGAACCAAATTCCTGCAATCACCAAAAGCGAAAGTGCTGCCAAATGTGTGAGGAAAATTACCACCGCAACAATTGCAGATTCGCCAATTCCGTTAATCGTTAAAAAAGCAAAAATTGCTAAAACAACTATAGTAGCAATCATTACATTTATACTTGGCAAAAGAGTGTGCAAATAATGCATTGCTTCGGAAGCGGAAAGAACTGCGGTTGCCATATACGACAAAACCGTGAGTGTTGCTGCAAACGAGGCAATTTTTTTGGTGGAAGTATTCAGCAGAACGTTGTATGCACCACCATTCAGAGGAAGTGCGCCTACAACTTCGCCATAAATTTTACGGAAAAGAAATAACACAAGTGCCACTACCAAAAGTGAAATCCAAGCGAATTGACCTGCATACATTATCGTTAAAGCCGAAACATAAAGACAAGACGAGGAAATGTCGTTTCCTGAAATCGCGGTGGACTGTAATTCGTTGAGTTTTTTATGAACGGACTTTACCATTTCTCATATTTTTAAGTTTACTTTTTTCCGTGAAAATCTGTGAGTTGGTAAGCAAACCCAAAACTCCAATCTTTCTGTCGATTGCCGTAGCAACGCCTGTATGAAAGGTGGTTGTGGATTTTGTTTTTAAGATTTTGTCTTTATTTTTCATATTCGTTTATTTTTAAAATTAATCTTCATTTTCTGCTTCTTGCAGGAATTTTTTTCTGTAATTATTGGGAGAATCGTTCGCTACTTTTTTAAAATATTTCCCAAAATGCGATTTGTCGCTAAAACCGAGTTCAAAAGAAATCTCCGTTACGGAAAAATCGGTATTCAGCAAAAGTCTTTCTGCTTCAAGAATGACACGGTTCTGAATGAAAGTTTCCGCAGAAATATCTAACTTGTCTTTCACCACCGCATTAAGATAATTGGGTGAAATATTGAGTTTTGAGGCATAATCGGATGTTCTTTTAAGTTCCTTGAAATGCGCATCCACCAATTTTTTGAAATCTTCCAAATACGTTACTTTTCTATTGGTTTTGAAATCGATATAATTGGCATTCCCAGAACTTCGGATGTATTTCAGCATAATGACCTTCAGCAAAAGGCAAATAATTTCTTTGCTTAAGACATTGTTGTTATCAAATTCGTGATTGATTTTCTTCACACACTGCAAAAAATCCTTTCGCTCGCTTTCTTCAAAATCTACAAAAGATGCCAATGAAGAAAATGCCGTATCGTTTTTAATCTTCATATTTCCCGTGTAAATCAGGTTGTAAAACGAACGTGTGAAGAGCAAAACCTGCCCCGAAAAATTTTTCAGTTCCGAGAAATGAAAGACCTGATTGTAATTGATGAAAAATGTGCGTCCTTTTTTTATCTCAAAAATTTCATTATCCATCATCATTTTTCCCTCACCTTTATCAATAATAAGCAATGTGTAGAACTTACTTTTGAAAGCGTGTCCGTCCGAAAAAACGGAAAGCAAATCCGAAATTTTGAAAATCGTAAACTGCCCATCAAATGAAAATGGCCTTTTCAGCGAACTAATGGTGATGGAAGTAATAGAGGTTTTCAACATTAATGGTATATTTTATTTCTATACACAAAAATAAAACATACCACAGAACTAAAGTGTTATTAATCACACTTTCTGTGGTATGAATTAGCAAAATTTAAAAATATGAAAAAGGGTTAGTTCTTAAATTCCAAAATTTTCAATTCGGAAGCCGGTATTTTATTGCTGATTTTTTTGTCCACATAATCGGAATTCATTGCACGCAAAACCGCCATATAATTAATTGTAAACTTTAGCGAATCGCCTGCTTTCAAGCCGTTTTTGTTTACGCCCAAATCCAAAATCAACATATCCGAACTTGCGCCAATAATTTCTACATCGGGAAAAATCGGCTTAATATTATCAATGTCGATATCCAATAAACCAATGTCCATAATCGCACGAAACGAGGTTTTATGACTTTCGGCATTGCTAAATTGTGGTGTTTCACCGGTAAGATTGGTTCCCGCTTTTCCAAACGGAACTTTTGGTTTTTCCTGCAATTCTATAATCTCGGAAGTAAGCGTGAAAACATCGTGATACATTCCTGAAATCACCGTATCATTGTAAACATCGGTTCCAAAAAATAGCGTTTCGCCCACACGAAAATGGTTAATTTCTTCGGGAACTCTATCCTTAAAAATCAAAGGAATGGTAACGGAAGAACCGCCTGAAATGTAAGGGATTTTTTCACCAAACTTTTTCTCGATAACATTTCGGCAATGGTTCAGTTTCTGAAGTTTCTTTTTGTCGGGCAAAATTCCGTTCAAACAATTGAGATTGGTTCCAATTCCTACGATTTTCAGATTTCGCAACTTTGAAATTTTAGCGTAAAACTGCACCATTTTATTCACCAAAATTCCTTCCCGAAGTTCGCCCATTTCTACCATCAAAACTACTTTATGAATTTTTTTCTGTTTCACGGCTTCTTCAGAAAGGGCTTTCAATGTTCCTAATTCTGTATTGAAACTGACGTCTGCAAATTCTACAATTTCTTTTGCAAGGCGGTTTGCAGGCGGTTTTATATAAATTGTCTGTGTTTTTGGTGAGATTTTTTTTATTGCCTGAAGATTGCTCAATCGAGAATCGCAAATTTCTTTATTTGAAATTTGAAGCAAAGATTTCAGGAAAATTTCGTTTCCGCACAATATTTTCGACACAATCGCCCATTCAATATCGTTTATTTCAAATAAATTATTGAGGTAATCGTAATTGTGAATGAGTTTTGTAGTATTTAAATTAATATAAGCCATTTTATTTTTTATGATCACTCAAAATTTTACCTAATTTTAATTTAATGAATTGAAAATCAATTTCTTTCCCCGACCCTAAAGGGAGGAAATTGATTTTCTTCGCTCCCTTTAGGGTCGGGGAAAACGAAGAAAATTAATTTCCGATTAGGCAAGACATTGAGCAACGAATTATTTTTTCAGTCGCATCTCAAGATATTTGCTTGTGAAGCCAAGTTTTTCGTATAATTTTCTTGCAGGATTTTCGGGTTCGCAATGCAGTGCAATATCGCCATTGGTAACTTCTATCGCTTTCTGCATCAATGCTTTACCAATTCCTTTACCGCGAAGATTTTTATCGGTGGCGATGTACACCAAAATATTTTCGGGAATATAGCCTTTCATTCCTGTTTTGTTGAGAATTACCGCTCCCGAAATCTCCTGATTTTCAGGATTGGTACTGTAAAGAACGGTTCCGCCTGCTTTTTGGTTTTCGCCCATCGCATAATCCAAAGATTTTTTGATGTCGTTTTTTGGGTCGCCGTATTCTTCCAAATGGTGGAACAGAAAATTGATAATTTGTTCCTTTTGAAATTCGTTGGCGACGTTATTTTCGTTGTGTATCTGTATATTCATTTTGTTCTAAATTTTTGGGCTTTTTTAAATTTGCTTTGTGCCGAAATTTTCTTTTCCCAAACCCTAAAGAGAGGAAAATTTCTCTTAAATAGGAATTGGCATCGTTAAATCGTAACTGCCGTAACGTTCCTCCTGAAAGCGTTCTGCGACAATTTTTGGTTTCAAGAAAAACAAAGGAATATCGGTGTAATTAATTATTTTTTTGAAGAAATTTTCTGCAAAAAAAGATTTCCATCGTTGTTCATCTTCGTAATTCAAAAACAATAAATCGGCATCGGTTTTTTCCGAAAAATCGGATATTTTTTTAGCGTTATCGAAAGCATAAACAATTTTTGAACGATGTTTTAATGCAATGAAATTTAATTTGTTACGCACTTTTAAAAATTCTTCTTTGATGGTTTTGATATTATCTTCATTACAAACGCCCAAAACATTGATATTGCTGTCGTTTTTTTCGGTGATTAGCAGACAAAACTTTAGTTTTTCATCAATATTTTCGGAAACTCGAACAGGAAAAAGGATGTTTTTGAAATCATATTTTTCTGAATTTTCGGGAACAAGCATCACGGAACAATTCGCGTTGGAAAGCACCAAATAAGAGTGCGAACCAAGCACAAACTCTTTCCATCCTTGTCTTCCCGAAGTTCCCATCACTACCAAATCGCCGATCTCTTCAGCAATTAAATCATTCACGGAATCGACGATGTTTTCAATTTTTATCTGAACCGAAATTTTCAGTTTGCTATATTCAGAACTTAGTGTCGCTTTTATTGTTTTTAGTTTTCTTTTGGCAACATCAATATTTTGCTGCACCGTTTCGGAACCAATCACCTGTTTTCCACCTCTGTCGATAAGATAATAAGTTTCAACGATGTGAAACAGGACAATTTTGGCATTATGACGCAAAGCAATATGCACCGCTGTTTTCAGCGCATTGTCTGATTTTTTCGTAAAATCGGTAGGAACAATGATGGTTTTGATATTCGTTTTCATTTGAAAAATTTTATGATATTCGTAAAAAATACGTTGCAAAAGTATCGGAATGAAATCAGAAAACGTGTTAGAAAAAAGGCTATAAGTGGTATGAATTACCTTAAAATATAAAAACAAAACACACCACAAAAACAAAGTGGTATGAAACACTTATTTCGTGGTGCGTATTAAGAAAAAATCATTTGTTACTATTAAAAACTCAATTTCTACACAGAAATTATCATAGTTTATTATTAGCAATTCAAAAAAAAGTATTTAATAGTTCATCTGCCAAAAACAAAATTTACTGAAATCACCGTTAATATGAATGGACAAAAGCAGATTAAAATAATTTTTACAAATGTAGAAAACCCTTTAATTAAGATGTATAATGAATTGTGTTTTTTGTGTGATTAATTAGTTGCAATTATTAAAAATGTGCAAGTTTGGATAAATATCTTTCTGTTCCCAAGTGTTTTTTTATGGTATGACTGTTGACAAAGAGAAGTGGAATTTGCTCTTTCAACAAGAGATTTTCAACAAAAGAATTGTTTGCAGCATCCTTCGAATTATTGTTCTTAATGGTATTGATTACAGCCAAATCAGACTTCATTACATTGATATGCTGCAAGATATTTACCGATGGGTTTATCGTTTTTTCGTAGGAATAAGTTGGATGCAGAAATTGATCTTTTTGAGCCTCAATTTGCAAATGTAACAAATTGGTATTCAATGATGTGTGAAAATTTTCTTTTTCCTGATTTTCAAGTCCCAGAAAATGAATTTTTGCCTTTTTATCAAGAAAAAACAGTTTTGCATAATCGTATTTGTACAGTGCGCCCAAAACCTGACGAACAGGATAAAGAAGATTGTAAAATTCCGATTTTTGAAAACCGTACGGAACCGTGAGAACGGGACAAGGAACGCTAGAAATTATTTTTTTATCGGCGAGAAAATCTTTTGATAGCATATGAGTTTTTGAAGTTATGCCCATAATTACTAAGTCCACCTGATATTTCTGTTGCATATCCGTTACAATTTTCAGTTTGTTGCCTGTTTCAATTTCTGTACTAACATGAATCTGAAATTCCGAAACGAATTGCTTTTTCAAAAGATTGAGTTTTATAAAGTTTTCTTCCAAACTAATTTCCTGCTTAAAAAGAAAGACGGAAAAAAAAGATTTCCTAAAAATAGAATTTGGCAAATCTATTACATTCAATAAAATAATTTCGGCAGAATGTTTTTCAGCAAGATTTCCTGCAATTTTTATGATACCATTGTTATTTTTAGAAAAATCTATAATTAGTAGTATTTTTTTCATATTGTGTAATGTGATTTTCATTAGCAAAATTAAAAGGTAACGTGTGAAAACTCGTAGTACCAATCCAATTATTTTTGGTACAAATTATACATATTAATCTTCGTTTTGATGAAATTTCATAGTTTTCTATTACAAAAACTGTAATAATTTCATTTTTAAATGTATGTCACATTTGAAAAAAACTATGTAACTCGTGTTACATTTGCCAATGATTGTCATTTGTAATTTTGCAAAAAATTTAAATAAAATGGAAAAAACCATAAAAGAATGGGTAAACGAAGGCGCAATGATTGTTGACGTAAGAACACCCTCAGAATTTTCGGAAGGAAGTATAGAAAATGCGGTTAATATTCCGCTGAACGAAATTGAGAGCAGAATTTCAGAATTTGAAAATAAACCCGCAGTTATCGTATTTTGCAGGAGCGGAAGCAGAAGTGCGATGGCGAGAACCATCCTTTCAAAACATCAAATTCCAAACTTGTATAATGGAATCAATGAGGAATTTATGCGGATGCAATTACTATAAATTAATGATTACTCAAGATTTTAACTATCATTTATTTAACACTTTTATTTAATACTTTGAAAATCAATTTTATTGCAGTGAAACTTTGAACAACCAACTTATTAATAATCCGTGGTCATCTGTGAAAATCTGTGCGCCGAAAGTCTCACACTGATTTGCACAGATTAGCACAGATTTAAATTGCAGGCGAAACATTAACCAATAAAATATTATAAAATCAGAATGGAGAATTTAAAAATTTGGGTACAAAAGAACGGATTCACGGTAATTCTGGTGGGATTTTTCGCATTAATGCTTTTCAGTCCCGACGCAAAAGCGTGGTTCCTGAGACAAATTGCGTCCACAGGAATTTTAAACTCAAAAATTGAAGCACCAAAAGATAACGCATCCGAAAATATAGAAAATCAACCGATTGCTAATTTCAGCGTTACCGATGTTGCATCGGGAGACCAAATCAGTACCGCCGATTTGAAAGGAAAAGTGGTTTTTATCAATTTTTGGGCTTCTTGGTGTCCTCCTTGTAGAGCCGAGTTTCCGAGCATTCAGAAGTTTTATGAAAAGTACAAATCCAATCAACAAGTTGTATTTTTGACGGTAAATTTGGACGATAATCCGGAATTGGGAAAGAAATATCTTGCAAAAGAAAATTTCAGTATTCCGTTTTTAATTCCATCAAGCGAAATTCCGAAAGAGGTTTTCAGTGGCTCGCTTCCAACGACGGTTGTTTTGGATAAAAAAGGTGTAATTCGTCTTCATCATCAAGGCGTTGCCGATTACAGCACCGCTAATTTTTATGAACAAATTGACGGTTTGATTTCCGAAAAATAAAAAAAGTAAATTGATAAAAACCTCAAAAGATTATCTCTTCGTAAGCATTCAGTTTCTTCTGTTTGCACTCTATCTTTTTGATTTTTTGCCCAAATTTGACATTCTTGTTATCTATACTTATTTAGGATTGTTTTTTGCGACTTTAGGAATGGTAATTTCTGTAATTTCCCTTTCCAATTTAGACGAAAATCTAACTGTTTTTCCTACACCGAAAGAAAATTCAGAACTGATAACCAATGGGTTATATCAATTCAGCAGACATCCGATTTATACAGGAATTCTACTTTTCGTTTTTGGGTTTGCCATCTTTTGGGAATCGTATTACAAACTTCTGATTTCGGTTTTGCTCCTTATTTTGTTTTATTTAAAGACACTTTACGAGGAAAAACAACTGAAGAAAAAATATCCAAACTACATTCATTACCAAAAAGTTACAGGAAGGTTTTTTCCGAAAATCGATTCAATTTTCAGAGACTTCTAATTTGAAACTTCCTTTCTAAAGTATGACGAAACTCATATCAAAATCAGTGCATTAAGTGACCAATGTTACACAACTAATTTTAATTCAGACCTAACTTTGAAGAATAAAATTTAGGAAAATGAAAATTTTAGTAGTGGGTGGAAACTTCGCAGGAAGTACCGCCGCAATGGAAATCAAAAGAAAACTGAAAGAGAAAGCAGAAGTGACCTTAATTGACAGAAACGAAGATTTCGTTTACATTCCGTCGCTAATTTGGGTTCCGATAAAGAGAAGGGAAATTTCTGAAATTGTAGTTCCACGGAGAGCCGTTTTAGAAAAAAAAGGCGTGAAGTTCGTGAAAGATACCGCAATTAAAGTAGAACCCGACGAAAATAAAGTGTATTGCGAAAATGGGATTTACGAATACGACCAACTCATCATCGCGACAGGACCAAAAGTAAACTTCGACATCGCTCCCGGAATTAGAGAGAACTGTTCCTACATTGGAACGCCGCCAAAAGCGATGGAAACTCGGGAAAAATTAGAGGAATTCAAAAAAAATCCCGGTGCAATCGTAATCGGTGCCACTCAAAACGCCGGTTGTATGGGAGCCGCTTATGAATTTCTTTTCAACATCGAAAAATGGCTTCGGGAACAAAATATCCGCAAAAAAGTAGATTTGTATTGGGTAACTCCGGAACCATATCTCGGACATTTTGGAATCGACGGAATGCCTTTAGGAGAAACAATGTTGAAAACTTTTATGCAAATGTTCAAAATCCACTATAGAACAGGCGTCGGAATAAAAGAAGTAGAAAAAGAAAAAGTGATTTTGAGCACAGGCGAAGAAATCGAGTCTAAATTTACAATGTTGATGCCTCCATTTGTGGGTGTTGATTTTATTGCAAATTCTCCAAAACTTGAAACTCCGCCGAACAATTTCATCCCAATTTTACCGAATTACCGACACCAAACCATCAAAAATATTTGGGGAGCAGGTTTGGCTGTTGATGTGAAACCACCGTTCAAACAAGGCGAAATTCCGTTTACCATTCCTAAAACCGGTTATCCGAGTGATGTAACGGGAAAAATAGTTGCCAAAAACATCATCAAAACCATCGAAGGAAAAACTGATTTCGTAGAAAAATCGTGGGGAAGAATTCCGGGACTTTGCGTGATGGATGCAGGAAAAAAAGAAGTTTTATTGGTGAGCAATTCACTATTCAAACCAAGGGTTTTCGCTATTATGGTTCCAAATGTATTTTATGATATTTCGAAAATCCTTTTAGAAAAATATTTCCTTTGGAAATTGAGAAACGGTTATTCATCGTTACTTTAAGCAGGAAGAAATGCAGTGAAAATCTCACTGCATTTCTTTTTAAATAACAATTAAAATTATTGGAGGTTTATTTTTACCACCACCGTTTCCTTCGGCACAAAACCTGTATTTTCCCAAATCAATTTGTTGTTTTGGTATAAATGAAAGACAGGAATTGGGCTTATTTTCAATTCTTTGCAGAGTTCAGCGTTTGCATCTGCATCAATTCTTACGACTTTTACCTTGTCGTTCATCGTTTCAGAAATTTCTTTTAAATAAGGTTCCATCTTTTTACACGGAGCACACCAATCGGCATAAAAATCAACCAAAACCAATTTGTCGGACTGTAACATTTTTTGGTAATCCTGCATTGACATTCCTTTTTTGGCGATGGCTTTATTGGTGGTTTCGGGGAGATTTGCGCTTCGCCAACTCATCATTCCTCTATCTAAATGGAAAATATTTTTAAAACCCTGATTTTTCAAAATTTCGACTGCAGAAGAACTTCTCGCCCCACTTAAACAATACACCAAAATAGGTTTTGACTTATCCAATTTTGAAATATCACTTTCAAAATTTCCGTTGATGTCCATATTTACGGCATTTGCAATATGTCCATCTTCAAATTCTCTTGGAGTTCTCACGTCCAAAATAATGGCGTCGGGATTTTGCTTGATTTTGTCGGAAAATTCTTGTGCAGATAAGTCGGTCTTTTCTTCTGATGACTTTTCAACCGAAGTTTCACCACCCATTTTCTGTGCCTTTTGGCAACCCGCAAAAGAAAACACCGTGAAAACGAATAGCAACATTTTTATCTTATTCATATTCTGATTTTTTTTGTTTGTAAAATTAGTGATTTATCAGCATTTGCAGTTATCGTCTTGAACGCCAAATTTTTCCAAAATATTTCCCAAAAGACACCAATTGGTAAAGGACGACTGCAACAAATTCAAGCCGACAAAACCGGTAAGATAAAACCAATTTTGGTGCACTAAAATTCCTAAAAGTAAACTCGCCAAAATCATCGTTCCGGCAACTGCGTGTATAATTCTTGTTTTCATAATCTTATAATTTGTTTAAAGTTTCAAGTTTGAAGTCTCAAGTTTTTGTAATTTCAAATCTCAAATTTCAAATCTCAAATTTTTAGTTAAACCGATTTCTCAATATTTAAAGTTGATAAATGTATGTGCGAGAGAAACTCTTGTTTTTGGTTGAATTTCTCTACATAATGATACACTTTATCTACATTTTCTTCAGGAACAAATGCCGTGAACAGTAGCGAATCGGTTTCCGAAATCTGCGAAGCGAACCAATTTTCCAAAGAAATTTGCTTTTCGTCCGATTTGTAGCCTTTTACAGGACTGTAGGAAAATGCTGAAACGCCCGAATGAACGAGAATTTCTTTCACATTTTTCTCAAATTCTTCTATTGCGGTGATGAGTAGTAGTTTCATATTTTTATAATTGATAAATGATGGTTGATAATTGATGAAAAACTTCACCGAAAAAATCAATTTTCGGCAAAGTTTCAATTAAAAATAAACTATGGTTTTTCTTTATTTAAAGGTTCATCAAAGAAATCGTCGGAAAATTCTATTGTTTGTTCTGCCTGAATTTTTTCCCACTTTTTCTTTTCGCTCATATAGTAAATCAAAGGAACCACAATTAGCGTCAACAAGGTTGAAACTATCGCTCCAAACACCAATGAAATCGCCAAACCTTGGAAAATTGGGTCAAACAAAATGATGACCGCTCCAATGACAACCGCTCCTGTTGTCAACAAAATCGGCGTTGTTCTTACTGCTCCTGCTTCTATAATTGCCTGTTTCATCGGTATCCCTTCTTTCAGTCGGATTTCTATAAAGTCAATTAAAAGGACTGAATTCCTCACCATAACTCCGGCTAAAGCAATCATCCCGATAAAGGAAGTTGCCGTGAAAAATGCGCCCAAAAGCCAATGTCCCAGCACAATTCCCACCAATGAAAGCGGAATTGCTACCATCATCACCATCGGAGTTTTGAAGTTTTGGAACCAACCGACAATCAACATATATATTATGATAATCACTACGGCAAAAGCAGCACCCAAATCACGGAAAACTTCCAATGTAATTTGCCATTCTCCGTCCCATTTTACGGTGTAATCGCTTTCGTCTGTCGGCTGTTTCATATAAAGTTCGTTCAGCGAATAACCTGCAGGAAGTTGAATTTTTTTCAGTTTTTCTTCCATTCCGAGAATGGCGTAAGCCGGACTTTCCAAACCTCCCGCCATATCTGCAAGCACATAAACCACCCGTTTTTGGTCTTTTCGGTAAATACTTTTTTCCAATTTTTCGCGCTCCACTTTTACCACATCACTTATCGGCATCATATTTCCCTGTTGTCCTTTCACTTTCAGTGCGGTAATGTCTTGAATGGTTGCTTTTTCGGAATTGTCCAATTTCATCACCATATTGATTGGTTCAGCACTTTTTTCGTCATACAAAGTGGAAATCGGATATTCTCCCATTAAATAGGTTAGATTTCCCACCAATTGTTGCGGTGCAATTCCGTTCAACATCGCTTTTTCGTTATCAGGAACGAGTTTGAATTCTGTTTGTGGTGCTTCCACCATCCAATCTACATCAACAACATCGTCGGTTTTTTTCAAAATATTCTGAATTTCATTGGCAATTCTTACCTGTTCATCGTAATTCGGTCCATAAACTTCGGCAACGATGGTTGACAAAACCGGTGGTCCCGGCGGAACTTCGACGATTTTAATGTTGGCGCCGTATTTTTTTGCAATTTTTTGAATTTCAGGACGAATGGTTTTTGCCACATCGTGACTTTGCTTATCGCGGTCTTCCTTATGCAAAAGATTCACCTGAATATCCGCAGTATTGCTCGCTCCACGCATATCGTAATGTCGCACCAAACCATTGAACGTAATCGGCGAAGCGGAACCTACATAATTTTGATAATTGACCACTTCCGGAACGGTTCTCAAATACTGCGCAACATCTTTGGTTACGGCATTTGTTTTTTCTAAAGTCGTTCCTTCCGGCATATCAATCACCACCTGAATTTCATTTTTATTATCAAAAGGAAGCATTTTTACCGCCACCCATTTTGTGAAAAATGCCAACATTGAAATCATCAGCAAAACGCCTGTAATTCCGAGCATTGTCCATCGTTTTTTACCGCTGTCAAGTAATGGTTGCTCAATTTTTTTATACCACTTGTAAATAATTCCGGTTTCCAAACCTTGCTCTTCCTTATGTTCTTCCTCGTCTTTCACTTTTAATAAATGATAACCGAGATACGGCGTCACCGTTAAAGCCACAAAAAGTGAAAGCAACATCGCAATCGACGCACCAATCGGCATTGGCGACATATAAGGTCCCATCATTCCGGAAACGAAAGCCATCGGTAAAATCGCGGCAATAACGGTAAAAGTTGCTAAAATTGTCGGATTTCCTACTTCATTTATCGCATAAATTGCTGCCTGTTTGAACGGCAATTTCTTCATGTGGAAATGCCGGTGCATATTTTCGGCGATAATGATGCTATCATCCACCACAATTCCGACGACGAAAACGAGCGCAAAAAGTGTAATTCTGTTCAGCGTGTAACCGAGCATATAATAACTGAAAAGCGTTAATGCAAAGGTTAAAGGAACCGAGAAAAACACAACTAAACCGCCTCTCCATCCCATTGCGAGCATCACCAAAATGGTTACGGCAATAATTGCAACAGCAAGGTGTAACAAAAGTTCGGAAACTTTGTGCGACGCGGTTTCTCCGTAATTTCGGGTAACTTCCACGTGAACATCGTTTGGAACTAAAGTTTTCTTTAAATTTTCAACTTTATGCAAGATTTCGTCTGAAATTTTCATCGCATCTGCTCCTTTCACTTTGGAAACAGAAATCGTTACGGCAGGATATTCTGCGGGATTTTTCTTGCCTTTTTCGGTCGCCATTCCATAACCGAAACTTACATAATTTGCAGGAGATGATGCGCCATCTTCCACTTTTGCAATCTGCTTCAAATAAACAGGCATATTGTTGGAAGTTCCTACCACAAGGTTTTCCACATCGTCTTTTGAAGTGAGAAATTGTCCTGTCGTCAACAAATATTCTTGGTCGTTGCTTACAAAACTTCCGCTTTGGGAACTGCCGTTGTTCGCCTGTATCATCTGCATTACCAAAAGTGCATCAACACTGCTTTCCGCCATTTTTTCACGGTCTAAAATGATTTTCAGTTGTCGCGGACTTCCGCCAATCACATTCGTTAAAGAAACATCCTTGATTTTTTTAACTTCCGAAGCGAGTTCTTCCGAAATCTGACGAAGTTGAAAATCGCTGTATTTCTCGCTCCAAAGCGTTAAACCAAGCATCGGAACATCGTCGATAGAACGTGTTTTCACCATCGGTTCGTAAACCCCTTTTGGAAACATCATTTTGTTTTTCATCAACTCGTCGTAGAGTTTTACATAAGACCTTTCCGTGTCCTGTCCTACATAAAACTGTACAATCAGCATCGCTTTTCCGTTCATCGCCATTGCGTGAACGTGCTCTACACCTTTAATATTTGAAATAATTTTTTCTAAAGGTTTTACCACGCGGTTTTCTACTTCCGTAGGTGTTGCTCCGGGATAACCGACCATTACGTCTGCCATCGGAACAATAATTTGTGGTTCTTCTTCTCTCGGTATCAGTGTGGAACTGTAAACGCCAATAATCATCAAAGCAATCATCAACAAAATTGTGAGTTTTGAATTGATAAAAAATTCGGCGATACGTCCTGCAAATCCTTTTTCCATAATACTTTTATTTATTCAAGATTCCGAATTCAAGATTCAAAATTTTTACAATCTTGAATTTTGAATGTTAAATTTTGGATTACTTAACTTGAACTTTTGCACCATTAAACAATTTTCCGTTGGCGGAAACGATGTAGGGTTCTTTGGAATTTAATCCTGAAAGAATTTCCACTTGGTCGCCCAAAGTTTTTCCGGTTTTTATCCATCGCAACATTGCGGTATTGGCTGAACTTACCGTGTAAATCCCCGTTAATTGCCCGTTTTCAACAATTGCTGTTTTCGGAACAGTTACAGATTCCTGAAAATCCTGATTGACGCTTCCGCTTCTTTTGAAAGGGAAAACTACATTCACAAACATTCCCGGAAGATAATCGCGACTTTGCGGAACATTGATTTTTACCAGATATTGTCCGCCGGTATTGGTTGCGGAACGACTGATTTCGTCAACAGTTCCTGTGACTTCGTTATTGGTAGATTTCATCAAAACTTTTACAGGCATTCCGCTTTTTATCAAAGTAATGTCCTGCTCCGAAACCAAAACCTGCGCCTGCAAATTCCCTGAACTTTCAATCGTTAAAATCGGCATTCCCGGATTTGCCAAATCTCCTTGGCTTGCGTATTTTGCTGTTATCACGCCCGAAATTGGAGCGGTAATATTCGTGTAACGGTATTGGGAATTGACTTCATTTTTCATCATTTTTGCACCGTCCAAATTGGCTTTTGCTATTTCGTAACGTGCTCTCATATCGTCCAATTCCTTTTGCGACGCACTTTGATTGTTGTATAAATTTTGAAAACGCTGAAAATCTTTCTGCGCAATATTGAAATTCGCTTGAGCCTGTGCAATTTGTGCATTGGCTTGTCCACCTTTTGCCTGAATATCGGTATTGTTGATGCTCACCAAACCTTGACCTGCACTCACAAAATCGCCGACATCGGCACGCAAACTCGTAATGTAGCCCATCATTCTCGTGGACACATTTACCGAATTTTTGGCAACCAATTTTCCGCTTGCTCCTGCATAACCTAAAGCGTCTGTTGTCGCCGAATTGCTGAGTTTTACCTCAATTGGTTTGGCGTTGTCCTTGATTTCATTTTTGTCGGAAGAGCAACTTGCAAGGACGGCAATTGCTGAAAGAAAAATTCCTGTTTTTAGTATGTTCATAATTTTTATTTTTTCGCTTTTTTTACTCTATATTTTTTATTTTTTTACCGAAAAACCTAATGACGGAAGATTGTCCATTATGAAATGTGCCCTCGTTGATTTCAACAACCGATTCTGAGAGTTCTAAAATTTCATAATTGGAGAAATCGTTTTTAATCTCGCCCAAATCGTAGAGCATTTTCAGGTCCTTTGGTCCGCCCAAATTTTTATTTTTACCACTATATTCTAAATGATTTTTGGTGAATGCCTCCAAAATGACATAACCTCCAATTTTCACAAATTCGTCCAATTTCCTGTGATAAAGATTTCTGTTTTCCTGTGGAAAATGTGCAAATATTAATGCCAAAACATCGAAACTTTCTCGGGGATACTCACAATTTTCAATAGAATTTATCCTATAATCAATCAGTACTTTTTCTTTCGAAGCCAAGTTTTCAGCCTTATTTTTTCCTTCAATACTGATGTCGAAAGCAAAAGTTTCCCATCCATTTTTTGAGGCGAAAACCGCGTTTCTACCTTCTCCTTCCGCAGGTAATAATATTTTTGCAGGATTTATTTTTTTCAATTGTTCTTCAAAATATTCGTTAGGTTTTATGCCGTAAGCATATTCTGAATCTGCATATCGTTCATTCCAAAAATTTTCCATAGTTATTTTTCTAAAAATTTATAATATTCCAAAGCGGTATTGTACTCAAAAATGGCTTGCTGATATTCCAATTCCTTTTTGGACATTTGGGTTTCGGCGTTTAGTAAATCGGATGCTTTTTCTAAACCTTGTTCGTAACGGTTTTTGTGAATTCTGTAGGCTTCCGCGGTTTGTTCCCACGCTAATTTTGAGAGATTGACTTTGTTGTCGGCATCCAAAACTTGTCGGTATGATTTGTTGAGTTCCAAGGTGCTTTGTTTTTGATATTGCTCAATTTCGGTTTGGGATTTTTGCAAATCGGCTTTGTATTTTTCTATTTCGCTTTTGGATTTTAAGCCGTCAAAAACATTCCACGCAACTTGAACTCCCACCAAATAACCATTCGCGTTGAATTCATAAGGTTTGTTGTCGTACATTTCAAAACTTCCGAATGCGTTCACTTTAGGCAAAAATTTGGCTTTTGAAGATTTTATCATATAATCGTACGCTTCCAAAGATTTTTGGTAAGCCTGCAAATCTTTTCTATCATTCTTGAGTTGAGGGTTTTGGCTCAACATATTTTCCTGATACTGCAATTTTTCGCTTGGTTTGAATACTTTATTTTCAGAATTTTCATTCAACAAAAAATAGAGATAATCAGAAGCGTTGCGCACATTTGATTTGGCGTACTGAATTTGGTTGTCTATCTCGGAAACCCGCACATTCATATCCAAAACATCGGATTTTTGTATCATTCCGTTTTTAAAATAATTGTCAATCACTTTTTTATTGGCAAGAACTGTATTCTTCGCATTTTCCAAAACTTCCAATGCTTTGTACGCCATCTGAAGTTGCATATATGCTTTGTTGAGTTCAAATTGAAGATAATCTTTGGTGCGTTCCTGTTTCAGTTTGAGGACTTCCACTTTCACTTCGCCTGCTTTTTTTTGATAGACTGCATCTTTGTTGAAAATCGGTTGCTGAACTTCCAATTTTGTGGCGAAATTGAAAATGTTTTTGGGATCGTTCAGATTTGCAGGGTTGAAATCCGCCATTTCTACACGCTCCTGATTGAGTTTAGAACCAAACGCCATCAACGGATTATTGGTAGAAATTCCCGTGTAAGAAGCGGTTACATTCGGCAAATACATTGCTCTGCTCATCAACAAATCGGCTTTTGCAGAATTAATTTCGGCTTCGGAAAGTTTGAGTTGTAGATTTTGGTCGTTTATTTTCTGTTCCAAATCTTTTTTGGAAATGGTTACTACTTCCTGCGCTTGAAACGCCAAAAAAGATAGCAACGCCAATCCTGTAAAAAAGTATTTCCTCATTTTATCATTATTTTGAGGCAAAAGTATTGGGAACAAAAATGGCGGTGCGTAACTTGGGTTACATTTTGTGGCGGAAAAGGAAAAACCACCTAAAAAATTAGATGGTTTGGGAGTTATCTTTAAAAATATTCAACTAAAATATTCTTTTAAAAATATTGTGCTTGTATTGGTAAATGTAGGAAAATGCGCCCGCAATATGAGCAAACAGAAGCACGAAAAACACTTTTACCATCGCTTCGTGTATATGTAAACCGTGACAGTTTTCTTCGTCCAAAGTGAAATTCATATCACCATCCAAAACCGCCTGCAAATAACCGCCTTTCAACAACATCAACATTCCTGACAAAGCCAAAATAAATATTACGAGGTAAAAAATATACTGCACCCAAATAATAATTTTGTTGCGTAAATCACTATTAGTTTTCAATGGAGCAGGTCTATTTCCTTTAAAATGAATAACAACTCTCCAAATCGTTAAAAGTGCGACTAACATTCCTAT
The DNA here is from genome assembly GCF_020084865.1 of Candidatus Kaistella beijingensis. NCBI lineage: Bacteria > Pseudomonadati > Bacteroidota > Flavobacteriia > Flavobacteriales > Weeksellaceae > Kaistella > Candidatus Kaistella beijingensis. Next base: position 680,111 of record NZ_CP071953.1, on the reverse strand, counting down.
GATAAAATGTACAATGAGCAGAGAGTAAGAATTTCCATCAATATCTTTCCAAAATTTTCCCGTAAAAATCATCAAGGCGATTAAAACAACTGAAATCCAATGAATTGCAATTGTTTTTTTACTGTATTTTTCCATAATTTTCAAGTTTAAAAGTTAATTTCCGCACTGTTCATTTGCAGAATTCATGATGGACTGAAATTCTGTGGTAGAAATAAATTGTGGTGTGTAAGTATCACCCAAATTGGTAATTCCTGAAACAAAACTTCGCAAATGGTTGCGCGAACCGCATTCTAATTTATTATAAACAGAAACAATGGTTGCGTTTGTGGTATGCTGTTTTAGAGTTTCAAGGTCGTCAATATCAACATCTTCAATGATTGCTCCTGCTTGAAATGCTTGATTTTTTGATAGACTTCCCTGTGCTGTCAACTGATTGTATAAAGTCTGTAAATTTGCGTCGCTGAACTGTCCCTGTGGTAAAATTTGATAAGTAATATTGTATTTTTTCAATAAATTCTCCACGGCGTTCATATGCGACTGTTCGCTGTTCTGAATATTGGCAAACTGCGAAATTCCCCATTTGTTATTGAGAAAAATATAGGTATCTCTCGCCATTTTTTCTTCCTCAAAACTGAAGAGCAAATCATTTTTTTCCTGTGCGGAAAGGTTTGCGTAATTGGTTTCTTCGCTGTTATCTCTACTGCAAAATTGGAGTGAGAAAAGCGCAGAACTGAGCATTATAAGTTTAAAAATTTTCATTGTTTTAGATATTTAAAGGTTAAAATTTTCGCATCATTCCGCATCTTTCGTGGTCGGAATTGAGGATTTCTTGTAATTGATTTTTCGTGATGTATTTCGGAACATATTCAAAACTATATCTTGAAAGTCCGCGATTAAATGCTCTCATATGATTTCTTGAAGCACATTCTAAAAACTTGAAGGATTGAATGATAGCAGGATTTTCTACTTCTTTTATTAATTTTTGAAGGTCAAAAATATCAACATCTTCAATGGTTGCTCCTACTTTCAGTGCTTCCAATTCAGAAATATTTCCCCGTGCAACAAGTTGATTATAAAGTTGTTGAAGTTCAGCATTTTGGTATTTTCCTTTTTCTAAAATTTGATAAGGAATTTTGTATTGAGCCAAATGTTTTTGAACTTCCGCAATGTGCATTTCCTCACTTTGACGTATATTTCCGAATTGCATCGTTCCCCATTTTTCATACATCAAGTTATAGACTTCAAAAGCCATTTTTTCTTCTTCCAAAGAATAGAGCAAAGCAGAAATTTCGGTTTTTGTTAATTTTTGAGTATCTAAATTGGTAGTTTTTCTCACTTGCGAACAGGAAAAACTGAAAAGTGAAAAAATAGAAATCAACACCAATACGGAAATTTTGTGTAGTAGATTTTTCATTGCATTATCGTTTAAAAGGTTCTTTACTATTGGAAATTAATTTTTCAATTTTGTTAAATTCGATGAATAAAAACCGCCATTATCAGAATAAATATTGCCAAAAAAAAGAAAGACGGGGAAACTTATTTTCCACCGCCTTTCCATCATATGAAAACTTTAAAAATTTAGTAAAAAAGTAAATTTTTCCTACATCAAAATTAGTTTAAAGAGCAAATTTGTGGAAGAAATAATGACGCAGAAAATGGTAATATTTATAAAAATTAGCGCAAGAAAAATTTCGCCCATTTCAAAATAGAAAAATGAAAACTTATGTGAAACGTTAAAATCCCACGTCTTAAACAATCAATTTGAAAACAAACAAATTTTAAATTTTCTTATGATTTTCATCCAAACCTCGCGTTCCGCCGTGACCAAGCGCAACTACACGAAGAATTTTTACATTGAGAATTAAAAAACGGAAAAACTGCAAGAACGGATTCTGCATTTTGGATTTCATTGATTTTGTTATTTGTGGTATCATTGTTTAATTTAAAATTTGAAGTTTGAAATTTGAGATTTTTTACTCGGGAATCATATACCAAAACGGTTTCATTTTGGCTTTCCAAAGAAATGCGTAATGCAGGGAATGCTTCACCCAATGTCCGCCTAAACCAATTTCGCCAAAGGTTTTCTTTAAATCGCGACCTTGAGAATCTTTGTATTTTTTGTAATCGGGAACAATCGGAAAAGTCGTAATGGTAATTGCCGAACCTTTCGTAGCACCAAATCCTGCGGAAGCAACACACGCAGCTCCCATATTTCCGAGCGAACCGCGATGTGGCGTTACAATTTTGCCTGCTTTGATGCTTTCTATAATATTGTCTGCAACTAATTTTGCAGTAATTCCCGAAGGCATTCCTGTTCTTGGCGGTGCAGGAAAAATCTCTGTTCCGTTCGGACTTTTTCTTGGTTTTGAAATCGTGTGAGGCGGTGCAAAAGCAATTCCCGGCGCAAAAATATTGGGATAACTTGGATTTTGGTAGGTTTCGGGCCAATCCTGAACCGACCATTCTTCGTAAGGTTTTGGCGTATAATCTGCATCTACCACCATAAATCCACGGAATAATTTCTCGGTAATATCGTTTCCATTTTTGTCAAATCCTTTGAAACCGTGACCTGCAAAAGAAGGAATAAGCATCGCAAAATCAAAATTTTCGGTTTTGAATTCGCCTTCTAAATTCTCATAATGAACCAAACCGTCTTCAATTTTTTTCACGCCTGCTCCTAAAATCCATTTGATTCCTCGGTCTTTGAAAACCATTTCTACCATTGTGCTTGATTTCATAGCGGTTCCGCCATAATCCAATAACATTCCGTCCATTCCAAAATCGCCGAGTTCATATTCATTAGAAATCCACGTAATTTCTGCTTTATCTCTCAATTTACAACGGCGAAGTTCGTTTTCTACATTCAGAATATATTCAAATGCCGCACCTTGACAAGTCGCTTTTGGATGTCCGGTTCCGATTAAAATTTTTAATTTTTCTTTGGATTTTTTGAGTTTCAATTTTAAGTCGGTAAATGCGGCGGAAGCGTGATCTGCGTGGTCATAAGTGCAGACAGAATAGCATTTGTTTGTTCCGGGATTCATTCCCTCTGTAAGTTCAAAAGCCAATTTTGGTCCCGTTGCATTAATAAGATAATCGTAATCTACAATTTCCTGTTTTCCGACATTTTCGCCCCAAACATATTCTACTTTCACATAAGGTTTTTGGTGATTTTCGTCGCCTTCAGGATGAAAGGAAACTACTTTTGCCTGTTTGAAACCGATATTGTGCTTTTTATAGAGTGGTGCTAATGGAAATTTCACGGCTTCAGGATTCATTCTTCCGACTCCCACCCAAATATTGGAGGGAACCCACTGATAATTGCTGTTAGGCGAAACCACCAAAACTTCGTGTTCCGAACCTAATTTTCTGCGAAGATGAGTTGCGGCGGTGTGTCCCGCAATTCCTGCTCCAAGGATGACTACTTTTGACATTTGAATTTTTATTTTATGTAAATGTAGAATTTATGAATTTTTGAATGTGTAACTTGTGTCACACAAAGAACTATCTATCAACAAATTGTGAAACAAATTCTACAAAATAATCGATATCCTGCTTTACCGTTGCAATTCCGAATGAAACTCTCGTTGCGCCACGCATTTTACCAAGGAAGTCGACCATTTCAGAGAAATTTACATTATTGGAGTTTTGATAATATCGTGCTAATTCTTCTTCAGAAATTTCATTATTAATCTCATCAATTCCGGGATTGCAGAAACAGCCGGAACGAATGGAAATATTCTTCAAATTGGCTTCTTTTTCAATTTCTTCAAAAAGATATTTTTCTCCATTTTTGTTGTAGAAAGTAATTATCAAAGTTCCGCCTACATTCTGATGATTTTCGGGACCGAACAAATGCACCAAACTTTTACCGTTTCCGTGCTTCAAAACGCTCAATTTTTGATAGACATATTTTCTTAAATCCGCAATTCTTTGGGAAATTTTTTCCATTTCAACATCTTCCAAAAATTCTAAACCCAATTTCACTGCAGGAATATTGAGATAATCCAAAGTGCCGTCCTCAAATCTTTCGTGGTTGTTTGCAAGAAAAAATTTGGGCTCTTTTACAGATACCATTTTCACGGTTCCGCCTGCAAACCAAGGCTTTTTCAGTTTTTCAAATTTGTCTTTTCTTACGAATAAACAGCCAATTCCCGTAGGAAAACCAAACATTTTATAGAAAGAAACCGACACGAAATCAGGTTGATACAGTTTCAAATCCAAAATATTAGTCGGTACAAAAGCGGCGGCGTCCAAAAGAACGTCCCATCCATTTTGTTGTGCAATCTGTATCCATTTCAAATCGTGTTTTACGCCTGAAACATTGGACTGTGCAGGAATAGCAAACAATTTATCCTTGAAGGAGTTTTTGGATTTCAAAACTTTTTTCAATTCTTTTTCATCAATCCGTAAATCCGTAAAATTAATTGGAAAATAAGAAAATTCTCCGTTTTTATTTTGGCAAAACTCCCGAATTCCATTTACGGAATTGTGATTATCTGAAAGCATCAAGAAATAGGAATTCTCCGAAAAAGGATAACTTTCTCCCACAATTTTCAAGGCGTGGGAAGCGTTTTGGGTAAAGATACAGAAGTAATCTTCGGCGTTGAAAAATTCCAAAACTTTCTTGCGTGTGTTTTCTGCCCAAACCGATGATTTTTGCGACGTAGGATTGGTTGAATGCGGGTTTCCCATCACATTCTTGAGCAGGATTTCAGAATGCTGATGAATTAAACTTTCGGGATAAAGATTTCCGCCCGTAAAATCCAGATAGACCTGATTTTCAGCATCTAATCTTGAAAATTCTTTTTTCCGTAAATCCTCAAAATAATTATTTTCAAATAACATTTCTTATTTTTTTCTCAAAGTTAAGAGAAGATTTTAGGAGAAAATGTAACTTGGATTACATTCATTAGTTGGGTTTGGAATGCAGGTTTTCAATCAATATTTTTGATTATGCCAATCCTCCAAAAAGGTTATTTTATCCATTCACCGAACTGCGAAACTGAAACGGTGTAAGTCCTGTACTTTGTTTAAAAAATTTGGTGAAATAGGAATTATCGTCAAAATGAAGTTGATAAGCAATTTCGGAAACGCTTAACTGTGAATTGACGAGCAATCTTTTTGCTTCTAAAATCACTCTTTCACGAATGAGTTCGCCCGCCGTTTTTCCGATGTAATTTTTGCAAACTAAATTGAGATAATTGGCTGTAATTGCCAATCTCTCGGCATAATATTTTGGATAATGTGCTTCGTAGAAGTGTTTTTCCAATAGTTTTTCAAAATTGGAAATGATGTGCTTTTGATTGGAATATTGTTTTTCTTCCTTCGATTTTTCTTGAAAACCATCCACAATCAGAAAAAGTTCCAAGAGATAAACCCGAAGAAATTCTAGATAATGATGCGGTTTCTCAGAAAATGCTTTTTCAATTTTTGAGAATATTTCGTCTATTTCCTTTTGAGATTTTCGTGCGTCGAAAGAAGAAACTTTTCCGTTTCGGTTGAAGAAAGTGAAATCATCTATAAAATTGATTTTAGAAAGAAAAGCGTTGTAGAAATATTCATCAAAATTTATGAGAAAACCCTCTATTTCAGCGTTTTCAAATCTCAAATCGTGAACTTGCGTCGGTGAAAGAAAGAAAATTTGCGGCGAAGAAATTTCATTTTCCTGAAAATCAATATGGTGAAAACCTTTTCCTTTTTTCACATATAAAACCTGATAAAAAGTATGACGGTGTGGTTTTTTGGGTATGTAAATATCATCCTGCAACAACTCCGAAAGTTGATGTACCACAATATGGTTTTCGCTTTTTTTCTGCGTGAACAAATCGCAGGCATTGATGATTGGGAATGACATTTCAGGAATTGCAGTCTTTGGTTAAAGATAAAGAATGTGATATAAAATCGGGTGGACTTCCCAAAATTTTCATTCCGTTTTGTTGCCATTTTACCAAACCGCCTTCAACAAAAGTAACATTCTCAAAATTTCTTTCCATTAAGTATTTTGTGGCTGTTTCGCTCCGCAAACCGTTGTTACAAATCAAAATCAACAATTTATTTTTCGGTAAAATTTCTAAATTTTCATCAATTTCGCTGAAAGGAATGTTGATTAAGTTTTGAGAATCGGCTTTGTGAGTATCAAATTCAAATTTTTCTCGTATATCAATCAAAAGAAAATCTTCTTTCAGCGACTGTATTTTGTTGGGACAAATGCTTTTCATCTTTCAATTTTCAACAAAAATCTGAAATCTGAAAATACATTTGTGTTACCTAGATTACAAATCTTTCAGAAGTTTGATTTGATTTCGGTAAAGAAGAACTCTGCCTTCGTTTTCCAATTTTTTTAGAAGTCGGCTGATGACCACTCTTGAACTCGCCAAATCTATCGCAATTTGCTCGTGAGAAACATTAATGACAGTTTTACCCGTATTCTTGGATTTTTCTTTAAGATAGTTTAAAAGCCTTGTATCCAAACTGTTGAAAGCAACCAAATCCAATGCTTTCAACATTTCATAGAAACGGTTCTGCATCGTTTTCATCACAAAATTTTTCCACGAAACATATTTGTGCATCCAAATATCCATATATTCCACAGGAATCATCCATAGTTCCGAATCTTCCTCTGCAACTGCCAAAATTTCGCTTTTATGCTCCCGAATACAGCAGGTGAAAGTCATTGCGCAACCTTCGCTTGCGTTCAGGTAATACATCAGCAATTCTTTTCCCGCATCGTCAATCATAGAAACCTTCAGCGTTCCCTCCAAAACTACGGGCATAAAGTGAATCGGTTGACCAACATTAATGACAATATCTCCTTCCTGAACTTTTTTCAGTTTTCCTACAGAAAGAATTTCGCCTATCAATTCCTCTTCAAATAAATCTTTGATTGAATCCTTAATTTCCATAGGGTAAAAATACGAAAATGCAATTGATTAGTCGTAAAGAAAAAAGTCAAAAGGAAATGCTTCTATTTACTCTCAAACCCGTCCTTAAATCTCATAAACTTTTCACCATCTTTTGGATTCTTCTTCATCCATTTATTCATTAAATCCGTGTTGTATTTCAACTGATTGTAATCATCATTTTTGTAAATAGCTTTCCCATCTCTCTTGATTTCATCCAAAATTTCTTGCCGGATTTCACTTTTGGCGCGGATGCTTTCGGAGTACCTTTTGAATAGCATCATCAGTTCTAACTTGCTTTGCAAAAACAAAACGCTCATCATATTTCTTTTCACGAAATTTTCTATAAGCAGCGAGTGGAGTGAATGAATGATCCATTTTTCCTTCCAAAAAAACGAAACATAGAATTTGTAATAAAGTGTAAAAAAGAATTGAGGTAATATCGATTTGAGCTTCTTTTATTTTCTCTAAAATTGATAATCCCCAAAATAAAGAAAGTACAGATGAAATAAAAAATAAACATAGTACTATTATAAATCGGTTGGTATTCCAGTCATTCTACCAATTTTTCTGTTCAGAAGAGTAGTAGTTGATAACAAACGGACTAAAAGCGAACCAAACCCTTCCTGCGAGATAAAGTGGAAAAAATATTGTGATCAATAACACAATTAAATATACCGCTACACAAAAGGTGTCCATTTTTTACCAAAGTATTATAATGCTAATATATGGAGAAATAAAATTCAAATGTTCGTCAAATGTTCGTCAAAATAAAAAAGAAAGGATTTTACATTGCTGTAAAATCCCTTAAAAAGTGGCCCAGCTTGGGCTCGAACCAAGGACTTGCTGATTATGAGTCAGCTACTCTAACCAACTGAGTTACAAGGCCAGAAAAAATAAGTTTTCGACTTAATTTTTACAATTGGTTTGCAAAAATAAACTTTTTTATTGTATTCCAAAAAAAATCATGAAAAGTTCGCAAAATGTTATGAGGGTCTGAAAAAATTTTCTGCAAATAAAATTCACCAATTTACTGCTGCCAAAAATTAGTAGGTGTAAAATTAAAGATGAAAGCAGAAATGTTTAAGAACACAATCCTCGTCACAGCTTTTCAAAGTAAGCTTCAAATACTTCCATTATTTTGACAGATTTTTTTTCGTCGGAGTTTAGCATTAAATCAATATATCGATAAGCAAGGCTAAAAGGCAAAACCCTATGATTTTGCAACCAATCCAAAAATTGTTTGTTTGCAGGTGAGTAGTCATCTATTTCATCCTTTCTCAGCAGTAAGTTCCTGTAATTGGTCTTCTTGCTTTTCGATAAATCTCCAATAATTTCGGCGATCTTTATGCGGTTGTAGGCTTGGTAATGGTATTCGCGTAGGTCTTCTAAATCTAATTTTCCGACTTTTATAAAATCTTTTACAATTGATGCGTATTCCAGAGAATCGAACTCTCTTCTTCCAATAAAGTTTTCTTTACCAAAAAATGTCAACCAGTTGTTGAATGTTTTTGAGTCAACATCAAACTCGTCCACGATCATTTCTTTTCTAAATATTTTTTGTCGTGGAAATTCCTGCTTATCTGCGGATTTTTTAATCAGATTAAGAAATTGAATGATGTTCTCTTCATTTTGGAATAGGGGTTTATTTAACAATGCTTTTTCACAATTCTTTTCAAAGTTTAATAAAAATTCTTTTGGATTGTCGCTTTTAAAATATTCGATTAAAAGATTTCCAAATTTCAAGATATCATTGGCGGATTCTTTATTTAAGGTCATTTTTTTGAGGGTTTCCAGATCTTGTTCTTCAAGAGAACTTAAATACAGTTTTAAAAACTTTTCGGGATTTTTTATTTTAGAGGAATCAAATATTTGATAATCATTAAAATAAGGTGTTAGTTCTTCCATATCTATAAAAAATGCTACCAACTAAGGTAGCAAATTAAACTTAATTTCCCGCATACTCATCATTATTGGGATTGAGTTGGTTGGCGTGATTGTCCATTGCATGTTGATACGCTTCGTTGTTTGGATTGCAGATGTCTGCTTCATGATTTCTTGCCATGATTTTTAAAATTTAAAGGGTTAAAACTATTTTCACTTTCTTCTGGATAAATGTAGAATTCAACCATAAGTTCTTCTTTCATAATGCTTAACATATCCGTAATTTTAAGCAAATGTAAAGACGAAAAATCATCGGAAATGAGAAGTAATCCGCTTTAAGAAAAAAGTTAAAAAAAAATCACCCAAAATTGAGTGATTAAATTTTATTAAAAGTTCAAAAACAGTTTAGGATTTACAGGCGTATTATTTTTATGGACTTCATAGTGAAGATGCGGTCCTGTTGAACGTCCCGAATTTCCTGATTTTGCAATCACGTCATTTACTTTTACAATATCATTGGCTTTCACCAAAACTTGTGATAAATGACCGTAAAGTGTAGCCAATCCATTTCCGTGCGAAATGATCACGCAATTTCCGTAACCTCCTTTTGCTCCTGCAAAAATAACCGTTCCAGTTGCAGCACAACGAACATCAGAACCGAACGGAACTGCGATATCCAAACCTTTGTGAAATTGAATTTGATCTGCTTCCGCAGGTGGATTATTGACTTCAGGCGTTGAATTTTTAGCCAAAGATGTTGAAGGATTTGCCAAAGTTCTTTTCACCACATTTCCAAGACTGTCTTTTTCTTCGATATATTGTGGTTCAGCTTTTACTTCCTGTTTTACAGGTTTTGCTGATGCCAATAAAACATTTCTGAAAGGAATCGGGTTTTTTCTGTTTCCGAAATTAGAAGAAATATATCCATCGGTTGGAATCCCGAGGGGAACCTGTTGCAATTTGTTTTGTAGATCTACCAAATATTGGCTGTAACGGTTGCTTTGTTTTGCAAGATAAACCGCGTTTGAAAGGCTGTCTTGAGCAAGCATTTCGATTTTACCGTCGGAAATATTTTTTGCTTTTAAGAACGAGTTTAGCTCTCGTACGGTGTTGTCAACCAAAGCCAGGTTGTTTTTCATTCCCAAATAATCCACGCTGTCTTTTTCAGTGTTAATTTTAACTAAATTGACTTCGTAAGATTTGCTGTTTTTCTCCGAAAACAGTTTCCCGATGAATAAAGCCTGACCGAAAATCACAAACAATAATGCGCCTAAAAGAAGGTTCACATTCTTTTTCTTGCTTAAAAAATTCTTCATTAATTAATGATTATCAAATTTTGAGTTTGCAAATTTATAAATTATTTTTCAAAACAATTTTCAGAAAAACACATTTTTTCAGTTTCTATTGCATAATATCATGTTAAACTTTTTATAAAACTCTTAAATTCACAATTGTAATGCATATTACATAAACCTTTAATATATTTGTGAATTAAATATGAACGGCAGTCATGGCGAAAAAGAAAACTTCTGAACCGAAATCCGTAAAACACGAAATTCCTGTAGGAGTTGTAGGAAGCGGAACATTTGCAACAGCAATCGTAAAAATGTTGGTGGAAAACTGTAAAACGGTTCATTGGTGCGTAAGAAACGAATATGTAAAAGGAGCGATCGAACTTCGCCATCATAACCCGACTTACCTTACTTCGGTGAGTTTTGCCCCGAAATCTATTAAAGTCACCACCGATATCAACGAACTGGTTTCGGCTTGTGAAGTCATTGTTTTGGCGACACCATCTATTTATTTGTCCGATGCGATGGATAAAATGACTTGCGATTACAAAGACAAAATTTTTGTTTCCGCCATCAAAGGAATAGTGCCGAAAGTGAACGATGTTGTTGCTCATTATTTAAAGGAATGTTTCGATATTGGTTTTCGAAATCAGGCGGTTCTTGCAGGTCCTTGTCATGCGGAGGAAGTAGCGATGGAAAGACTTTCCTATATTACAATTGCAACAGTTGAGGATGAGGTTTCTGAAAAATTATTCAATTTATTTTCATCGCGTTTCATTAATGTGGAGCCGAGCAAAGATATTCTGGGGAACGAATACAGCGCGATTTTGAAAAATATTTACGCAATCGGAGCGGGAATTGCAAGTGGATTGGGTTATGGAGACAACTTCACGGCAGTTTTTGTTTCCAACGCCATCCGTGAAATGGAGATTTTTCTCGAAGCCATTTACGAAGCTCCGCGTGATGTGAATGAAAGTGCCTATCTCGGCGATTTACTCGTAACCGCATACTCACTTTTTTCGCGAAACCGAAATCTTGGTAATTTAATCGGAAAAGGCTACACGGTGAAATCAGCGATTCAGTCGATGAATATGATTGCGGAGGGTTATTACGCGGCAGATTCCATCTACCAAACCTCAAAAGACAAAAAGATGAAAACGCCAATCATCGATACGATTTACGGAATTCTCTATGAGGAAAAAAATGCCGAAAAACAGTTTAAAAAATTGACAACGAAGTTGAATTAAACCAAAAGATCTTTATTTTTCAAGGTTAAATTCCTGAAGTTTTTTCGTGTTCAAATCAAATTCATACAGTTTCTGCGATTTCGGTTCATAAAAAAGCCACTGCATCGTTGATAGATTGTTTCCTGATTTGTTGAAAATTCCAATTTGGGTATAATTCACGTCTTCCCAATCGTTTTCCTCAGTGGAATATCCCAATTCGCCTTCCTTTTTTTCTACATGAAATTTTACCAAATCTTTCTCGGATTTCGCCAAATAATATTCCGCTATTTTTCTCAAACGGTTTTGATAGCCTTTACTGTAAACGGATTGGTCTCGTTTCAGTAAGATCAAATCTTCACCAGGCTTTTTGTAATTCAAAACAGTTCCGTCTTTCTGCTTTATGGTGTCATTCATTGAACCTGAAGCTTTTGCATGTTCCAAATTTTTACTGCAAGAAATCGAAATAATTGCAATTGAAATCAAATAGAAAACCTGTTTCATTTTATAAATATTAAAACATAAAGTTAACGAATCAAAACGATTTTTAACGCACTTTAGAGCAGCATAATTAAAACCTTTAAAATTGGACTTTTGTGACTTTGGGTGGTTAAATTAATCTCAACACTTTACCATCCCAAAACTTTTCACGAAATTCGTGATTCTAAAAAATAAACAATGCCCGAATTTCTAACCAATAAAACCCCGAAACCAAAATACGACGTCGTCTTAATCGGCGGCGGAATCATGAGCGTCACTTTGGCAACACTTCTTCACGAATTCGAGCCCGAACTGGATATCGCCATTTTCGAGCGTCTCGGAAGATTTGCCCGCGAAAGTTCTGCAGCTTGGAACAACGCAGGAACAGGACATTCTGCTTTTTGCGAACTCAATTACACTCCCGAAGATGAAAATGGGAACATCAACATTTCCAAAGCCGAAAAAATTGCAGAACAATTCGAGTATTCCAAGCAATTTTGGTCGTATTTGATTTCTAAAAATTATATCAAAAATCCAAAAGAATTCATCAATTCCTGTCCGCACATGAGTTTGGTTTTTGGGGAAGAAGATTCGGAGTTTTTAAGGAAACGTCACGCAGAAATGATTAAGTCCAACCTTTTCAAGGGAATGCAATTTTCTACTGACCACGACCAACTTCGTAAATGGATTCCTTTAGTCATGAGCAAAAGAAAGGAAAACGAAATTCTTGCCGCCACCAAAATGGATTTGGGAACTGATGTGAATTTCGGAACATTGACGAGGAAAATGGGAAGATTTCTCGCCGAAGATTCCAACGTGGAAATTTTTCTTTACCACGAAGCAAAAGATTTGGATTTAAGAGACGACGGAAAATGGGAAATTGATATTAAAGACCGTCTCCACAATCATTCGCAGGAAGTGGTTGCAGATTTCGTCTTCATTGGAGCAGGTGGTTACGCTTTGCCGCTTTTGGAAAGTTCAGATATTCCTGAAAGTGAAGGTTACGGCGGTTTTCCTGTTTCGGGAGAATGGTTGGTTTCTCACAATCAAGAACTCATCGAAAAACATCACGCCAAAGTTTACACTCAAGCTACCGTGGATGCGCCACCAATGAGCGTTCCACATTTGGATTTAAGGATTATCGATGGGGAAAAAGCTTTATTGTTTGGACCTTTTGCAGGATTTTCAACGAAATTTTTGAAAGAAGGAAGTTACCTCGATTTGCCTGAAAGCATCAACTTTAAAAATATCCGTTCGCTTTTTGGAGCGTGGTGGCATAATTTGCCTTTAACCCAATATTTGGTTCGTCAAGTTGCGATGACAAAATCCCAAAGAATTCAGCATTTGCGGGAATTTGTAAAAGATGCCAAAGAAGAGGATTGGGAATTAAAAGTGGCAGGACAAAGAGTTCAAATCATTAAAAAAGATGCAAAACTCGGCGGAAAATTAGAGTTTGGAACCGAAGTCGTGGTGAACGAAAACGGAACAATCGCCTCACTTCTCGGCGCTTCTCCAGGAGCTTCAACTGCGGCGTATGCGATGATTACGGTTTTGGAAAAATGTTTCGGCGACAAACTTCAAAACGAGTGGAAAGAAAAATTGTTGGAAATCATCCCCAGTTACGGACAAAAACTCTCCGAAAATCCGGAACTTACTGAAAAAATCAGAAACTATTCAAAAGAAAAACTCGAATTAGAATATTAGCAATAAGTAATGAGCAATCAGCAATATTACTCATTGCTCATTACTCATTACTCATCAAAAAATGGAAACCCTCACCAAACCCGAAATCATTACCGAAATCTTGGAATCTCTTCAAACCAAAGTAGAGGAGGAGAAACAGGTGATTGTGCACTGTTGCTTTCCTGCGAGTTTTCAGTTTGGCAATCTGATTCGCATTTGGCAATCGACTTTTTTGATTGATAAAAGCATCAATCATAAAAGCAGCCTCATTCACCACGAAAATATTTCACTTTTTCCCTATTGGACGGAAGTTCCACCAATGCAGGATTTTTGGTTTACGCTCGTTTTTTCGGGTTTGCCGAAAGAATGCAAAAGTTTCGATTTAAAAGAAGAAATTCCTGAAGAAGGCGGCTTCTTCATTCCAAATATCAAACGAAATGGAACGGATGTTTATCGGGTAAGAATTGAGTGAAGAGCCAAGTAAAAAGAGCCTAGTAAAAAGACTAATGAGCCAAGTAAAATGAATTTGTTTATGAAGAAGATTGCAAATAAAATACTATTTAAAAATTACCAAATTTAATGATGAAAAAATTCTCGATACTTTTAGTCTCAATAATTTTTCTAAACAGTTGCAGCTCTTATTACAGCTCGGTTTCTTTAGAAAAAATCAGTTCACAAAAAAAGCTGACCGCTGAAAAATTCGCCCAAACGCTTTTCAAAAAATGTCGTGAAAAAGACTATTCAGAATTCAAAGGATTTAATATTTCGAAGCAATTTGAAATGTTTTTGGTGAAAGATTCTTTGAAAAAGCAATGTGAAAAAATTGAAAAAAAATATGGAAACATCACGGTATTGAAATTGACTTCAGCACATACAGCGAAACACCCACAAGATATTATGGATATCTTAAACTTTAATATCACCACAGAAAAAATCTCTAAACCTTTATTCCTTCACATCGGAATGCATCGGGATCAAGATTTTGTTGATCGGCCTTTTGTGATTAATGATTTTGAGAATTACTTTGGTTACAAGTTGAAACAATACCGTAAATCTAAAAAGAAATGAAAAAACTCATCCTCATTATCTGTGCAATCATCACTTCTTGTGCAACACAATCTTCAGCAATTTCGGAAGCCAGAAAATTTCAGAAAGAGTTAAACGCCGAATATAAAAAATTAAAAACTACTCCGCTTCGTGGCGATAATTTTACCAGTTTTAAGGAGCATCCTTTTTTTCCGATTAACAGTCAATACAGGGTTACCGCAAAATTGGTGAGGACTGAAAACGCGATTCCTTTTGAGAACCCAACTTCCTCGGGAAAGACTCAACCTTACAAAGAATATGGAAAAGCAACTTTCCAACTCCATGGAAAATCTTATTCGTTAACGATATATCAAAGTCTGAATTTGATTAAGAAAGAAGGATTTCACGACCATCTTTTTCTTCCATTCCGCGATGAAACCAATGGAAAAGAAACCTACGGCGGCGGAAAATACATGGATTTAAGGATTCCAAAATCGGATGAAATTGTTTTGGATTTTAACCTTTCTTATCAACCTTTCTGCGCTTATAATGCGTATGATTATAATTGTCCGATTGTGCCTGAAGTGAATTTTTTACCGGTAAGAATTGAAGCGGGAGTAATGTACGACGATGTTTATCACCATTAATAAATGTTTAAAATTTACAAAACCCATTTATTTTTCCAAAAACTCGATATTCCTTTTCAGTCCGGCAAATTTTGTTCTTTTAACGGGAGATTTTCTGAAAATTTCTGAAAACAGGTCTTGCGTAACCTCTTTCCAATCTTCTTTTTTGTAGTTTTTCAAAAACTGATTGGGTCGAAATTTTTCCTCTAAAGTCGGTGCTGAAAAACGATTCCAGGGACAAACATCCTGACAGATATCGCAACCAAACATCCAGTCTTCCATCTTATTTCTAAAGGAATCGGGTATTTCGTTTTTCAACTCGATCGTGGCGTAGGAAATACATTTGCTTCCGTCAATAATTTTATCGGAAACAATCGCGTCGGTTGGACACGCTTCGATACATTTCGTGCAAGTGCCGCAATGGTCGGTGGTGGGTGAATCTTCCTGTAGTTCAAGGTCGCAAATAATTTCTGCCAAAAAATAGAAAGAGCCGCTTTGTTTGGTGATGAGGTTTGCGTTTTTTCCAACCCAGCCAATTCCTGATTTTCTTGCCCAACTTCTTTCTAAAATAGGAGCAGAATCAGTAAAAACTCTGCAATGAAAATCACCAATTTCATCCCGAAGTTCTGCAACCATTTCCCTCAAAATTTCTTTGATGATTTCATGGTAATCTTCACCATAAGCATATTTTGAGATTTTATAATTATCGAAGCCCGAAATTTTTTCTGCTGGAAAATAATTATAAGAAAGTGAAATAACCGATTTAGAACCTTCCACCAATAATCTCGGATCAAGTCGTTTGTCGAAATAATTTTCCATGTACGACATTTCACCATGGAAGTTTTTTTGAAGCCAATTTTCAAAAGGTTTTGCGTCTTCTTCCAAAAAATCTGCTTTCGAGATTCCACAACTTTGGAAACCAAACTTTTTTGCTTTGGCTTTGATTAATTGGGAATATTTTTCAGGATTCGTATTCATTTCGCCTTGCAAAACTAACATTATTTCATAAATTTGGTCATCAAAAATTTTAAAACCTTAAACAAAATTGATATGACTTTAGAAGAAGTATTGCAATCAGGAAATTACGCACTCATCGACGTTCGCGAACCAATGGAACTCGAGATGGATGGAGATATTGACGGAGCAGAAAACATTCCTTTGGGAGAAGTGGCAGATAGAAAAGACGAGATTTTAAGCATTGAGAAACCAGTCGTTCTTTTCTGCAGAAGTGGGAACAGAAGCGGAAAAGCTTTAGATTTTTTAAATAACGAAGGTTTGAAAGACGGCTACAACGGTGGAGGTTGGGCTGAACTGAAAGAAAAAATCGAAAATATTTAAAGAATTTTCAATTAAAAATCAAAGAGTCAAGATAAATTGGCTCTTTTTTGTGTCCAAATTTTAAAAAATGGACAAAAATGACATCAAAATTCGCTTGAAAATATAAATGATTGTTTAATTTTTTAATTAACTTATTATATTGATAATCAAATTACTACAAATAATAGCTACGATTTTTACTCCTATACGAATCTATTTTGGCACGATTTTGACAAGTAACTGTTTCGTAAAACTTAAAATTTAGAATTATGAAATCTATGACAAAGACAATCCTTGCTTTAGGATTAATGACAACGGGATTAGTAAGTGCACAAAGTGCAGATATGAAAAATATGCTTAAAGTGGGTGCCAATGTAGGACTTGCTGTTCCGGCGGAAAACGCTTCTGCAAATTTAGGACTTGATGTTGCGTACCAAAACTTGGTAACTCCAGGATTTGGTTTGGGTATCGCGACTGGTTACAGCCACTTTTTCGGAAAAGATAACAACGGGATTAAAAACAACGACTTCGGAGTAGTTCCTGTTGCCGCTTTAATCAGAGTTTATCCTAAACAAACTGGATTTTATTTAGGAACTGATTTGGGATATGGTTTTATCGTGGGCGATAAAAATGTAGCTTCAAACAGCACAGTAGAAAGACCAGATGGAGGTTTCTACATTAAACCAGAAATCGGTTACCATAACAGAGACTGGAATTTTGCATTGCAATATCAGAAAACTTTCACAGGAAGTACTGGTGAAATCGGTTCGCAAAAATACAGTGCAGGTGCATTGGGATTAGGTGTAGGTTATAATATTCCACTGGGAAAATAATACAGATAATCAAGTTATCAAAAAACCTTTCTGAAATTTTTCAGGAAGGTTTTTTATTTTTTTCATATTTTTTAAAAACAATTATTATCTTTGGTAGATAACATTAAAGGAATGGAAGCTAAAAATAATTTCAAACTCTTTTTGCCGGCTGTTTCCGCCGAATCCAACAATCAAATACAATTAATTTCGGTTGATTTACAGGGCGAAACAACTTCCGTGGCTGTATTTGGAGCCGAAAACGGGAAGGTAGTTTCAAAGAAAGAGACTGCTTATTCAACGACTCAATTTTCATCCGTTTCAGATCTCATCAATAAATTTATTTCTGAACACAGTTTGCAGAATATTTCTAAGATTTCGATTGCAGTTCCCGGTCCGGTCATTAACGGAAAGTCTGCTCCAGAACGACTGCCCTGGAAATTGGATGCGGAAGAAATTAAAAGTAAAACACAAATTTCAAAAGTCTATTTGATTAACGACTTAGAAGCTTCTGCTTACGGATTGGGAAACAGTTGCGAAAATGGGATGGTTACAATTTACGATTCTGGAAATTCATCCAACGGAAATGTCGCCGTTTTAGCTCCCGGTGCAGGTTTAGGGGAAGCCGGACTTTTTTGGGACGGTGAATGTTTGAGGCCTTTTGCAACAGAAGGTGGTCACTGCGAATTTTCTCCAAGAACCAATGACGAGGTGGAGTTTTATCAGTTTTTAAATAAAATTTACGGAATTGTAAGTTGGGAAAGCGTTCTGTCAAAATCTGGACTATTTAATATCTATCGATTTTTAAGAGATGCAAAACAGCAAAGACAACCAGAATTTTTGACGGAAGCCATTGAAAACGGAACGTTTATGGAAGCCGTTATTAATGGAGCTTTAGAAAAAAAAGACCGAATCTGTACGATGACGGTCGATACTTTTTTGATTTTCCTGGCGAGAGAAGCAAACAGCTTGGTTTTAAAATTAAAAGCAACGGGTGGACTTTATTTGAGCGGAGAAATTCCTCTAATGATGCAGAAATTCATCAACAAAGAAAAATTCTACAAAAACTTTATCATCAGCGACAAGATGGAAGGAATACTGAAAGACATCCCAATTTATTTGGTGACCGATACCAAAACCATTATCAATGGAGCCGCTGTTTATGCCGCTTTTTATCACGAATAACAAAATTTCAACTTCGGTTTTTCGCCGAAGTTTTTTATTGGATTAAATTATCTTTACTAAAAATTTATATGAAAAATTTCATTTCAATCTTATTTATATTGTGTTCTTTTTTTGTTTCCGCGCAGACAAAAAATATTACTTCATCCGAAATCCGCTGGAAAGCTTATAAAACATTGAAAGCAGAATCGATGTCGCATGATGGAACAGTAAAATTAAAATCAGGTAATCTTACATTTAACGGAAATGAACTTACCGGCGGGAACTTCATCATCAACATGAACACCATTGACGCGGAAGATATGAATGAAAATCCAAAACAGAAAAAGTTCTTGGAAAATCACCTGAAAAGCGACGATTTCTTTGATGTGGAAAAATTTCCGGTGACTGTTTTTCAGATAAAGTCGGTAAAGAAAATCAACGGTAAAAATTACAATTACCAAATCGGTGGAATTCTCATCATTAAAGGCATTTCTAAAAATATTTCCTTTCCTGTGAAAGTGGCGCAAAACAACAGTGTTTTCACATTAACATCTGCACAATTTACGTTCAACAGAAAACATTTCGGACTGAAATACAATATTTTCGAAGACATGCTCATCAGCAACGATGTTGAAATGAACGTGAAAATTGTGGCGCAGTAACTTTAATCACAAATAATGTTTTTGTTGCGAAGTTAGTGTTGACGTAGTAGAGTTTTTTGCAAAAAGGTACAGTCTTGATTTTTGATTCTTTTGCATCAAAGAAAAAGAATGAAGAAAAATTAGTTTTTAAACTTTTCTTATCATACATCAACACCAACTCTTAATTTCAAACGCTATTTTTGCAACATAATTTTTAAAAAATAATTAATGAAAAAATTAGCATTATTGGCAGTTCTTGCAGGTGGTTTGGCTTTCGGTCAGTCGAAAAAAGTAGTAGCATCCGATGTTCATTGGTGGGGTTACAAAATCGCAAAATCTGAAGCTTCTTCACACGACGGAACTTTAAATGTAAAATCCGG
Organism: Candidatus Kaistella beijingensis; assembly: GCF_020084865.1. Taxonomy (NCBI): domain Bacteria; kingdom Pseudomonadati; phylum Bacteroidota; class Flavobacteriia; order Flavobacteriales; family Weeksellaceae; genus Kaistella; species Candidatus Kaistella beijingensis. The sequence continues at coordinate 660,684 of NZ_CP071953.1, read as the reverse complement.
CGAAATTAAAATGAAGGGAAATCAAGTTGTTGGCGGAACTTTTGTTTTGGATATGACTTCTATTAATTCGACCGATTTAACCGGAGAATACCAAACAAAACTCAATAATCACTTGAAAAATGGTGATTTCTTCGAAGTTGAAAAATTCCCGACAGCGACTTATACGATTACTTCTTTAAAGAAAAACAACGATAAAATTTACAACTACATTGTAAACGGAAACTTGACCGTGAAAGGAAAAACAGCTCCGGTTTCTTTCCCTGCGAAAATTTCTTACAGCAAAGGTGTGGTGAGTTTGGTTTCTCAAAAGTTCACTTTCGACAGACAAAAATTTGATGTTGCCTACAAATCGGCGATGAAAGATGTTCTGGTAAAAGACGATATCGATATGTTGGTGAAAGTTACAGCAAAGTAATTTTTAGATAATATTTTAGTTTTAAAGAGCAGAATTTCCTGCTCTTTTTTTTATTTTTGAAGGATGAAGATTTATTTGATTAGCGGATTAGGTGCCGATTTCAAAGTTTTAGAAAAACTGAAATTTCCTGAAAATTTGGAAGTTGTTTTCATCGAATGGCTGATTCCCGAAAAAGATGAAAGCTTTAGCCATTACGTGGAAAGAATGGCAGAAAAAATTGATGTTTCCGAACCTTTTTATTTATTAGGATATTCTTTTGGCGGAATTTTAGTTCAAGAAATCGACAAGATAAAACCTGCCGAAAAAGTGGTAATTCTGGGAAGCATTAAATCGGACAAAGAAAAATCAAAATTTATCAGAATAGGGGATTTTACCAAAATTCCAAAAGTGCTACCCGAAAGAATTTTCAATGAAAAATCAGCCGTTGCTTATTCATTAATCCGAAAATTATTCGACCCCAAAAATCCAAAAATTCTAGATTATTTCACCGTTCGAAATCCTTATTATTTAAAGTGGTGCATCGAAAAAGTGGCATCTTGGAAATTTGAAGAAAACCCAAAAGTCATCCAAATTCTTGGCGATAAAGACATCGTCTTTCCCATCAAATACTCAAAACCCAATTACGTTATACAAAACGGAACCCATCTTTTCCCTGCCACAAAACACAAAGAAGTTTCTAAAATTTTAGCCGAAATTTTTAAGTGAGTTTTTAAACTTATCTTTGTATCATATCATTTACCAATCATCAATTATCATTTATAGTAAATGGAGTCTATCAGTGTTTTTGAAATCATAAAAGTAGGAATCGGACCTTCAAGTTCTCACACCATGGGACCTTGGAATGCAGCATCAAGTTTTTTGAATCTCATCAAAAGAGAACGTCAAATTTCTGAAGTCAAAGAAGTTTTCTTGGAATTTTTTGGTTCTTTGGCAAAGACAGGAATAGGTCACGGAACGGATATCGCAGGAATGCTCGGACTTTCTGGAGAAAATTTCAAAACCATAGATACGACTACTATTGATGAAAAAATTGAAAAGATAAAGTCTTCAAACGAGCTTCATCTTGCAGGCGAAAAATTAATTCCTTTCGTTTACGGTAAAAATTTGATTTTAAATATGAAAGAATCACTTGATTTTCATCCAAACGGAATGATTTTCAAGGCAGTATTTGAAAACGGTGAAGAAGTGGTGCAAGATTATTATTCTGTCGGGGGTGGATTCATTGCAACCCAAAACGAAAATTCTTTAGAAAAACACTGCATCAGAACGCTTTATCCATGTCACAACGGTAAAGATGTTTTAAGAAATCTGGAGAAATTAGGTTTAAATAAAATTTCAGATTTAATTTTTTTGAATGAAGAATCTTGGCGCACCAAAGAAGAAACCGAAGCCGAAGCGCTTTACATTTGGCAGCAAATCAAGGAATGTATTTATAAAGGCGTAAACAAAGAAGGAATCTTACCGGGAGGATTAAATGTTTCCCGTCGTGCTGCAGGTTTGAACCGAAAACTTCTTGGAGAAAAAATCTACAAAAATGTAGATGAATGGTTTCAATTGGTTGTGGAAGCTGAAGAAACCTTTACCAACATCAACAAATGGGTATCTTGTTTTGCTTTGGCGGTGAACGAGGAAAATGCAAGTTTCGGGAGAATTATCACGGCTCCAACTAACGGAGCAAGCGGTGTGATTCCGGCTGTTCTAATGTATTCTCAAGCATTTACGGAGCATCGAAATAATGACGATATCATTCGTTTTCTTTTAGTTGCGGGAGAAATCGGAACTTTATTCAAAAAAAATGCGACCATTTCTGCAGCGATGGGTGGTTGTCAAGCGGAAGTCGGCGTTTCTTCAGCAATGGCTGCAGCAGGTTTGACGGAAATTATGGGCGGAACTCCCGGACAAGTTTTAATGGCGGCAGAAATCGCCATGGAACATCACCTCGGCTTAACTTGCGACCCGATTGCGGGCTTGGTGCAAATTCCGTGTATTGAAAGGAATTCGATGGGAGCAATTAAAGCAATTACTGCGGCAAATATTGCTATAGAAAGCGATCCCACGAAAGCGAGAGTTTCCTTGGATGAAGTCATTCAATCGATGTGGGAAACCGCGTTGAGTATGAACGATCGGTTCAAAGAGACATCAGAAGGAGGTTTAGCCATTGCAGTAAATGTGGCGGAATGTTAGGTTATTTTTATGGTTCTATAGCTAGAATAGAAAAATTAAAAAAGATAAATTCTGCGGGTGTTACGGGAGAAATTCCAATTTGAAGTAGAAGTTTTCCATCAGAAATGTCCTTATTGGTCATGGTTTCATTCAATCCACATTTTACAAAATAGGCGTGTTCTGGTTTTGAGCCCATCAAAGCTCCACTTCTCCACAGATTATACAAATAGTTTTCGGTTATGGATTTAATTTTCGCCCAGGTTGAGGAATTATTTTTTTCATAAACAAATTGATCTAAAGCATTCTGGATTTCTTTTTCAATTTTGTTGGCGAGTCGGCGAATAGGAAAGTACTTCCATTCTGCATCATTTCCTGCCAAAGTTCTGGTTCCCCAAACTCGGTTTCCAACACCCTGAAAATTTCTTATACAATTGATGGATTTTCCTGAAATATCAACATTTAATAATTGTTGGGCGCAATCTGTAATTAAAAATTCCGGAGCAATAATTTGTTTTAAAGGAATTGTAGAAGGTGCTTTCCAAATTCCTCTTTCCATATCATTTTTCAAAATTAATCCCATCACAGAAGGACTTGCCGGAAGAATTACTGAAAATTTTCCGATCGCTGAAACATACTTTAACTTTTTTGTTTCGTCAAAAGAATTTAGAGAAAAACCAAATCCATTTTTCTCAACATTGATGCAGGATTCGTCATATAGATAAGCGGTTGTGGTTTGTAAAGAAGGAAAAAAAGCCGCTCCAAATTTCAAGGAATCTGAATGGAGTTTTTCGCGATAAATCGAAATTTTATTTAGAAAATTTTCCGTATTTGTCCTGGGCGGATCCAAGATGCCGAAATAACGATTCTTATCACAGAATTCTAATATTTTCTGTTGAACCAAATAGAAGTCGTTTTCAGGAAGATTCTGACTTTCCGGAATCCCGATTAACAGATTAGTTTTTTCGTTTTTTAAGGAATCTATTCCCTGAATCAATTCTTCTGCAGAAAGTATTTCGCCAATTTCTTTGAATGTACCTACGGAAACAATTTTACATTTATTTCCACCGCTTTCAAAAAAAAGTTTTATCGAATAATACAGAATATGTTTAGATTTCTCTCCAAAAAATTCAACCGTGATTTTTTCTTCTGTGGATGACGAATGATCTTTAATAATCAAATTCTTTTCAGGTTGCCCAAAACCGAAAGTATTTTCAAATTCAAGAATAGAATTAATTGTTATTGGAGTGAACAGTAAATCTTCGCCATTATCGAGGATGTTCTTTTCGGTATATCCAATAAAAACAGCTATATTGTCTAACGGTTCCACAAAGGGAGACCACATTTTTTCTTCAAGATATACTCCTGGAAATTTATATTTTGCCATGATGATTAGTTTGAAGTAAAATTACTTTTTTAAAACGAATCAACATCAGACCGATACCAAATTATTTCAAGATGCCTCGAATTCGGTTCGCATTTTTAATCAATTCTTCCAAAAGTTCATAATTCTCCTTCTCCAACGCTGATTTGAATTTTCGAAGCTGTGAAATATGCTCATTCAGAACATCCAAAACATTTTCCTTGTTTTGTTTAAATATGGGAACCCACATTTCCGGATGCGATTTTGCCAAACGAACCGTACTCGAAAAACCTGAACTTGCCAACTGAAAAATAGTGTCTTCTTCACGCTCTTTTTCCAAAACCGTATTGGCTAAAGCATAGGAAGTAATGTGTGAAATATGTGAAATATAGGCGGTGTGAACATCGTGCTCATCGGCATTCATGTAGATTAAATTCATTTCGAGATTTTCCGCCACCTTATTTACAAGACTTAAGGCGTCTTCAGCGGAATCTTTTTGGTCGCAAATTACCGCCGCTCTTCCTGAAAAACTCTCTGAAACAGCCGATTTCGGCCCCGAATTTTCCGTTCCCCACATTGGATGAAAAGCGACATAACGATTTCTTTTTTGATGATTTTTAACGGCGTTAACAATTCCCAATTTCGTAGAACCTGCATCCATCACGGTTTGATTTTCATTAACCAAATCTAAAACAGTTGGCAAAATTTTTCGCGCGGCATCAACGGGAATCGCAATGATGATTAAATCTGAATTTTTAACGGCATTTTCAAGCGTGGAAATCTCATCAATAATTCCCAATTCTTTGGCTTCAAGCAAATGATTTTCATTCAAGTCAACTCCAAAGACATAATCTGCAAAATGTTGTTCCCGAAGTTTCATAGCCATGGAACCGCCGATTAATCCGACGCCGATGATCGTAATTTTCATCTTTTAAATAAGTAATGAATAATGAGCAATCCCGAATTCTCGGGACGCTTTGCGTGAGTAATATTTTACCTCAATTTTTTCAATGAGTTGAAAGTGGAAGTCTTGTCGCATTTTTCAAAAGTGACTTCATATCTCGGATTTTTCTTTGGATAAACCAAAACGTAATCAGGACAAGGTTTTTTTTGTGCATGACTTTTTTCGAAATTGATTTCGCCTTTGGTCATGATGCTGTCTTTCAAAAATTTTTCGTCAATTTTTTGGGAAGTCATTTCCGTTTTAAAACTTTCAGAATAGTGGAATTCTTTAGACAAAGTCTCTGCAATCACCCTTGAATTGGGCAAATATCCGCTGCAACTTGCCCCTTTTTTATTTAATACGAAAAACACAATCACCAGACCTGGAATTAAACCGATTAGAAAAAATTTTAGTTTTCTCATTTAAAAAATTAAAAGGTTGATGTCGTGATAAGTAAGGTCGAAACGTTCGCAAATCATTTTTTTCGTGTGGCGACCTTTATACATATAGAGTGACTGCTTCATCTCGTTTTTCTTCACGAGCATATTCTCGAAACCGCCTTCTTCATCGTAGTTTAAAAGATAGCTCAAGAAAAAGTTGGAGATTGCTTTCGTAGTTGTTCGGGGCATTTTGGACGTTAAATTCGGCAAACCGCAATGAATCACGCCATGTTTGATGATGTACGGATCTTCCATATCGGTCAATTCGGAAGTTTCGATAACTTTTCCGTTGTCGATGGTTACGTCGATAATGACGCTTCCTTTTTTCATTTTGGAAACCATTTCTTCCGTAACAATCGGCGTTAAACTCAATTTTGAAAGTGCTCCGATGACGACATCGGCTCTTTTTAAACTTTTTCCCAATTCTTTCGGATCGATGATGGAAGTCGGAACTCGTCCATCGACCATCATGTGAAGTCGACGAAGTTTGGAAAGCGAATTGTCAAAAACTTTAACGCTTGCTCCTAATCCTAAAGCGGCTTTAGTAGCAAATTCGCCTACAATTCCTGCACCTAAAATCACCACTTCAGTCGGACGAACACCCGTAATTCCACCCAGCATCAATCCGTTGGAAAGTGCCAAAAGTTCTGCCGCATATAGCACCGAAATATTCCCTGCAATTTCCCCGATTAAGCGAACCAAAGAAAGTTGCTTGTATTCATCCACAATAAATTCAAACGCAATCGCATTGATTTTTTTTTCGGAAATTCTTTTGAAATATTCCTGGTCACGCAAATTAATTTGTAGCGCAGAAACCAAATAGGTATTCGGTTTTAGATAATCAATTTCCTCGATTGTTGGTGGATTTATTTTTAAAACCAAATCCTGTTCGAACGCTTCTCTAGGATCGTTGGTAATTTTTGCGCCCGATTCCGAATACTGCAAATCGGTGAAAAACGAACCTTCTCCCGCTCCTGATTCCACGATAATTTGATGTCCGTTTGCGACCAAAACCTGCACTGCATCGGGAGTGATGCAAGTTCTGCGTTCGTTGAGGCAAGTTTCTTTAGGAATTCCAATACTGAATTGTTTTCCTTTTTTTACTATTTCCAATTTTTCTTCTTTCGGCATTAATTCCTCTTCAGAAAACGGGGTAAAAACATGTGTATGACTCATCTTTTAATGTTTGATGAATGATGTTTGACAAATGATAATTGGTGCGGCAAAGATACGATGATTTGGTAACTGACAAACTAATTTCTACTTGAAAATGATAACGCGTTCATCACCCAAATTTTCGATTTTCATTTCGTGATGCGGAAAATCAGCGAGTTCTTCCTCGTAAATTTCGGGCCATTCAATGATGCAGAGAAAAGCGTTGTCAAGATATTCTTCCATTCCGATATCGTACACTTCGTCAATGTTTTTCATTCGGTACAAATCAAAGTGGAAAATTTTTCCTTTTGGCGAATGATATTCGTTCACGATGGCATAAGTAGGAGAGGACACCTCATCATTGCTTCCCAATTTTTTGAGTAGAAACTGCGTGAACGTTGTTTTTCCCGCACCAAGATTTCCCTTTAACAAAAAGATATTGTGTTGAAGTTGGGGCAGAATTTCATCAACGACTTTTTGCCAATCTTCTATTTTATTAAGTTTAAATTCCATTTATTCGATTTCAAAAGATGCTGTTAAAGTTTTTTGCTCTTGTTTAGGGGTTTCAAATTCTTTAATGATTCTGTATTTTCCTTTTTTCATGGGATTTAGGAAACTATTTAGGTAGATTGGTTTCGATGCAGTTGAGTAATGTTCCTGAATAATTTCAAGACTTGGAAAAATCAAATTTTTGATGAAAGGAACCTTCTTCCAAGTTTTACCGTCGAACATTTCCACAAAGAAATAAGTTCCATATGAAATTTTTTCAGGCGAATCGTTCTTAACAACTAAATCAAATGATTTCATCTTCTTTAAATCAGATGCTTTCATTTTATTGGGATTTACTGACATTGAAATTTCATTGACAGTATTTAAATCGTCTTTATAAATGCTGATTTCAACCTCGCCATTTTCCGTTATCGCACCGCGATACATTCCCGCAGTATTAAAAGGCATCGCCATATTTCCGTCTTTATCCAAAGCGATCAAACCGCCGTCTCCGCCCATTTTTCCAATGATGTCAATCGTTTCTTGGGTGGCAGTTTTAATGTCTTTATTTTGATATTCCATTTTGGCAGAAACCGTTCTTGCAGCGGTGGAACGAATAAAAAATTCGCCCCATCCTGTTCCTGAAATTCCGACTTGTGAATTTGCGTAAGTTCCTGCTCCGATAATTGGAGAATCACCGATTCTGTTCCACTTTTTATTGGTCATTCCGCCTGTAGAAGTTCCTGCGGAAATATTTCCGTTTTTGTCTAAAGCAACCGCACCAACGGTTCCAAATTTTTGGTCGATTTCGTAAGATTCGGGTAATTTATTTTGAGAAGTTTTTCCTGAATTCTTTAAGGCTTCTTTTTGTTTCAATTTTTGCAAACCATCCCATCGGTCTTTGGTCCAAAAATATTGTGGATCCACGATTTCCAAACCTTGTTCTTTAGCAAATTGTTCTGCACCGCTTCCCGAAAGCATCACGTGTTCGGATTTTTCCATCACCGCAATCGCTGCTTTAATCGGGTTTTTAATCGTATGAACTCCCGCAACTGCTCCCGCTGATTGATCTTTCCCAAACATAATTGAAGCGTCGAGTTCATTTTTTCCATCCGCGGTAAAAACGGCTCCTTTTCCTGCATTAAAAAGTGGAGAATCTTCCAAAATAACGATGGATGCTGCAACTGCGTCAACGGAAGATTTTCCTTTCTGAATTTCGGCGAAACCTGCTTTCAGCGCTTCGGTTAATTTTTCGCGGTAGGCTTTCTCTTTTTCAGCGGTCATATTTTCTTTGGTAATCGTTCCTGCGCCGCCATGAATGACGAGAACGTATTTTTTCTGTGCGAAAACAACCAAAGAAAAAAGAAGTAATAAAAACAAAACCGATTTTTTCATTTTTAATTTTTGTCAAATTTAATTATTTAGTTCTGAAAAGTTTCATTAACAAATAGTTTTATATATGATATTTTTTGTCATGTGCTGAGAATTTTTTTTATTCAACTCAATTGCTGAGTGAAAAGTCCTTGCGTTAAATTATTTAGTTCCAAACTAAATGGAATGATGTTCCATCTTCCCGCAAAATCCTTATTTTTGAAGAATGATTTCCAAACAGACCATCGATAAAATTTTTTCCACGATTCGGGTGGAAGAAATCATCGGCGAATATGTGCAATTGAAAAGGGCAGGTTCAAACTTCAAAGGTTTGAGTCCGTTCCATGATGAAAAAACGCCGAGTTTCGTAGTTTCCCCAAGCAAACAAATTTGGAAGGATTTCTCTTCGGGTAAAGGTGGAACAGCGATTTCTTTTTTAATGGAAATTGAAAACTTCACCTATCCTGAAGCACTCCGACACGCCGCAAAAAAATACGGAATCGAAGTTGAAGAAGACAAACGTGAATATACCGAGGAAGAAAAGCAGCAACAAACCGACAAAGAATTACTGTATAAAATTCATGAAGTTGCGAATGACTTCTTCCAAAACCAACTTTTTGAAACCGATGAGGGAAAAGCAATCGGATATTCTTATTTTAAGGAAAGAGAACTGCGTGATGAAATTATTAAAAAATTTCAGTTGGGTTATTCGCCTGAACAAAAAAATGCTTTTACGGAATTTGCTTTAGACAAAGGCTATTCCAAAGAAATTTTAGAAAAATCGGGACTTTCTATTTTCCCTGAAAATTCTCCGAATGGAATCGACCGTTTCCGAGAAAGAGTAATTTTTCCGATTCACAGTTTTTCGGGAAGGGTTTTGGGTTTTGGTGCGAGAATTCTTAGAAATAATGTCAAAACAGCAAAATATCTCAATTCTCCCGAAACCGAAATTTACCATAAATCAAACGTTCTGTACGGTTTAAACCAAGGAAAACAGGCGATTTCAAGAAATAATCTTTGTCTGCTCGTGGAAGGTTATATGGATGTGATTGCACTTCATCAAGCGGGAATTGAAAATGTGGTTTCAAGTTCAGGAACGGCTTTGACGGTAGAACAAATCAAGTTGATCAAACGTTTGACAGAAAATGTAACGATACTTTTTGATGGTGATGCGGCGGGAATTAAGGCGAGTTTCAGAAGCATCGATATGTTACTTTCCGAGGCGATGAACATTAGGATTTTGCTTTTTCCTGATGGTGATGACCCCGATTCTTTTTCAAGAAAACATCCGCAGGAATTTGTGGAAGATTTTATTAAAAATGAAGCCAAAGATTTCATCGATTTCAAGGCGGAAATTTTACTCAAAGAAGCAGGAGACGACCCGATAAAAAAGGCGGAATCGATTCGAGATATTGTTAAATCGGTGGCATTCGTTCAAAATGCTTTAAAACAGGAAGTTTATTTAAAGGAAGTTTCCACCAAATTCGGACTATCAGAACAGTCGCTTTTTAATGAGTTGAATGTTCAGAAGCAAATCAAAAGTCAGCAAGTTTCTCCGCAACAAAGGCAGGAAACCCAAGCTCAGCCAAAGTTGGAAAAAGTGACTGAACCTTTTATTTCCGTCAATCCACTTTTGGTTTTAGAGGAAAAATTGGTGGAATTAATGCTGAAATATGGTGACCGAATTTTGGACAGAAAAGATGAAGATGAGAATGCTTATCAAATTACGGTTATTGAAGAAATAATAACACATTTGGAAGAAGATTCGTGTGAAATTCAGTCTCCTTTAAACCAAAAAATTATTGAGGAAATCAAGCAGGGAATTGCGAAAAATGAACTTCGTGCAGGAAATTTCTTTATGACTTTAATGGATGAAAATATTTCGGGAAAAATTGCCGATGCATTGGTAGAACCTTATGAAACGAGCAATTGGGAAAAACATCAGATTTTTTTCAGCAAAGAAGAAGAGGTGGTTCCGAAAATTGTGCAGGATGTGATTTTCCGCCACAAAAGAGAATACATCATGAAAATTATAGGTGAAATGAAAACCGAACTTTCAGAGACTGAAAACAATGAAGAAACCTACAAAAAAATCATCAACCTTAATCAATTAAGAAAAGAACTCGACGAAAAATTATTCCGCATTTTATGACAGATTGTCGGATTTTTGGTTGTGGAATATTGTTTGTGTAAATTTGAGAGATGAAGAATTTAGGAAACATCAATGAAATTATTAAACTTTGTGAAACTCATCAAGTTGCGAGTTTATATGTTTTCGGTTCGGTTCTTTCGGAGAAATTTAATGCAGAAAGCGACATCGATTTTTTGGTGAATTTCAAGGAAATCAATCTTTCAGATTACGCTGATAATTATTTTAATCTAAAATTTTCATTGGAAGATTTGCTGAAAAGAAATGTAGATTTATTGGAAGAAAAAGCATTGAAAAATCCTTATTTCATTGAAAGCATTAATCAGCAAAAGGAATTGGTTTATGGATAATGAAATTAAAGTTTGGCTTTTTGATATCCAGAATTGAATTTATGAAATAAGAAGTTATTTTGATGAAGATTTGGATTTTGAAAAATATCAAAACGACATCAAAACCAAAAGAGCAGTTGAGAGAAATTTTGAAATCATTGGTGAAGCAGTCAATAGGATTTTAAAGAAAGATGAAAATTTTCCCATTACGGATTCAAGAAAAATAATTGGTTTGCGAAACAGAATTATTCATGCCTATGATTTTATTTCGGATGAGTTGATTTGGTCAGTTTTAACCGAAAGTCTGCCGATTTTAGAAAAAGAAATAGGTAGTTATTTATATTGAAAGGTCCTGAAAAATCCTATCAGAAAATGCTCGAATTCAAAAGGAAAATGAATTCCGAAATCGTCAGTATAAAAGACGGAAAAATTGTAAAAATAAAACCTTAGAAGATACAAGAGATTTGGAGGTTGGAGAAACGAGACTTGAATCTTGAAGCTTGAAACTTGAAACTTGAAACAAAAATTATAAAATGGACATAAAAAAAGATTTCAGAGATTTCTCTGTAAAACATTTAGGAAACAGCGGATTGGTAACCGACCAATACATGGGAATGTTTAACCCGACCAATCTTACCCCATACATTATGGAGGAAAGGCGTTTGAACGTTGCTCAAATGGACGTTTTCTCACGTTTAATGATGGATAGAATTATTTTCCTCGGAACGGGAATTGACGACCAAGTTGCAAATATTGTGACGGCACAGTTGCTTTTCCTTGAAAGTTCTGATGCGTCGAAAGACATCCAAATCTACATCAATTCTCCGGGCGGAAGTGTTTATGCAGGTTTAGGAATTTACGACACCATGCAAATCATCAAACCAGATGTTGCCACAATTTGTACGGGAATGGCGGCTTCAATGGGTGCAGTTCTTTTGGTTGCAGGTGAAAAAGGAAAACGTTCTGCGTTGAAACATTCTCGTGTGATGATTCACCAACCTTCAGGTGGAGCGCAAGGTGTTGCTTCCGACATGGAAATTAATTTGCGCGAAATGCTGAAACTTAAAAAAGAATTGTACGACATTATCTCTCATCATTCGGGACAAACTTACGAATGGGTGGAGAAAGCTTCCGACAGAGATTATTGGATGACTTCCACTGAAGCAAAAGATTTCGGAATGGTGGATGAAGTTTTGGAAAGAAAAACAGAGAAGTAGTTATCAACAAATAATAGAAAAATCACGCAAATTTTGCGTGATTTTTTTGCTTTTAATCTGCGTTATCTGCAAGAAATAAATTCTTCATTGATACGAAAAAACGCTCGCTGATTTAGCAGATTGCACAGATTTTTTGTTGGATTGAAGAATGAAAAATTATCATTTCTAAATTTACAGCAAAACGAATTGACTGCGAAGAACACCATTTACCAACTTGGCTCTTGGCTCTTTTCACTTGGCTCTTTTAATTAAACCCTTCAATAATTTTCGAGAAATCATCTATTTTCAAAGCGGCTCCACCAATCAAACCACCATCAATATCGGGTTGAGAAAAAATTTCTTTGGCATTGTCAGGTTTTACCGAACCGCCGTAAATAATGGAAACTTCGTCTGCAACTTCTTTTCCGTATTTGTTTGCAATTAGATTTCTTATGTGTGCATGAATTTCCTGCGCTTGTTCAGGAGTTGCAGTTTCTCCCGTTCCGATTGCCCAAACTGGTTCGTAAGCGATTACTACTTTTTTAATTTCGTCGGCAGAAAGTGTAAACAAAGCGACTTCAGTTTGATTTTTCACCACTTCCAAATGTTGTCCGGATTTTCTTTGCTCCAAAGTTTCTCCGTTGCAGTAGATTGGAATTAGGCCTTTGTCTAAAGCCAATTTTACTTTTCTGTTACAATGAGAGTCGGTTTCGCCGTGATATTGTCTTCTCTCGGAATGTCCTATGATTGCTCCGGTCGCATCGATTGATTCTAACATGGATGCAGAAATCTCTCCGGTGTAAGCTCCGCTTTCATGTTCGCTCATGTCTTGTGAAAAAACGCCCACTTCGTCGTTTTCGTATAAATCTTTGGCCATCATCAAATAAAGTGAAGGCGGTGCGATCCAAACTTCGCAGTTGGTTGGATGATTTTTTTTGTACTCCAAAATTTGGAACATCAGTTGTTGAGCCTCAATTACCTCTTTGTTCATTTTCCAGTTTCCGGCTACGATTTTTCTTCTCATTTTATTCTAGGTTTGAAATGGTTTGATTTTATTTGAAATAGTTTGAAAGACCAGATTTAGTCCAAATTCCACATTTTTTTCAAAAGAATGTAGAACTGGTGCTCTCTTTCCGTCACTTCGTCATCCGCTTTGATGAGCGACTTTGCAAACTGGGCAAAATCTTTTCTTTCCTTTTCGGTAGAATCATCGTAGAAACATCTTGCATGGAACTCGAAATGGTCTTTCCATTCTTCGGGTTGAAGTGTTGCAATGATATCGAGTTCGTTGTCTAAATTCATTTTAAACGGAAATTCTTCGGCAAGATATTCCTGAACCTTCATTCCTTCTTCGGGAGCGAACTCGCCATCAACAGAAGAAAGAATCATTAAAAGGTGATAACCTGCGATTGATTTATTTGATTTTTGCATTGAATTTTTAGTTTGATTTTGTTTGAAATAGTTTGATTTTGTTTCAGAATGTTGAGGAAATTATTTTTTTAAATAATCTTCCGCAGATTTTTTGTCCACGATTTTTCCGTTCTGTAAAGTTAAGACAAAAGGATTACTTCTCGCAATAGTTTTTATGGCAGTGCCGTCCATCATTGCATTTTTTATGGTTTTAAAAGTATTCGGATTGGTGGAAACTCCATAAACTAAAGCATCTTTTTCTGAATTAACTTTAGCTTCCGTTTTAGCCAAGATATTTTTGTCGGCTTTTTCAGGATGGTAGGCGAAAACTAAAACTGCTTTTGGAGCTTTCAGGATTTCCTCCGTTAAATCCATTCCTTCTGAACTTTCAGGTTTGAACTTAGCAATTTCTGATTCATAACCTTGTTTCACGATTTTGGAAGTGGTTTTTCCCTCTTCGATTTTCCAGGGCGAACCTTCTTTCCAATATTCCTCTTTATTTACATAATCGTCTTGATTGATATTGATGACTTCGCCTGTTTTCTCGTTTTTTAAAGAGTAGAACGTTTTATATTCAGATGGATTTTTGGCGATTTTTGCTTTCTCAACATTTAAATCAGTTCCAATTTTATAATGTCTAAAATCTATTAATGGCTCGTGTGAAATTCCCCAATTGATAACAAAAACCATGGTTAAAAAAGCAAAAGCTGAGGCGTATTTTTTGAAAGTGCTTTTCTGTTCAGGTTCATTGAAATGTTTTCGGTATAAAATCCACAAAATAATTAACCCTAAAAGAAGCACAATATCTTTTACGAAACTTTGCCATGGTGTAAATTTCAGCGCATCGCCGAAACATCCACAATCGGTCACCACATTGAAATAGGCTGAATAAAAGGTTAGAAATCCGAAGAAAACACACAACGCAATCAATGCAGAAAGCGTGAATTTTAAACGCATCTTCATTAAAAGAAAAAAGCCTAAAACTAATTCTAATACAACAACAATAATAGCAATTGCTAAAGCCTGTTTCTCAAAAAAAGGCATATTGAAAACAGCAGACGAAAAATATTCCTCCAATTTGAAGGAAAAACCAACTGCATCCACCGCTTTTACAAAACCAGAGGCGATGAAAATTAGGGCGATGATAATTCGTAAAATATGTTTCATGTTTTTTTTTTTCAAGTTTAAGTTTTGAAGTTGGAAATTGTAGCACTATTCTTCCAGCTTCCATCTTCTAAATCAACTTCGGTTTAAATTCTTCTTTTTGTTCGGAAAGTTTAATGAGACAGAAAACGGCATAGTTCAACATATCGTAATAATTCGCGTCGATTCCTTCGGAAACCAACGTTGTTCCTGCGTTGTCTTCAATTTGTTTGGTTCGAAGAACTTTCTGGTAAATTAAATCCGTGATAGAAGAAATCCGCATATCGCGCCACGCTTCACCGTAATCATGATTTTTATTCATCATCAGTTCTTTGGCTTTGTGTGCGAATTTGTCGTATAAATCTAAAATTTCATTTCTATCCTGCTTAAAATCATCTGCAAAACCTTTCTCCAGCTGAATCAGTCCGATGATGGAATAATTGACGATGGCAATGAAATTCTCTTCTTCCGATTCACCGACTTTTGAGATTCTGGTGGTCTGGAAATTGCGTAAACTTTTTACTTTAATGAAGATTTGGTCCGTTAACGACGGAGTTCTTAAAACTCGGAAAGAAGCCCCATAATCAGTAAGTTTATTGCTGAATAAGTCCCTGCAAATTCTGATTACTTCATCAAACTGTAGTGCTGTTCTTGTCATAAATTTCTTAATGTTTCAAAGGTAAGAAATTTGGATGGAAGGTGGAAGAGGGAAGCTGCAAGATAGGAGTATCAAAGCAAGTAATTTCCTAAATTTGTATAATGCAGAACAAATCATCATTCATCGATTATCATTCAATGAACTTGAACGGTAAACTCATCGATTTATCTTCCCCGAAAATCATGGGAATCCTCAATGTTACTCCTGATTCTTTTTCAGACGGTGGAAAATTTAATGAAGAAAAGTCGGCTTTAGTTCAAACCGAAAAAATGTTGAAAGATGGTGCTGAAATTATTGATATCGGTGCGCAATCAACTCGACCCAATTCTGAATTTTTAAAAGCTGAAGACGAGATTTCAAGAATTGGAACTGTGATTTCAAAAATTAAAAAGGAATTTCCCGAAGCTTTGATTTCTTTAGATACATTTTATGCCGAAGTGGTGAAATTTGGCTTTAATGAAGGAATCGATATGGTGAATGATATTTCTGGTGGAAATTACGATGATAAAATGTTTAAAACAGTAGGAGAGACGCAACTTCCATACATTTTGATGCACGTCAATCTAACCTACGAATCGATGCATGAAAAAATAATTCAAGAAGATATCATTATCAGTCTCAACAAATATTTTTCGGGAAAAATTCAGCAATTGAGAAGTTTCGGAGTGAAAGATATTATTCTAGATCCTGGTTTTGGTTTCGGAAAAACGGTGGAACAAAATCATCAAATGATTGACGATTTAGAATTCATTGGATTTGGAAGATATCCTTTGTTAGTCGGGATCTCCAGAAAATCTTTCATTTACAAACCGCTGGGAAAATCGCCTTTGGAAATTAATGAGGAAACTCAAAAACTTCATTTAAAAACTTTACAAAAAGGTGCAAAAATTTTAAGGGTTCACGATGTTCTCGAAGCGACAAAAACCATCGAATTATTTTTGCAAAACTAATTTAATCCAGAAAGTTTTTCTGAATATTCTTTCGCAAATTTTTCCCGGTCATTATTGAGCTTTTCCATTGTTTCGGGCAAAATATAATGGAAGAGGACTTTTTCTTCGTCATCCAAAAAAATGATTTCTTTCTCCGCGCCATCAATCATTTGCGAGAAAATTTCCCACATGGAAGTGTCGGAAGCTTTCAATAACTCAAAAAATTGAGATGCCTTAATCTGAATGTTTTTCATCATTAGAATCCTAAAAAATTAAACTTTAACTGTAAACCGAAATTCTCTTTAAACTGGGAAGTTGCATAATAACCAACACGATAGAAAAACCCAAGATTCAGCGGAACGCCAGCAAAATTATTCCACTCCAAACCAACTTCCTGATAAAGATGATCCAATTTCTGGAAATCAAACTGATGGTATTCCGGATTTTTCATTTCGCCGATTACGCCACGGTAAACCATGTCAAAACTCGAAATATTCTTCCCAAAAGTTTTAAAATACCACGGAATTCGGTGCGTAAAATAATAGCCTGCAAATTTGTCGCTGTAATATTTTCCACCTTCCATCGTTGCAAAACCGAGGAAAGAGGTAAGGTTGAAATTCAAACTGTTTTCACCGTTTCCTAAACCGTTCATCGCAAACTGATTCCAAATCGGCGTCTTTCCCAAAACCAAGCCTGCATAAGCGCGAACTCCGGTAACTCCAATGTCGGTTTTAAAGCGGTGCTGCGCAAGAATATCAAAACGGCTGTAATTGAAATCACCACCGAAAGACTGAATTCCCTGCTCGTAATTCAAAAAATATTCTGGGAAATTTTGTTCATAGGTAAACTTTCCAGAAGGAGTCATAATATTTTTGGAACGGGGCGCATACTTTAACGTGAGTTGAGTTGAAAAATTAGTAAACTGTTTCCCCAAATTCATAAAACTGTAATTAAATTTGGCTTCTTCCTGGTCTCGTTTTGCCGAAATAACCATTGTCAAAGCGTTGCTTAAATCATTTTGGTAGGAAACCTTAAAGCCTTCATATTGATAAAAACGGTCGTTATTCAAATCCACTCCGGAATTCATGATTTTCATCCTGAAGTTCCATAGATTTTCGTTGAATCTTCCGGCAGCCATGACATCGTGGTAATATTCGGCACGGAAAAACGAATTTTTTCTTAAGGTGGTTTTTACATCAATTCCGGCTCCATATTTCCAGGCTTCATCTTTAAAACCATAGGCGAAATAAGCGTCGGGAGAAATATAGGGATGAAATTTTTCGTTGAGTTTTGCAGCCAAACCTAATCGAAAACCTTCGTATTGATTGTATTTAAGAATCTGTGAAGCGTCGAAATCTACATTTCCAACACGAACATTTCCTTTGATCAAGCCAGTAAAAATATTGATTTTGTTGTCGAGATTATATTTTTTACCAACGCTGTCGATTTTGTTGTAAGTCATTCTCTCGCGCAAAGTCAAAGAATCTGTTCGAAATTTGTCCAGCGTGCTTCCATCAGCGTTTTTCACCGACATGGAATAACCTTCAAAATCTTTCTTTTTTTCCTGAATCGGAGTCTGAAAATCAAAATAATCAGCAGTTAAAAAAACGTAGTTCCCAAAACCTTTACGATTTTTAACTTCCTCTTTTTTGCCAGTTTTTTGATCGGTTTTATACTTTTCATCCATATAAGTCATGCCCATTCTCATCTTCAGATTTTCCTTTGCCAAAAACCATTTGTTGTGAATCGGCGTCCAAATACTGGTAATACTTCCCTCGCTTTTTTTGTTGCTGTTGCTTTCGATTTTTTTCAGGCCGTAAGTTTCTGCATCTACATAAATATAACCGTTGAATTTTCTTTGTGGAACTGGTTTTTTTATTCCCGCATCGCGAAAACGGATAACAAAGTTTTTCCTCCCGTCGATATCGATACTGTCGGTTAAAAAGAATCGGTACAGCGACCTGTTTTCTTCCCGAATTTCACGTGGAATTCGATTCCTGTTGGATCTTAACGCCATCAATTCATAAACGGGTTCCCTTAATCCGGCAATTCTGTTGTCCAAAATATTTATCTTTTCGCCATATTTTTGCGAATAAAGAAATTCCGAGGCTCTTTCCCAAAGGAAAAGTTTACTTTTCGTGAAAAGTTTCATCACTTTTACACTTTCGATAGAATCTTTTTTGGCTTTTTCGGGCTGGTTTTTTTTTGGAAGAGATTTTAGGGAATCTATTTTTTGATTCAGGGAATTGCTGTAATGCTTGATGCTGTCTTCATCAAAATCCAATGATATTTTCTCATAAGATTTAAAAGCGTAGGAATCCAAACTTTGCGGTGAATTATTTTTGAAATTATCGTTGACTTTCTGCAAAATTTCCAAAGCTCGTGGATCACTTTTATCATTAATCATCACGGTTTCAATGGAATGGGTTTTCGGATCGACTTTAGTTAAAGAAATTTCCATCACTTTATCCACGACCACGTCACTTTCGTAAAATCCAGTGGCTTTTACATCCACTTTCTTACATTTTGTTTTGAATTCTAAAACACCTTGACTGTTGGTTTTCCCCACAACATTTTTTCCACAATAAACAGTTGCATTGAAAATTGGGGATTCGCTTCCTGCTTGCAAAACCGTAAGTTTCGACTGTGAGAAAACGGTCATAAAAAGAAGTGAAAAGAGTAGTAGGGTGAATTTCTTCATGAGAACAAAAATATCTATTTCATTTGTAAAACCGTGTGTTTTGGTAAATAATTTTACGAAATCCGTCCCCATTTATTTTTTCCTTTGTATTGCTTCACGTAATAATTTCTTAAAGAAAAATTATCGGGATTTTGAAGATGCGGATCGCTCTTAATTAAATGTTCCACCGCAGATTTTGCAGTTTTAATAATGTTTCCATCTGCAACCAAATCCAATTTTTTAAAATCGACAACACCGCTTTGCTGTGTTCCCAAAATATCTCCCGGTCCGCGAAGTTGCATATCGACTTCTGAAATTTTGAAACCGTCATTAGTTTCAGTCATGGTTTTAATTCGGGTTCTGCTTTCCTTGGAAAGTTTGTCGGAAGTCAGCAAAATACAGTAACTCTGTTCCGCACCGCGACCAACTCTACCACGAAGTTGATGAAGTTGTGAAAGTCCGAATCTTTCCGCACTTTCTATAATCATCACCGAAGCATTTGGAACATTTACGCCGACTTCAATCACGGTTGTTGCGACCATAATTTGCGCTTTTCCCGACGCAAAATATTTCATGTTGGCTTCCTTTTCATCGGGACGCATTCTGCCGTGAAGCATCGTGACATTATATTCTGAATAGAACTCTAAAATATGGTCGAAATTTTCCATCAAATTCTTGTAATCCAAAGTTTCAGATTCTTCGATTAATGGATAAACGAAATAAATTTGTCGCCCTTTATCAATCTCTTCTTTTGCAAAACGGAAAACCGAAAGTCGGTCTTTTTCCCGTCGATGAGCAGTAATAATGGGTTTTCTTCCAACCGGCATTTCATCGATTATAGAGACATCCAAATCGCTGTAAAAACTCATCGCCAAAGTTCTCGGAATCGGAGTTGCCGTCATCACCAAAATATGTGGCGGAATTTTATTTTTTGCCCAAAGTTTCGCTCTCTGTGCGACTCCGAAACGATGCTGTTCATCAATAATTGCTAAACCCAAATTTTTGAACTGAACGATATCTTCTAAAACAGCATGAGTTCCGACTAAAATAGAAAGTTCGCCGCTCAATAATTCCTCGTGAATGATTTTCCGTTCGGAAGTTTTTGTAGAACCGGTCAACAATCTGACTTTGATATTGGTGTGTTCTAAAAGTTCGGAAATTCCGTTGAAATGTTGCTGCGCCAAAATTTCAGTTGGAGCCATCATACAGCTTTGAAAACCGTTGTCCATCGCAATCAGCATGGAAAGGAGTGCGACCATCGTTTTTCCTGAACCAACGTCACCTTGCAAAAGTCGATTCATCTGAATCGGTTTTTTCATGTCGGTCCGGATTTCCTTTAAAACCCGCTTTTGTGCATTCGTCAATTCAAAAGGAATATTGTTTTCATAAAAGTTTTTAAAGTTTTCACCTACTTTTGGAAACGGATTTCCCACGACAGATGTTTTCTGATGCTGCTTTTTTAATCCATAACCTAATTGGAAAAAGAACGCTTCCTCAAACTTAATTCTTCGGTTTGCATGTTCAAAATGATTGAGATCTTTCGGAAAATGAATATTGTAAAAAGCAGGGATTCGACCGATTAACTTTAAATTTTTCATTAAAGAATCAGGTAGGTTTTCTTCGATTAACGAAGGTAGATTTCTGACGATTTCACTTAAAGTATTCTGAAAAAATTTATTGTTGATTCCTCTTTTCGCCAATTTTTCACTTCCCGGATAAATAGGAAGAAGTGTTCCTGAAAGTGCCTTTTTCTCATCCATTTCAATTTCCGGATGCGGCATGGAAAAATTTCCGTTGAAGAGATTTACTTTCCCGAAAATGAAGATTTCTTGGTTCAAAGGAATCTGCTCCTTCATCCATTTGGAATAGCGAAACCACACCAACTCCAAAGTTCCCGTTTCGTCACGTAATTTTGCAGTCATTCTTTTCTGACCTTTTCCGTAACCGATTTCCTGAATGTCGGTGATTTTGCCTTTTAATTGAATTTCAGCATCGGGTTCTTCCTGTAAAGCGCCAATTTTATGGATTTTACTTTTATCGATGTATCGCAACGGATAAAAAGTCAGCAAATCTTCCACAGTGGAAATTCCCAAAACATTTCTGATGAATTTGGCTCTTTCGGGACCGATTCCTTTTAAGAATTCTATGGATGAATCAAGTGTCAATGGTTAATTTGCTTCGCAATAAATAGTGCATTTTGATAACGAGCGAATTTCGTGAAAATAAAAAAGACTTCCAAATAAATTGAAAGTCTATGTTTTAAGGTTTGGAACTTTAAAATACTTTTGAATATCAACTATAATTTCCTTTGCAAGCTGCATTAATAGAAATCATGTGCAACAGTTATTCCTTAATTGTCGATTTCATCTTGCGTTGATAATTTTCCCATTCTGCACGGGATTTAAATTTTTTATATTCATCGCTCGAAATAATTCTTAAATAAGGGTCAAGTTCTTTTGCAGTGAGAAAACCGTTGATATTCGTAATCGGCATGCTTTGCTCGTTAAGAAAAACAATCGATGGAACTGAATTTACGTTCATGAACTTTGTGAAATCATGCATGGAATTTCTCTTTTTTCCGCTTGAAAATTCGGGGTTCGAAAATATTCGCCCAAAAACTGTTACGCTTTCTTTTCCTTCCGCATCAAACTTTACGGCATAATAATTTTCGTTTAAAAAATTGGCGATTTCTTGATGTCCGTAAGTGTTTTTATCCATGATTTTACACGGGCCGCACCAATCTGCATAAAAATCGATGAAGATTTTTTTTGGCTTTTCTTGCTGCGCTGCAATTGCCTGTTCCAAGGTCATCCACTTGACTTGTGAAAAACTTAAAACAGCAAACAATGCGAACAATAAAAAGGCAATTTTCTTCATCTTATATTGGATTTACATTTGATGCGATTGTTAAAAATGATTTGAAATTAGTTTCATGGAGAAATCACGATTTTACCCTAC
Organism: Candidatus Kaistella beijingensis; assembly: GCF_020084865.1. Lineage (NCBI taxonomy): Bacteria > Pseudomonadati > Bacteroidota > Flavobacteriia > Flavobacteriales > Weeksellaceae > Kaistella > Candidatus Kaistella beijingensis. The sequence continues at coordinate 638,896 of NZ_CP071953.1, read as the reverse complement.
GAGAAGAATTATATTACCTAACTTCCTGCATGAGTTTTTTCACCATCGGAGATATCAAAATTAAGACCACACCTGCAATTAAGGCGTAAATTCCCAATTGTTTGTAACCGTCGGTATAAGCGATCAGTGCATCCATGTTTGATGCACCTTCTTTTGCGGTCGCCATATTTGCGCCGATAATTCCTGCAACATATTGTCCGTAAGCTGAAGCGAGAAACCACATTCCCATCATCATTCCCTGCAATTTTTCGGTGGAAAGTTTCGTCATAATCGATAAACCGATAGGAGAGAGACACAATTCACCAAAAGTAATGACCAAAAGTGCGATGGTGAAAACATTCAATGAGGTAACTCCCTGTAAATTGGCGAAAAATTTGGTTGCGAACAAAACGTAATAACCTAAACCAAGGAAAATAAATCCAAGTCCGAATTTTATTAAAGTGTTTGGTTCTAATCTTCTTTTGCTCAACCAAACCCATAAAAGTCCAACCAATGGAGCGAGGAAAATAATGAAAAATGCGCCTCCTGAATTATTTACTCCATTTGGGTCGAGTCCAAATAAATCTTTATTTAAGTTTTTTGCGGCGAAAATACTCAATGAACCGCCCGATTGTTCATAAATTCCCCAAAAAAGGATTGAGAATACAATGAAAACCAACGCTGCCCAAAGTTTTTTTCGTTCTGACGAATTTACTTTTGACATTTCGTAGAAAAGATAAATCAGCGTTAAAGGTCCAACTGTCCACATGAAATAATCGGTATATTCAGGAACGGAAACCATCACCATAATCAATGGAACGAAGATTAAAGACAAGACATAAACGCCATATTCCTTCCATTTTTCGAGCGCAACTTTGGTTCCATCGGCCAATATTTTTTGGGGAGCTAACCCAATTGGTCCCATTCTTCTTTGAGTGAAAACAAAATTGATCAAGGAAATCACCATTACGATTGCTGCCAATCCGAAGGCGACATTCCATCTTTTGTTTTCGGGAATTACAGAGGAAAGCATTTCGCCTTTTCCAATCGCGATACACAAATATCCGCCGAGAAGTGCACCAAGATTAATTCCTGCGTAAAACAACGAAAATCCTGCATCTCTTCTTGCATCATCTGATTTGTAAAGTTTACCGACCATGGTGGAAATGTTTGGTTTAAAGAAACCTGTTCCAACAACAGTAAAAGCAATTCCTAAAAAGAAAAATTGGTGGGGTTCAAAGGCTAGAATTAAACTTCCTACAATCATTAAAAGTCCGCCCCAAAACAAAGACTTTCTAAATCCTAAAATCTTGTCCGCAAAAAGTCCGCCCACAAAAGTGAATGCATAAACGAAAGCTTGAGTTGCACCATATTGCAAATTTGCTTTTTGGTCGCCAAATTTTAGTTCGGAAATCATGAAGAAAACGAGCATTCCGCGCATTCCATAGAAGCAGAAACGTTCCCACATTTCGGAGAAAAAGAGAGACCAAATTTGTCGTGGATATTTTCCTTTGAAATCCTGTATTTGTTCGAGGGTTAAGTTCATAATTGATGATTAATAATTGATAATTGATGTTGAGCGTTGTTAGCGCTCACAACGCTTTTTGGCAAACCAACGCACTAAAATAGAAAAAACCACCGAATATTCAGTGGTTTTTATGATAAATTAAGTTTTTTTAAAAATTAGTTGATTCCGTGCATTCTCTTTTCCAACCAACGGCTCAAAACGAATAGAATTGCAGCTGCAACACCACACATTACGATGAATACCATAAAGAAATCGAAAAGATTTGCAATTTGAAAACCTAAAAATGAAGTGGTTTTAGCTGCTTCACCATTTTCTCCACCACCTGGAATCAATGCAGACAAAGTTCCTGCAAATTTGTTCGCAGCTGCGTTTGCCAAGAACCAAGTTCCCATTAATAAAGAGGAGAATCTGATAGGTGAAAGTTTAGACACCATCGATAATCCAATTGGTGACAAGCAAAGTTCCCCCATCGTGTGAATTACGTAAAGTGCTATTAACCAAAACATTGAAACTTTGTCAGCAATTCCTAATCCGTAAACAGCAAATGCAATTACAACGTATCCTAATGAAACCAAAGCCAAACCAATTGCCATTTTCTTAGGCGAAGAAGGTTCTTTTCCTCTGTTTCCTAAATTGAGCCACAATGAGGAGAATAAAGGCGCTAAAAGAATAATTGCCAAAGGATTCACCGATTGGAAATAACTTGCAGGCATTTCCCAACCGAAAAGGTTTCTGTCGGTTTGTCGGTCTGCAAAAATGGTCAATGAAGCTCCTGCCTGTTCGAATGCGCCCCAAAAGAAGATCACGAAAAAAGCAAGGATGAAAATCACCATGATTCGGTCGCGTTCGTCTTTTGTTAAAGATTTGTCGGTTAAAATAATTAAGGGCATCACAATCATCGCTCCATAAATCAAATAACCAATAATATCTAAATCACTGTTGAACATCGTTTTGAAGTTCATGAAAAAGAAAATTACTGCAATGGCTAACAAAACGATTCCGATTTGCGTGATACCAAATGGTTTAGATGGCATACCGATAGGTTTATTGTCTTGGTCAACAAGTAATCTGTTTTTTTGTAAAATGAAGGTAAATAAACCAATCACCATCCCAATTCCTGCAGCAAGGAATCCCCATTTGAAGTCAATTTTTTCTGCCAAAGTTCCACAAATCAACGGCGAGAAAAATGCTCCCAAGTTAATTCCCATATAGAAAATGGTGAAAGCAGCATCAACTCTGCGGTCTCCTTTTGGATAGAGTTGTCCCACCATCGTGGAGATATTTGGTTTAAAGAACCCGTTTCCGATGATGAGCGAAGTAAGACCAATCCACATCAAGGTAATCGCCATCGCTCCCGAACTTGCAGCAGAGAAGAACATTAAAAACTGTCCTATCGCCATCAAAATTCCTCCGATTTCAATACTTCTTCTGTTTCCTAAAAAACGGTCCGAAAGATAACCACCCAAAAGTGGAGTAAGGTAAACCAAACCTGTGTAACTTCCATAAATTTCAGATGCCTTTGCATCATCAAAAGCAAGCATTTTCACCATGTATAACACGAAAATTGCCCGCATTCCGTAGTAGGAAAAACGTTCCCACATTTCTGTCATAAACAGAAGGTAGAGTCCTCTCGGGTGTCCTTTTTGCACTGCTGTATCCATATTTTTTAATTGTTAATTTTTGTTAAGACCAACAAATATAGTTTTTTTTCTGAATTGAAGAGCGATTATTTTAGGTTTTGAAAATAAAAAGTGCCGAATTTCTTCGGCACTTTTTGGTTATTTTATTGAGTTACATTTAATTTACTCCTTTTTCCTTCATGATTTTGTTTAATCTTTTCAGAATTGATAATCCGAGAAGTGTCGCAAGAAGCAATAATCCGAAATTTACGATGAAGAAATTCGCCTTGTTTTCGTAATCATACCAAAAACTTGCTAAAACTCCCGATAATTTATTACCAATAGAGGTCGAAAGGAAAAATCCACCCATCATCAAAGCGGTAATTCTCGGCGGAGAAAGTTTGGAGACCAAGGAAAGTCCCATCGGAGAAAGGCATAATTCACCCACGGTAATCACGCCATAAGCAAAAACAAGCCATAATGCGGAAACTTTCACGGCGCCATTATCACCTGCGTAAACTGCTCCCACCATCACCAAACAGGAAAGTGCGGAAATAAACAATCCTAAAACAATTTTGCTCGGCGTTGTAGGTTCCTTTCCTTTTCTGCGAAGCATCATGAAGAATCCTACGACAATTGGCGTTAAAACAATTACCCAAAACGGATTCACTGATTGAAATAATTCAGTATTATAAAGATAGACTTTCTCGCTCGGATTAGCTTCCATCACCGCTTTTTTCTCAGGCGAAACATTTCGGAAATAAATATCTTTTCCCTGTTCTTTGATTGGATTTCCTGATTCGTCTTTTTGTGCTTGATATTGATTGTCGTAAACATTCACCTCCTTGGTTTGATAATCTTTAGCATCCACTAAATAAATGGCTTCCAAAGGTTTTTCTATTGCTGCAGGAACACTTCTGTCGGTGTAATAATTTGCCCATCTTGTCAACGCCGTTCCGTTCTGTTTGAAAACTGCCCAAAACATTAAGCTCACAGCAAAAATCGCCAACAAAGCGCCGATTGGTTTTTTGTCTTCCGCATTCGCTTTTACCCAAAGCATGACGTAGAAATAAATCACCGGTAAACAGGCAAAAATAAAGGCATCGGTAGAATCACTTCCGAAAATATTTCCCGGAATCATCCAACCAATCACACCCGCAACAATTGCAGGCAAGAAAACTTTAACCAATACATCAGAAATTTTGGTGTCGCCTTCCTGAACAGGTTTCATAATGTTGGCTTTTATAATATGTTTTCTTCCAAGAGAAAAGATAATCAAACCGATGAACATTCCCACTCCGGCTGTGATAAACGCTTCACCCCAACCAAATTTATTCCTCATAAAGGCGGCGATAATGTTACACGCAAAAGCACCGATATTAATTCCCATATAGAAAATGTTGTAACCTGCATCTTTGTTCATTCTGTACGGTTCCTCTTCGTAAAGATTTCCTAAAAGGGTAGAAATACTTGGTTTAAAGAATCCGTTCCCGAGAATAATCAATCCCATCGAAACGTAAAACATCGATAATTCCTTGAAAACTCCCAATCCAATATATCCAAGTCCCATCAAAGCACCACCAATATAGATTGCTTTAACATAACCGAGTACTCTGTCTGCCAAAAATCCGCCCAAAAACGGGGTTAGATAGGTGAGTGCGATAAAAGTTCCGAAAATGTCGTCTGCATTTTTGTCGTTAAAAGCCAATCCACCGGTTTCTTTGGGGTCGATCATGTACAGCACGAAAATTCCGAGGATTAAATAATATCCGAAACGTTCCCACATCTCGGTAAAAAACAGATAAGGCAATCCTTTCGGATGTTTTGCGGTCGATTTTTCCATATTTTAAATTGATATTTCCCAAAAATAGGATTTTTAAATGAAATTAAAAATTTTTCTAACTTTGGTAAAAATAAATTCTAAAAAAATGGAAATCACAATGAAAGATTTAGAAAAAAATCTAAAGACACTTCCCAAAGAACTTTTAGGGAATGTGAATGACTATATTGATTTCTTGAAAAAAAAATACATTTCCAAAGAAAGTAAGAATTCATCAAAACAAGAAACGTTCAAACTCACTGAAAATCATAAAAAAATATTAGACAGTCAAGAAAATTTAGATGATTCTGAATTTCAAGACCATGATGAATTTTTAGCTGAATTAGAGAAAGAATATGACCTATAAAATTAGGATTTCGTCTTTAGCAAAATCTCATATTAAAGAAGCTGTTTCATATTATAAAAAAGAAGCTTCTCTAAAAGTTGCACAAAATTTCGTGACAGATTATGAGCAAACTCTGCAAAAAATCAAGCAAAATCCTTTTTTTCAAAGGTATTACAAAGATTTCAGAGGTTTACCTCTTAAAAAATATCCGTATATTATTTTCTATCAAGTTGATGAAAACAGAAAATTAATTAGGATAAATGCTGTTTTCCAAGGAAACCAAGACATTGATAAGCGCCCATAAAAAACCGCAAAAGAAATTTTCTTCTGCGGTTTTAATTTATCTTTAAGTGTACAACTTTTTACAAATTCTCTAAAATAAAATCAGTCATTTTTTTATACAATTGAGGTCTGGTTTGTCCGCCATAAATACCGTGATTTTTGTCTGGGTATGCCATAAATTCAAACTGCTTATTATTTTGAATTAATGCTTCAGAAAATTCCATAGAATTTTGGAAATGTACGTTGTCATCAGCTGTTCCGTGAATGAGAAGGAATTTGCCTTTTAATAATTTCGCAAAAGTTGTAGGTGAATTTTGGTCGTAACCTTCAGGATTTTCTTGTGGAGTTTGTAAAAATCTTTCGGTGTAAATGCTGTCATAATATCTCCAATTGGTAACTGGCGCTACCGCAATTCCAGCTTTGAAAACATCTGCACCTTTTGTCATGGCTAAACTTGCCATATAACCACCATAACTCCATCCGAAAATACCAATTCTAGACTTGTCAATATAAGATTGATTTCCTAACCATTTTGCAGCAGCAATTTGGTCTTCAATTTCGTATTTTCCTAGATTTTTATAGGTTACTTTTTTGTATTTTGTTCCTCTATAACCTGTTCCACGACCATCTACACAAACTACGATATATCCTTTTTGAACCAAATGATTGAACCAAAGTCCATTTCCACCGTCCCAAGAATTAGAAACTTGCTGAGAACCTGGCCCAGAATATTGAAACATGAAAAGTGGATATTTTTTATTTGGGTCAAAATCCTTAGGTTTCATGATGTAAGCATTCATTTGATCTCCTGCTTCGTTTGGAATCGTGAAAAATTCTTTGGTCACGAAGTTGTCGGCTTCTAATTTTTTCAGTTGTTCGTTGTTGTTTTGAAGTTCTTTCATCGTCTTTCCGTTTCCATCCTTTAGAACAAAGGTGTAAGGTTTTTTGGCAGAAGAAGAAGTTTCGATAAAATAATTATAATTTCCGCTGAAACTCGCACTGTTATTTCCTTCAGCGTTAGAAAGCAACGTGGATTTACCGGTTTCAATATTGATTTTCGAAACTACTTTATTGATGCTACCTTTTTCGGTGGTTTGTACGAGAACTTCTTTTGTTTTTGGATTAAATCCGTAATAATCAGTGACTTCCCAATTTCCTTTGGTAATTTGTTTTTTCAATTTTCCGTTTTGGTCGTACCAATAAAGATGGCGGTTCCCGTCTCTTTCGCTTCCCCAAATGAAGGAATTGTCAGCCAAAAATTCTAAAGTCACATTGTCTGTATCGACCCATTTATCATCTGATTCTGTGAAAAGTTTCGTGATATTTCCTGTTTTGGTATTTACCTTTAAAACATCGGAAGCATTTTGAATTCTGTCTGAAGTAATCAACATTATTTCATCCGCTTTCGCCGTTTTGTAAACATTTGGAATATAATAATTCTTGAAACTTCCTAAATTTAAAGGAGTCGTTTTCCCTGAATCGAGACGGAAAAGCTGTGCGGAAACAATCGAATTTTTTTCGCCTGCTTTCGGGTATTTGAAACGCATTTCAGAAGGGTAGAGCTGCTTTCCATAAATCGGGATGTACATTTCCGGAACTTCCGATTCATCCGATTTTACAAAAACAATCGCATCAGAATTTTTCGTCCATTCGTATTGTCTTGCATGTCCGAATTCTTCCTCATAAACCCAATCAGCAAGTCCGTTTAATATTGAATTTTTCTTTCCGTCATTCGTAATTTGGATAATTTTTCCTGAACTCAATTCCTGATAATAAAGATTATTGTCGACAATGAAAGCGACTTTGGTTCCATCCGGAGAAAAAGTCGGCTCCTGAACAAAATTTCCGTTATTTAGGCTTAAAACTTTTCCCGATTTCAAATCTTTAACATCGAATTTTCCGAGAAAGGAATGTCTGTAAATAGGTTCACTTTCTTTTAGCAACAAAATTTTGGATTCGTCGTCATTAAAGATGTAGGACTGAAAATTTCCATCCACAATATTTCCTTCTTTTTGCGAGGTTTTATAGGAATATTTTGCAATTCCGCCCTGTTCGATGACCGCATAATTTTCACCGTTTTTCAAGGACGCGATTCCTGCAATGTTTTTCCCGCGATAATATCCGGAATAGATTTTATCCAAAGTAATTTCCTGCGAAAATGCCGAAACAGAAGCAATAATCGCCAAAGACAGAACGAGTTTTTTCATGTTTTAATTAAAATAAGAATTCCAAAGATAAAGAAATTAATTTCTGTTAAAGGTATTTTTGGGAGTTTCTTTGGCAAAATCTTGGCTGTTGAAAACACATCAATCACAAAAATTTTAAATGATGTCAACCAGAAAATATTCCAAAAAAGCACAGGAGAAAATCGGTGAAGTAATGCACGAATTCAAAGAAGGAACATTGAAATCATCTTCCGGCGACAAAGTTACCGAAAGAAAACAAGCCCTCGCAATCGGAATTTCAGAAGCGGAACAAGCAGGATTAAAAGTCCCTAAAAAGACGAAAAAGTAGTTTTTAGAAACTATTTTCCGTCATCATTATGTGTAAAACCAATCGATTTTCTTGGTGCTTCGATCACTTTATAATTATCAAGTTCGTATCGTAATGCCTGAATTCTGCTGTTGAAATTATCGGCATTGTTCACCGAGACATCGTGGATAAATTGGGCAACTTGATTCAAATATTCTTCTGTTAATTTTGATGATGCGTCGCGTAAAGATGCATCCAATAAAGATTGATCGATCTTAATATTTTCGTTGTTGTTCTTTTGGTAACTGCTTCGGATTCTTTTCTTTAAACTTTGGGTGAAATCAATAATCATGGTATTTGAAAAGGTTTTCATCTTGCTAGAAACATCTTCCCAAAAAGGTAAATGATCCGCATTGTTTTTCACCAAAATCTTCATCAACATGGCATCATCGGAAAGACTTTCCGTCATGTGATACAAAATCATCTGTGAACGTTCTCTTGCATTGGGTGGAAATATCGGGATTACCACATCAAATCTTCCGGGAGCGAGAATTTCTCTGTCAATATTATATAGCGTATTTGCCGAACCGACCATCAAAAGATCCTCTTCCTCAAAATGACCAATATAGTGTAAGATAATATCCTTTGTTTCCTCATCGAAGGAAGAAACCGATTTTTCCTCATTTCTGAAAGTCATGATTTCGTTAAAATCTTCCATGAAAAGTAAAACCTTTTCTTCCTTCATCATCTGAACGAGGAAATCGTTGAAACTGGTTTTGTTTCCATTAACAAATGAAGTTCCCAAATAATATTTTTTGACTTCTTTAAAACTGTAATTAATAATCTCCGCAATTTTGTTTGCCCAAAAAATCTTGCCACTTCCGGGAGGACCGTAAAGTATAATTCCTGCAGGTTTATGAATTCCCCAATCTTTTAGTTGATTGGGATTTAGAAAGGGTTCAAGCGTTTCCCGAATATAGAAAAACAAGTCGCGATAACCGATGAAATCACGTTCAGCCAAACTTGTTTTCTTGCCGAAATAGTCATAGACAAATTGGTAATTTCCGCCTAATTTATTATCGATACCATAACTTGAAACTGAAGATCGGTATAATCCGTTGTCGTAAACTATTGGTTTTTCGGTTTTGATGATTTCTTCAACTTTTTCTGTGGGTTGATTGATGTTTTCGGCAATATCTTGAACGGATTTCTGCTTCATTAAATCTTCTTCATATTTCTTTAGAAAGTTTACATTTTCTCTTGCAAATTTCACGAAATCTTCCATCACATCGAAGTTGGTCGTTAAACATTCAGAAAGTTCAAGATCAAAATCCTGAATAAATTTAATCAACGTTTTGGTGGAAATATTAAGTTCCTTCGCAAGATCGCCAAGTTTCATAGGGAAATTTTTTGTGTGAATATCAAATTTACAAAAATTGTGCGACAAATTGAAGTGGGACGGTTTGGGAGTTTGAGGGTTTGAGTGTTTGAAGCGTTTGAGTGATTTTGTGATGAAATAAAATATTTATGAACGAAAACCACCCAAAAAATTCATAATTCAAAATTCTCATTTCTTAATTCATAATTCGTACTTCGCATTTCGTACTTCGGGCCGCGTATTGGCGATAGTGGCGGATTAGAAAGCCAAAACTTTCAATTTTGCACTAAGCTAAGCAACAGCCTTTTATTATTTTCTAAATTTATAAAAAAAGGAAATATAAAAGGCTGTTGCGACAGAAAAAGGAGAAACTTTCAATTTCTCCCTTATCCCGCCATTTCGCCAATACGATGTTAGCGGAAGTTGTTAGTTCTGTCCAAAAATTAGATGATTAAAATTAATCACTCCTAAATTATTGCTTAATAAGCTTATATACAAATTAAAATCAATTGTAATTGCAATTGCGCCAACTTTACAAAGGTTGAAAACAGAGCTATCAGATAAACCGTAATTATTAAAAATTTCTAGTTCTACAAGTTTAACTGACTTTTCATAAGATTCGGGAATATTTGCACATATATTTTTAAGGAATTTTAAACCAACTTTTTGCTTGTCATAACTATAAGATTCTAATAAATTACTAGCTTCAGTAATTACGTTTGGAGTTAATAATATTTGACTATTAGATATTAATTTTATTAAGATGTCATAATGTTCTTCGGTGAACATTGAAGTTCTTTTAAAGTTACTAATATGCTTTTTATCTACACTTCCAATTATTAATAGCAAAAGTACGTTACAATCAAGCGTTATTAGCTTATTCCTCAAATCTTTTACAAGATTTTCTAAATTCATATTTTTAAATCACGAATTTTCATAGACCTTACTTCACCAGTCTCAACATCGATTTTAAAGATTTTAAATTTTCTAGATTTTTTTATCAGCCAAGAATTAGTCGGTTCAGGAATATCAGATGACTCATAACTTAAAGTAATGAAACAATATAAATTATCATCTGTTTTTTCAATCTCTTCTAACTGTATTTTATCTGCATCTGGAAAAAATCCCTTTAAATATTCAAGAGCACTATCTGCTAGTTGATTTATTGTCATTTTTATTCTATTTAATTTTCAAATATAAAAAATTATTCTTTGTTAATTTTACAATTTCCGCTAACAATCAGGTTCAAAACTCTCAAATTTTCCGTTTTCGTAAAATAGCACGATTCGTTTTATTTTATTCTCCTGATTTTCAATAACTTGTGAAATAGTTTTATTTTCCGGGACTTCTAATCGTTGAGAATCGGATATTTTTTCTTTTTCGGGAGTTGGCTCAGGAATTTTAAATTCTCGCGGCTTTTCTTTTGAAACTCGGTCTTCACTTTCTGTCATTCCAAAATTATCGTCGTCGATTAAGGAGAACAAATCGGGTAGTGAAGTAGGTTTTGGTTTCTCCTGAATAATTTCGGGTTCGATTTTTTTCAACATTTCACCATCTCCATTAATGAGCCAATCCCACTGTAATTCGGGGAAATGGTCTTTAATCTTAATCAAAAAATCTAAGGAAGGTTTATTTCGTCCGGAAGTGATATGCGAAATGTTGGAACGCTGCACCTCGATCTTGTCAGCGAATTCCGATAAGGAAAGTTCTGAATATTTTATGATTTTTGAAATCCGCTCGTTTAAATTCATAATTACAAATGTAAATAATTAATTTACAAAAATAAAATACAAATGTAAATAAAAGCACGTTGATATATTTTACAAAAGTAAAAACCAACACGTAAAGCATTGGTCTTATATTATTTAATTTATTTACAAAATTAAATTATCAGTGTAAATCGTCTTGGTTTTCAGGATTATATTTTAATTTTCTCTCCTTTTTACGTTCAGGAAAAATTAGTGAGAATAAAATACTTGCCCCTAAAATTCCTACAATAATCAACAAAGAATGTGTCGTTGAGAATCCCCATTCTTCCAAATAATGATGGAATAACATCTTCAATCCGATGAATGTTAAAAGTACAGCCAAACCAATTTTTAGAAAACGGAACTTGTCGATAATTCCTGCCAATAAGAAGAACATGGAACGCAATCCAATAATCGCAAAAATGTTGGAAAAGAATACGATGTATGGATCTTTTGTTACCGAAAAAATAGCCGGAATACTATCCACAGCAAAAATTAAATCGGTTCCCTCAATGATTAATAGTACCAAGAATAAAGGAGTAACTTTTCTTACACCATCAATAGTAACAAAGAATTTATTGCCTACAAAGTGATTATGAACCTTGAAAAATCGGTTGGCAAATTTGACTACAGGATGGTTTTGAGTATCTATCTTTTCGTCACTCTCTCGGTCGAAGAACATCTTAACTCCTGTAAATACCAGGAAAGCGCCGAAAACATACATAATCCATTCAAATTTCTCAATCAAAGCAGCTCCCACAAAGATGAAGATGAAACGCATCACAATTGCCCCCAAAATGCCCCAAAATAATACCCGATGGTAATTCTTTTGCGCAACCCCAAAAGCCCCAAAAATAAGAACGATAACAAATATATTATCTACAGATAATGCATATTCTACAACATAACCTGTTAAATATTCTAAACCTAAATTTTGATTATAGAGTTGAATGCTGTGATCCAAATCTCCCGGAATGATTTTCACCGGATGATGATGTCGAGTAATTACGCTCTGAAGTTTCTCTATACTGTCTATTCCGTGGAGTAGGTGACCATAAGTAATCAACACAAAATAAAAGCACATGGAAAGTGCTACAACGAAAAAACTCATCAAACCCGCCTGTTTCATTGAAACCGTGTCCGACTTTTTGTTTAAAAGTCCAAGGTCTAAAGCCAGGATGAAAAAGATGAATAATAAGAATCCTAATAAAAATAAAGTCTCGCTTGTCATATATAAAAAATAAGCGCAAAGATAAGGATTATTAAATTTTAGAATCAATTTACAATTGTAAAAATTGTTGGAACGGATAGAATGATATTTTTCTTTCTCGTTTAGAAAAGTTTCTTCCAAATGGAGATTTATACAGTAATTTTCACTTAAAGTAATATTGATAAAATTATTTAATTAAATAAAATAATATATTGATTTTAAATTAGTTACAATATTATTTTTAAAATAATGCAATCCACAAAATTATCAACAGACAAACTGACATTTTGACTTGTTTAACAATTTTACAAAAGTTAATTTTTAATTTTAATTAAAAAAATTAAATTTGAAAAATGTAATATTTTGATTGATGCTAGAAAACTTGAATTACCTACAAAATCCTGATTTCCCAAATCGCTATATTTGCCCCGAAAAATTATTTTTTTATCTACAGACAAATTACAGCGATTTAATTTTACAAGTCGGAACTTCCTACTTGGGAAAACCCATTTATAAAATTACTTTGGGAAATGGTGAAACAAGAGTCTTAGCATGGTCGCAAATGCACGGAAACGAATCGAATGCAACTCACGCAATGCTCGATTTATTGGAGGTTTTCAAACATCAACCCAACTTGCAAGAAGATTTATATTCTAAAATTACTTTAGATTTCATCTTCATGCTCAATCCGGATG